>NZ_CP011567.1:4549666-4861000 GCF_001655615.1 Pseudomonas sp. GR 6-02
GCAGCTCGTCGATATCGACCTGGCCACGGGCGCCGATGATGATCGCCTCATGCGGCTCGTCCAGGGTCAACACATGCAGGATGTTGCCGAACGGATCGAGTTGCGCGCGCACCGGGCGCGGCAGGTCAAGTTGCCAGCTCAGCACGTGCTGGCGCTCGCTGTCGTGGGGTGTCAGTCGCAGGTACTGGATGCTCGCCCGCACCTGATCTTCGTAGTGATAGGCGGTCTCGTGGCTAATGGAAAGTCTCATGCAGCCTCCAGATAGGAACTGTGTATGGCATTGCCCAACTGGCGCACCAGCGGGATGAACTCGGTCAGCCAGGTGTGCAGGCCTTCGTCGAGGATTTCGTTGATACCGGTGTAGCGCAGGCGCGCGTCCATTTCCGCCGCCAGGCGTTGTGCGGGACGGCCGTTGGCCCCCGGTAGTTGAGCGAGAATCTGATCGACCTCTTCGGTGCAGGCTCGCAGGGATCGCGGCACATCGGCGCGCAGCAATAACAGCTCGGCCACATGCCGGGCGCCGGGGGCGTCGCGGTAGATTTCGGTGTAGGCCTCGAACGATGACAAGGCCCGCAACAAGGCGCTCCATTGGTAGTAGGCGTGGGCCGTACCGTCACTGACGGCTTCGGCTTGATCGCCGGCCATTTCGTAACGGGCATCAAGCAGGCGCAAGGTGTTGTCGGCCCTTTCGATGAAGGTGCCCAGACGAATGAAGCGGAACGCGTCGTTACGCATGATCGTGCCATAGCAAGCGCCGCGGAACAGGTGGGAACGTTCCTTGATCCACTCACAGAAACGGCTCATGCCGTAGCGACTCAAGCCCTGCTCGGCGATCCCGCGAATTTCCAGCCAGGTGGCGTTGATGTTTTCCCACATGTCGGCGGTGATTCGCCCACGCACCGCATGGGCGCTGGCTCGCGCGGCACCGAGGCAGCTGTAGATGCTCGCCGGGTTGGCCGCGTCCAGGGCGAAAAAATGCAGCAGCCGTTCGGCATGCAGATCGCCGTGGCGCGCCAGGTAATCGTCCAGGGTGCCAGTGATCAGCAACGGCATGGCCAGTTCGTGCAAACCGTCGCCACGACCGTCCTGGGGCATCAGCGACAGCGAATAACTGATGTCGAGCATCCGCGCGAGGTTTTCCGCCCGCTCCAGGTAACGCGACATCCAGTACAGATCCGAGGCAGTTCTACTTAACATGGCAAGCTTCCTTCAATCCTCGACCACCCAGGTGTCCTTGGTTCCGCCGCCCTGGGACGAGTTCACCACCAGGGAGCCTTCACGCAAGGCGACACGGGTCAAACCGCCGGGCACAACCCGGGTTTCGCGGCCAGACAATACAAACGGACGCAGGTCGATGTGGCGCGGTGCGATGCCGTTTTCGACAAAGGTCGGACAGGTCGACAACGACAACGTCGGTTGCGCGATGTACGCGTGGGGCTTGGCTTTGATCCGCTCGCGGAAAGACTCGATCTCCGCCGCCGTCGCCGCCGGCCCCACCAGCATTCCGTAACCGCCGGAGCCTTGGGTTTCCTTGACCACCAGCTCCGGAAGGTTGGCCAGCACGTGGGACAGTTCAGAAGGATTACGACACTGCCACGTCGGCACGTTCTTCAAGATCGGCTCTTCATCGAGGTAGAAACGAATCATGTCCGTGACGAAGGGATACACCGACTTGTCGTCCGCGACCCCGGTGCCGATGGCATTCGCCAGCACCACATTGCCGGAGCGGTAGGACGACAGCAGCCCTGGAACGCCAAGCATCGAATCGGGGTTGAACGCCAGCGGATCGAGGAACGCATCGTCGAGGCGACGGTAGATCACGTCGACCGCTTTCGGCCCGTCCGTGGTGCGCATGAACACCTTGTCGTCGCGCACGAACAGGTCGGCGCCTTCCACCAGTTCAACGCCCATTTCCCGAGCGAGGAACGCATGCTCGAAAAACGCACTGTTGAAACGCCCCGGCGTCAGCACCACCACGCTCGGGTTGTCGATCGGGCTGGAGCTTTTCAGGGTGTCGAGCAACAGGTTCGGGTAGTGGTCGATCGGTGCGATGCGCTGGGCCGCGAACAACTCGGGGAACAGGCGCATCATCATCTTGCGGTCTTCGAGCATGTAGCTCACGCCGCTGGGGGTACGCAGGTTGTCTTCGAGCACGTAGTACGTGCCGTCGCCATCGCGCACCAAGTCGACGCCGGAAATGTGCGAATAGATATCGCGGTGCAGATCCAGCCCTTGCATCGCCAACTGGTATTGCTCGTTGGCCAGCACTTGTTCGGCCGGAATGATGCCGGCCTTGATGATGCGCTGCTCGTGATAGAGGTCGGCAAGGAACATGTTCAATGCCTTGACCCGCTGAATGCAGCCGCGTTCGACGACCCGCCATTCACTGGCGGGGATGCTGCGGGGAATGGTGTCGAAGGGAATCAGGCGCTCTGTCCCCTGCTCATCACCATAGAGCGTGAAGGTAATCCCGGCGCGATGAAATAACAGATCGGCCTCGCGTCGCCGTTGTGCCAAAAGCTCGTCAGGCGTTTCGGCCAACCAACGGGCAAACTCCCGATAATGCGGACGGACCTGGCCGCCGGCATCGTACATCTCATCAAAAAAGGTGCGGATCATGCCGTACTCCTTGTCACACGGACATCCAGGCCTTCGCAAGGCCCGTGCCATAGGCAGAAACGCTTTGATATCAATCAGTTGGATAATGTTGCTGCGCGCCCCGCACCAATCCTGTGCGGTAATTGCCCCACCCTGATCGCCCCCGCTTCATGGCGAAGCAATGCTGTCGCCTATCAGCAGCATAGTCAGAGTTGATTTCACTGCTCGGGAGGGAGATGCGGATAATCCGTACATTCGCTGGAAAACTGATCGCTCTTCCCTTTAGCCGCCTGTTCAGGTGGCTTTTTTTTGTCCGTTTGAAATGTGGCGAAATAAAAAGATCGAAACAAAAACGGCCAACCCAAAGGTCAGCCGTTACTAAGTGTCACTGTTCATAAGCTTATGCGAGTAGCCCTCGTATCTCCTGTTTGACGCCCCATCCCTCGATGATGCCACCCAGAGGCTCGACCACCGCCTCGAAGTCCTGCTCGAAGTCGCCGATCCCGTCGTAGGTGGCGTACATCACTTTGCTCAGTTCCAGCGACCACGCGCCGTCGTCACGCGCGCTGATCTGGGCATTCAAGGATTCACCACAAAAATGACCTGCCGCCCTGCGTGCCCGCTCCTCGTCCGGGAAAATGGCGTAGAACTCGATGGGATGGAATCGTGAAAAATCGAAACCGCCTTCTTTCATGCGGCGCAGCACGCTGCTGCTGATGTCTTCTTGATAGGCTGTGCTCATGAAACGTCCCCCTCAGACTGATGGATAGACTTTCCGTATTCCCTGCACTTTCGATGCGGCAACAGAGGTTGCCGCCGGGAAACAAGCATGTAGCTGACAAGACCAGACCTTAGCGAGTCACTCGCTGATCTCGGGTGCAGAGTAGCCTCAAGACAGAGCCGCTGCCAAGGCCTGGTGGTGAATGTGACAGGAGGTGTATCAAATCGGAGTAATACTGAGGATTTCAATGCTGTTTTGGGATTTCAGACTTTTGACGGTCGGATCAGCGGTACGACCCTCCAGATCATTGAGGTCCAGTTCGGCAGCGACCGGCAGGCGTCGGGCGCGAACGAGTTTGGCGGCTTGCTCCTTGCTCGGGCACTCCTCGCACTCGAAGAGTTCGTCGACTGATTCACCGTGATCATCCACGAAAGTGATTTTCCACTTTTGCATCGGTGCCTCCTCGGTAAAACCCATGGATGGGCTTACATCTATCTCGACTCGTGCATTGGCCGATCGTTCCAAGGGATCCTAAAAGCAAGACATGAAAAAAGGCCGTCACCCGCGTGTTTCAAACACCGGCGACGGCCTTTCTTATCGACGAAGCATCAGTCGTTGCTAGGTTTGTTCACCGCTTGCAGCACGTACTGCGGCAACGCGAAGGCACCAATGTGGATTTCCGGGTTGTAATAGCGGGTGATGATGCCGCTGCCGGCGAAGCGCTGTTGCAGGGTTTCGCGGGACAATTTGCGATAAGCGGTATCGGTCGCGCCCCAGGCGAAGGTCATTGCGCCGCCGATGTAGGTCGGCACGGCTGCCTGATAGAAGTGCCAGTCCGGGAACAGGCTGCGCAGGCGACCGGCGGTGGTTTTGACTTCTTCGATTTGCATGAACGGGGTGCCGTTCTGGGTCACCAGAATGCCGCCTTCGTTCAGGCAGCGGTGGCAAGCCTGGTAGAAGTTTTCGGAGAACAGCACTTCGCCCGGACCGATCGGGTCGGTGGAGTCGGAAATGATCACGTCGAACTTTTCGGTGGTGGTGGCGACGAAACGCATGCCGTCGTCGATCACCAGGTTCAGGCGTGGATCATCGAACGCACCCTTGGAGTGGTTCGGCAGGAATTCCTTGCACATGTCGACCACGGTGCCGTCGATTTCGACCATGGTGATGTGCTCGACGCTGCGGTGCTTGGCCACTTCACGCAGCATGCCGCCGTCGCCACCACCGATGATCAGCACGCGCTTGGCGGTGCCATGGGCGAGGATCGGCACGTGGGTGAGCATTTCGTGGTAGATGAATTCGTCGGCTTCGGTGGTCTGGATTACGCCATCCAGCGCCATCACCCGGCCCATGCGCGGGTTTTCGAAGATCACCAGGTGCTGGTGTTCGGTGCGCACTTCGTGCAGCAGTTTTTCCATGCGAAAACGCTGGCCATAGCCTTCGTAGAGGGTTTCCAGGTACTCGCTGGTTGGGGTATTGCTCATGGGAAGTGCTCCGATGAATGCGGGTGGCAACGGACGGTTACCCGCCCATGATGGCCAATCGATCGCCTCGATTGACCGGGAAAGGCGCGCATTCTACGTCGCGGAACATGACAGGTCGAACCTTCTGATGCACACACCGGTAGGGGCGAGGCTTGCCCGCGAAGAACGATGACTCGGTCTATCAGGTACACCGCAGCGATCCTTTCGCGGGCAAGCCTCGCTCCTACCATGAAGATCGTCAGATCCGCACATCGCCTCTTGGCCCGGCGATGGCCCAGATGATCAGGCCCAGCACCGGCAGCAACAGGATCAACAGCACCCAGAGGACTTTCATCCCGACTTCGGCGCCACTTTTAAGCACATTGATGATGGCCCAGATATCCAGGGCAAAAATAATCAGGCCGATCAGGGTGTTGAACGTGGAACCCATGGTGTCGCTCCAAAAAAATGGTAGGCACTCTTAGGATAGTCGGGCCTGGCGAGGGTTCCGTTTTATTACCGTTGTAGACGGTTTCAGACGTGGATGGCCACTTTCAGGGCTTCCAGGGAGGGCGCGGCGGCGATGCCGACTTCGGCGCACAACTCCAGCACCCGTGGCACGTCGTTGCCAAAGACCAGCACCACTTGCAGTTCGTCGTCGAGCAACTGGCTAAAATTCATCAAGGTGTAGCCACCGTTTTCCTTGTTCAGGCTGCTCATCTGCACCTGAATGCGATTGAGTGCCGTGAGAGCTTCGGTTTTGGCCAGTTGCTTGGGCTTGATGTTGAACTCAACGCCGGGGCCGAACGAGGCGACGATCTGCGCGAACAGGTCCATGTAGGTGTCGGCCTGGAACAGCACGGTTTCCGGCAGACTGCCGACGACAACCCACTCGCCCAACGGGATCGGAAAGGTGTCGTCGTAGTTGATATCTGGATTGGCCGCCAGAAAAGCCTCGGGATCGGCGTAGGCCTGAGCCGCTTCGTCAGCGATTTTCAGGATTTCGTCCTCGCCCATGCACCCGGAGCTGATTTTGCTGATGAGTTCGACGAGTGCGGCTTTCATGAGGTGGATCCTGTAGCGAGGGAATTTTGAGGGCGCGAAGGATAACGCATTCGGAAACGGATTGCGGGACCTGGCAGGAACCTGTGGCGAGGGGGCTTGCCCCCGTTCGGCTGCGAAGCAGTCGTAAATCCGGTGAATGTGGTCTATCTGAATGACCGCGATCGCTGATTTTGGGGCTGCTTCGCAGCCCAGCGGGAGCAAGCTCCCTCGCCACAAAAGCCCGAATCAGGCCAGGAGTTTTTGCAGCTGAGCCGTGGTATCCGCCGCGCCCATGGTCTTGGCCGCGTCCAGCGCAGACACGCCATTGGCGTCCTTGGCTTTCGGATCGGCGCCTTTGCTGATCAGGTAGTCGATGATTTCGACGCGGTTGAACATCGCCGCCATCATCAACGCAGTGCGTCCGTCGAAGGACGAACCTTCCACTTCAGCGCCACCCTCGACCAACGCCTTGACCACTGCCAGATCACCCTTGAATGCCGCGCCGGCAATCGGGCTCTGGCCGTTGTCGTTGCGAATCTCGGGATCGGCCTTGTGTTCGAGCAAAACTTTTACGGTGTCGACATGGCCGTGGTACGCGGCGAGCATCAGTAAAGTGTCGCCCTTGTGGTTGCGCAGGTTCGGCGGCAGGCCCTTGGTCAGCAGCGCAGCCATCATGGCCGCATCGCCCTCGCGCGCTTTGTTGAACACCTGTTCGGCAAATTCAGCAGCCTCTTCGGGGGTCATCTGGCGGCTTTTGTCTGACATTGGGGACTCCACATTCGGTCAATCGGAAAGCCGATAGTTTCCCGAGCAGCCCGGAACCTGTCACTTGTTTTTTCTCATGGACGGTCATAGCGATATTCAATAGCGACCCTTTCAATAGCGATGCCTGCCTCCGTAAATATCCGCCAGCACCTGCTCGGTGACTCGCACGTAGGTTTCGGTGCCCGGCAGCCAGGCATAAATCGGGTCATCGCCGGTTTTGCTCGGGTCGAAGGCTTCGTCCTTGAGCCGGGTCTTCTGGTACTTAAAGGTCCCGGTGGTTTCCATTTTCACTTTCACCCGCAGGAACAGTGGCACCGCATAGGCCGGCATTTGTTGCCTGGCGAACGCCAGCAACTCACTGAAATCCAGGGTCGCCAGGGATTCGGCCGGGGTGATGGCCGCCATCCCTGCCCGCCCATTGGTGTTGTGAATTTCCACGCCATAGGCCACGGCTTCGGCGATGTGCGGGTGTTGCAACAGGATGTTCTCGACCTCGGTAGTGGAGACGTTTTCGCCCTTCCAGCGGTAGGTGTCGCCCAGGCGATCGACAAATTGCGCATGACCGAAACCGATGTTGCGCAGCAGGTCACCGGTATTGAAGTAGCGGTCGCCCTTCACGAACACATCGTGGAGCACCACTTTTGCGGTCTTCTGTGGATCGGTGTAGCCGTCCAGAGGCGCCTTGTCGTCGATCCTCGCCAACAACAGCCCCTGCTCGCCCTTGGCCACTTTGTGCATGAAGCCGTTGGCATCCCGCGTGGGGGCACCGCTGTCGTGGTCGTACGCCACCAGCTCCCAGGACATCAAGGAAAAGCCAATGGTGTTGTCGAAGTTGAGGATGTTGGTGAAACCAATATTGCCGTCGCTGGCGGCGTACAGCTCGCAGATGTGGTCGACGGCAAATCGCGTCTTGAACTCGTTCCACGCGCCGGGGCGCAGACCATTGCCGATCATCTTCCTCACGCTGTGCCGACTGTCGTCGACGCTGCGCGGTTGATCCACCAGGTAGCGACACAACTCGCCAACGTACCCGAGGGTGGTCGCCCGGTATTTGCGCACGTCGCTCCAGAACTGGCTGGCGCTGAACTTGCGGCGGATGGCAAACCCCGACGACCCGCTGATCGCCGAGCCCCAGCACACGCAGAGCCCGGTGGCGTGGTACAGCGGCAAGGTGCAATAGACGACGTCCTGCGGCTGCATGTCCAGGGCGATCAGCCCGAAGCTGGCGGAGCTGCGCATCCAGCGGCCGTGCTTGAACACCCCGGCCTTGGGCAACCCGGTAGTGCCCGAGGTGTAGATATAGAAACAAGGGTCGTCGAGAAAAACCTGCCGGCTGCTGACGGGATTGTCACTGGGCGCGTCGCAGCTGGCCGTCATCAGGTTAATGAAACCATCGGGCGTTTTGCCCGGATCGCGATAAGTGTCTTGATCGGCGACAAACCAGGTGCGCGCCACATCGATGGCCACCCGCTCGCGGACCGCATTGAAGGCCGGAACCAGCTCTTCTCCGACCACAATCCCTACAGGCGCCACCAGATTCAGGCTATGAACCAGGGTATCGCGGGTCTGGGAGGTATTCAGCAAGGCGCTGATCGCACCGACCTTGGCCACCGCCAATATCGTCACCAGCAGTTCCACACGGTTCTCGATAAACACCGCGACCACATCGCCCTTGCCGATGCCTTGGGCAATCAGGTGATGGGCGATGCGATTGGCCCACTGATTGGCCTGTGCATAAGTGAGCATCACGTCGCCCTGCAGCAATGCCGGGCCATCGGGATTGCGCAACGTCGCCTGCTCGAAGCTCCAGCCGAGACCACACGGTTGGGTCGGGTCCTTGACGTTGGCGACTTTCATGCCCTTCACCACGCGGGGGATGGCTTTGGCAATGGAAGGCAGCTTGCGGAGCATCATGCCCCAGGTAATCGTGTCGTGCAGCGTGCGGCTCATGGTTGCTCCCGTTCGATCTTTTTATTGTCGGGTGGCGTTGATTGAGGCCGAAAATACGTCAGGGCTTCTTGAGCTGTACACGCGGTTTTTGCAATGTTTTGTATCCGCGACCGATGCCTTCGCAAAGCGGAACTCCGCCGTTGCGATTGGTTCCATCCAGTTGTCGACGATCTCGCAAAATGCAGGATGCACGATGGCCATTCATGCAAATTGCACGAAAGCCAAAAAATCATAAAAATATAACTTACTGATTTATATGAAATTTTAAAAATATAGGTGCTGGCACAATCACTGCAACTACCCCTCCATGTTGCCCTTCAAGCACAAAATGGAGCTGATAGACATGAGCCTGATCCAGGAAAAATTTTCGTCGCTGTTCTCCAACTTCGAAGTGACCACCCAGCCCCGGCCGGATGGCGGCATTCTGCTGACCCTGCGCAGCCACGACGGTAAAGTCTTCAAACGTTCGATTTCCTACCAGCAATTGCATGCCGGCGATCAGCTGTCATGGGTCATCAGCGCGATTCGCCGTGACGTCGCCGAACAGGCCAGCGAACTGCCGCAGATTTCCATGCTGCAAAGCCAGCAACGGTTCGCACTGCCGACCTATCACTCGGCATAAATCGTCACGCAATCCCCTGTAGGAGCAGAGCTTGCTCGCGAAAGCGGAGTGTCAGGCGACATTAATGTTGACTGACCTGCCGCCTTCGCGAGCAAGCTCTGCTCCTACAGGTTCTGGGGTTTACAGGGCAGAAGGACTGATCCGCGCAAAACTGTCCACCGTCACATGCCCTGCCAACTCCCCGCCTTCACGTGCCAGGCCACAGGTGGCCATGCCGGCCGTGCGCGCCGCGTCCAGTTCCTGAACGATGTCGGACAAAAACAGAATCTGCGAAGCCTCGACACCAATCGCCTGGGTGATGCGCTCATAGGACTGCGCTTCGCGCTTGGGCCCTGAAGTGGTGTCGAAATAGCCACTGAACAATGGCGACAGATCCCCCGCCTCCGAACAACCGAAAATCAGTTTTTGCGCCTGAATCGAACCCGAGGAATAAACAAACAGTTGATAGCCTTCCTGATGCCAGCGCTTCAGCGCTTCAACGGCGTCCGGGTAAACATGGCCCTTCAACTGCCCGGCCTGATACCCCTGCTCCCAGACCATGCCCTGCAACGCCTTGAGCGGCGTGGCCTTGCGGTCTTCGGCGATCCAGCCCAAGAGAATTTCGATGACCCGCTCGACGTCGGCTTGTGGTTCACCGCCGTCACGCCGCACAGCCTCGAGCTGTTCGGCGACGTCAGCACGTTCGGCATTTTCGCGAACGAAGTCCGGCAGGTGTTTGGCCGCGTACGGAAACAACACGTCGAACACAAAACTCACCGCGCTGGTGGTGCCTTCGATGTCGGTGAGAATCGCTTTGATCGGCATCGGTTCAGTCCTCAAGACACGGGAAGTGGCTGGCGATGTCATCGCCGGTGAAGTTGGCCACCCAGCCTTCGGGGTTGTTGAACAGGCGGATTGCGACGAAATGCGGGTTTTCACCCATGTCGAACCAGTGCTTTGTGCCGGCTGGCACCGAGATCAGGTCGTTCTTCTCGCAGAGCACGGCGTACACGTAATCGTCGATGTGCAGGGTGAACAAGCCACGGCCGGCGACGAAAAATCGCACTTCGTCTTCGCCATGACGGTGTTCATCGAGAAACTTGGCACGCAACTCGGCTTTTTGCGGGTGATCGCTGTTCAAGCTGACCACGTCGACGGTGATGTAACCGCGCTCGGTCATCAGCTTGTCGATTTGCTCCTGGTACGCGGCGATCACTTCTTCCTGACTGGCGCCGGGCTGGATTTTCGCTGCGGCTTGCCAACGGTCGAAACGCACGCCCTGCTCGGCCAGGGTCGAGGCGATGTCTTCAAAGTGGGTCAGCACCTTGTTCGGAATGTCAGGGCTTGAGACGTGGTAAACGGACAGGCTGCTCATCAGGGCAACTCCTTAACAGTTCATGCATTACGGTTAAAGAGCGAGCGCGTCTTCAACTCGCACTCGAACAAAAATTCAAAAGCCTCGATCTGCCGCAGTGCGTCGCTCATGCGCGCGCCCCACGTGTAGAGGCCATGACCGCGAATCAGGTAGCCGACGCAATCAGGGTGGGCGTCGAGCCAAGGCTGCACCTTGGTGGCCAGCCGCGCAATGTCCTGGTCGTTGTCGAAAATCGGCACGCGCACCCGGGACTCGTGGGTCGACACGCCGCTGAAGGCCTTTTGCAGTTCGTAGTCTTCGAACTCGATGAAATCTTCCGGCGTCAGGCGCGACAGCACCGTGGCGTTCACCGAATGGGTGTGCAGCACCGCGCCGATCTCCGGACGCCAGCTATAGAGCTGGGTGTGCAACAGGGTTTCGGCGGACGGCTTCTTGCCTGGCTCCAGGCTGTTGCCTGACAAGTCGGTGGCCAGCACATCGTCCGGGCCCAGTTGGCCCTTGTGCTTGCCGGACACGGTCAGCAAGGCTTCGGTCGGCGACAGGCGGGTCGAGTAATTGCTGCTGGTGGCCGGCGACCAGCCGCGGCCATACAGAAAGCGCCCGGCGTCGATGATTTCCTGGGCGAGGTGTTCACGGGTAAGGCTCATGGCCTGTCCTCTTGCATACGTGTGGCAATGATAACGGCAGCGGCAAAGGCTGCGAGGCTGGCAATACTAAAGGTCAATGTGGCGCCGAGGGCATTCCAGCTGTAGCCGGAGTACAACGCGCCCAGTGCACCGCCGGTGCCGGCCAGCGCGGCATACAACGCCTGGCCCTGGCCTTGCTGGCGCGCGCCGAAGCTACGTTGCACGAACTGGATGGCAGCGGCGTGAAAGCTGCCGAAGGTGGCGGCGTGCAGCACCTGGGCGAACAGCAACACCCAAAGGAACTCGGCAAACGAGCCGAGCAACAACCAACGCAAAGCCGCCAGCAGGAAACTCGTCAGCAGCACCCGGCGTACCGAGAAGCGCGCGAGAATCTTGCTCATGAACAGAAACATCAAGACTTCGGCGACCACGCCGACCGCCCAGAGCATGCCGATCAGCCCGCGACTGTAACCGAGTCGCTCAAGGTGCAAGGTCAGAAAGGTGTAATACGGCCCGTGACTCATCTGCATCAGCGCCACGCACGCGTAAAACGCCAATACTCCGGGGTTGCGCAATTGCTGGAGGAATCCCTCCCCCGCCAACCGTTCACCCTGAACCGGTTGCGCGTTGGGCACCCAGAGACTGCTGACGACGATCCCGGCCATGATCAGCACCAGTGCCACCGGGTAAATGTCGAGGCTGAGCCATTCGAACAATCGGCCCAGCGCCACGACAGTGATGATGAAACCGATTGAGCCCCACAGGCGAATCTGACTGTAACGCGAGGTCTGTCCCCGCAAATGAGCCAGGGTGATGACCTCGAACTGCGGCAACACCGCATGCCAGAAAAACGCGTGCAAGGCCATGACCATCGCCAGCCAGGCGTAGCTTTTGCTGACGAAAATCAGTGAGAAGGTCAGCAAGGTGCAGGCGGCGCCAAAACGCACGATCGCCAGGCGTCGCCCGGTGTAGTCACCGAGCCAGCCCCAGATATTCGGCGCCACGCAGCGCATCAGCATCGGGATCGCCACCAGTTCGCCAATGCGTGCGGCGCTGAAGCCCAGATGATCGAAGTACAGCGCCAGAAACGGCGCTGTCGAACCGAGCAAGGCGAAATAGAACAGGTAGAAGCTGGAAAGCCGCCAGTACGGGAGCGCCGCCACCGTCATCAGACTGCAGCGGCTTTCAGATCAGCCATTAAAGCTGCCCCAACACCGGAGTGCTCACGCGCACATCGGCGTTCTGCCCGCGGTGACGCAGCAAGTGGTCCATCAGCACGATGGCCATCATCGCTTCGGCGATTGGCGTGGCGCGGATGCCGACGCACGGGTCGTGACGACCCTTGGTGACGACCTCCACCGGGTTGCCATGGATATCGATGGAACGGCCCGGCGTGGTAATGCTCGATGTAGGCTTGAGCGCCAGGTGCGCAACGATCGGCTGACCCGACGAAATGCCACCGAGAATGCCGCCGGCGTTGTTGCTGAGGAAACCTTCCGGGGTCATTTCATCTCGGTGTTCAGTGCCACGCTGGGCGATGCTGGCAAAACCGGCGCCGATTTCCACGCCCTTGACCGCGTTGATGCTCATCAGCGCGTGGGCCAGTTCGGCGTCGAGGCGGTCGAAGATCGGCTCGCCGAGGCCCGGCATCACGCCTTCGGCGACCACGGTGATCTTCGCGCCGACCGAATCCTGGTCGCGACGCAACTGGTCCATATAGGCTTCCAGCTCCGGCACTTTGTCCGGGTCGGGGCTGAAGAAAGCGTTCTCTTCCACCGAATCCCAGGTCTTGAACGGGATTTCGATCGGGCCGAGCTGGCTCATGTAGCCACGAATGACGATGCCCTGGGTGGCCAGGTATTTCTTGGCAATCGCGCCGGCGGCTACGCGCATGGCGGTTTCACGGGCCGAACTGCGACCGCCGCCGCGGTAATCGCGCTCACCGTATTTGTGATGGTAGGTGTAGTCGGCGTGGGCCGGACGGAACAGATCCTTGATCGCCGAGTAGTCCTTGGACTTCTGGTCGGTGTTGCGGATCAACAGGCCGATGGCGCAACCGGTAGTGCGGCCTTCGAACACGCCGGAAAGGATTTCGACTTCGTCGGCTTCCTGGCGCTGGGTGGTGTGGCGGCTGGTGCCGGGCTTGCGGCGGTCCAGGTCGCGCTGCAGGTCCTCAAGGGAGATCTCCAGGCCCGGCGGGCAGCCATCGACAATGGCGACCAACGCCGGACCATGGCTTTCGCCCGCGGTGGTGACAGTGAACAGCTTGCCGTAGGTATTGCCGGACATGCAGGACGCTCCGTGAAATCGAACCTAAAATACGTAATGCGCGCCAGTATACGCAGGCTACCCAAGTAGTTCATCCTCGAACCTTATGGGTGCCTGCGAGTCCAACCGGCACCTTGTTGATGATGGCGTGATGATGCTGCGAGTTCTAGCCTTGAGCCTTACCCTGTTTACCGGTTTTGTACAGGCCTCCGTCCTGCAACGCCCGATCACCCTGGACACCGACAGTGGCGAGCTTTTCGGCTCGCTGTTGCTGCCCAAGTCCGACACGCCGGTACCGGTTGTCCTGATCATTTCCGGCTCCGGCCCTACGGATCGTGACGGAAACAACCCCGACGGCGGGCGCAATGACAGCCTCAAACGGCTGGCGTGGGTGTTGGCCAAACACAACATTGCCAGTGTGCGTTACGACAAACGCGGCGTGGCGGCGAGCCTTGCGGCAACGCCCGATGAACGCAATCTGTCGGTGGAAGCCTATGTGGCCGATGCCGTGGCCTGGGGGCAGAAGCTCAAGGCCGACCCACGTCTGGGCAAACTGATTTTGCTGGGTCACAGCGAAGGTGCGTTGATTGCCAGCCTGGCGGCGCCAAGTGTCGACGCCGCGGCGGTGATTTCCCTGTCCGGCAGCGCCCGGCCGATCGATCAAGTGCTGCGCCAGCAGTTGAGCAATCGCTTGCCGCCGGCCTTGATGCTGCGCAGCAATGAACTGCTCGACAGCCTCAAGGCCGGCCTCACTGACGACAACGTGCCGCCGCAGTTGCAGGTGATTTTCCGCCCCAGCGTGCAGCCGTACCTGATTTCACTGTTCCGCCAGGACCCGGCAGCCGCCTTCGCCAAACTGAAGATGCCGGCACTGATCATTCAGGGCAGCAACGACATCCAGGTCGGCGTGGGTGACGCCAGGGCGCTCAAAGCCGCCAAACCGGACGCCGAACTGGCACTGATCGAAGGCATGAACCACGTCATGCGCATCGTGCCCAACGACGTGAAGCGGCAATTGGCCTCCTATAAAGATCCGCAATTGCCCCTGGCGGCGGAGCTCGGCGCACGAATCCTCGGATTTATTGACGGACTTCGCCCCAGTTAAGCTCCAGTCCTGAAAAAAACGGCCGATAAGCCTTTGTCGCCAGCGCTATGACTGGCGGCAACAGGGCTTGGACAGGATCTCGCCGTTATGACTGATACCCAGACTTCACCCGACTCCACCGCTGAAAAAGACACACCGCCAGCGGTCGAGCTGCCGTGGGCGGACGTCCACGTCGAGCACCACAAAATGCTCCGCCTGGCGCCGTTGCAAACCGACCGTAACACCGGCGGCCGACCGCTGCGCTTTGTCGAATTCGGTTACGCCGAACGCAACAGCAAGGAGCACAGCCTGCTGCGCATGGCCATCAAGCTGCCAGGCCAACGGGTACGCAAAGAACAGAATCATCTGGATGTGTGGGTCGATCACACCGCCAAACGCGTGCATTTCGCTCCGGAAAGCGGCTTGCAGATAGAGCCGATGAACCGTGGCATCGGGCGCTATATGGCGGCTCAAGGCATTACTTGGGCGAAGAAACGATGGCCCGCCTACACCGTCGACGGCACCGACTTGAACAACAAGGACGCGTTGAACGAAGACACGCGCCTGCGCCGCGACCACTTTCTGCGGGTGCACGGTTTTGACGTGGCCTACGCCGATGCCCAGCATTTGAAGGGCAGCGTCAAAGAGGTGCAGATCGGTGATTTGCTGGGCGACTGGAACAGCGAAAAGCTGCAACAGGTGGAAATCCTCGAAGCCGCGCAGATGCTCCAGCAAGCCGAGCAGAACCTGGCGGAACAGGAAGTCAAACTGAAGAAACACGAAGAAAAGGTCAGCAAGTACAAGCGTGAAGACGCTGGACTGCGTTTTACCATTACCTGTCTGGTGGCGTTTGCGGTGTTTCAGGCGGGGTTGTTGATCTGGATTGCCACGCATCGTTGATAGCGTAATCCGCGGCGCGCCATTCGCGGGCAAGCCTCGCTCCTACAGGTGTTGTGTCGTACCCAATTGATGTGGCACACACAAAACCTGTAGGAGCGAGGCTTGCCCGCGAAGGCTTTCTCAGGTCAGACGCGAGAAGCGAACAGCGCCTGATGATCGCGGCACTGCTCGGCGGTCAGCATGAACACCCCATGCCCACCGCGCTCGAACTCCAGCCAGGCGAAATCGACTTCCGGGTACAACGCCTCGACGTGAACCTGGCTGTTACCCACCTCGACGATCAACAAACCTTTCTCGGTCAGATGATCCGCCGCTTCGGCGAGCATGCGGCGCACCAGATTCAAACCGTCGTCGCCACAGGCCAGGCCCAGCTCGGGTTCGTGTTGATATTCGTCCGGCATGTCGGCGAAATCTTCCGCATCGACGTAAGGCGGGTTCGACACGATCAGGTCGAAACGTTGCCCTGGCAAACCATCGAAACCATCGCCCTGAACGGTGAACACGCGCTCGTCGACACCGTGGCGCTCGATGTTCTGGTTAGCCACTTCCAGTGCTTCGAACGACAGGTCGGCCAAAACCACTTCGGCGTTCTGGAACTCATAGGCACAGGCGATACCGATGCAACCGGAACCGGTGCACAAGTCGAGAATGCGCGCAGGTTCGGCACCCAGCCACGGCTCGAAACGTTTTTCGATCAGCTCGCCAATCGGCGAACGCGGGATCAGCACGCGTTCGTCGACAATGAACGACAAGCCGCAGAACCAGGCTTCGCCCAGCAGGTAAGCGGTCGGAATGCGTTCTTCGATGCGGCGCTTGAGCAGGCGTTGCAGATTGACCAGCTCATCGTCCTCCAGACGGCAGTCCAGATAGCTGTCGGCGATTTCCCACGGCAAGTGCAGCGCACCCAATACCAGTTGACGGGCTTCGTCCCAGGCGTTGTCGGTCCCATGGCCGAAAAACAGATCCTCCCCATGGAAGCGGCTGACGGCCCAACGGATATGGTCACGCAGGGTACGAAGTCGGGAAGTGATCACGGGGGTAAACTCCAGAAAAAACGACTGACGATTCTAACAGCCAAAAGGCGCCGCGACGACGCAGGAAAAACACCGGATCAGATGTAGGACTCTTCTATTTTTTCAGCGAGCTATTGAACAGAACGAGTATCTTGACAAGGCTGCGAGCCAGCAACGGCGGTGCCTGCGATGGAAGCGATTCACAGAAGCGCTCAGCCAGAGGACAATGCCGCAAAAGCCCCACCCGAAGGAGCCCCAGAATGTCCGTTCCAAAAACGATGTTTCAACTCAGCGGCCGTGGTTACGCAGCGGCCAATCTGGGTCATGCGACCCTAGTCATCATCGATGCCCAGAAAGAATACCTCAGTGGTCCGCTGGCCCTGAGCGGCATGGATGCTGCCGTCGCGAACATCAAACACCTGCTGACCGCTGCCCGTGCAGCCGGTCGGCCAATCGTGCACGTGCGTCACCTCGGCACCGTCGGTGGGCTGTTCGATCCCCAGGGCGAACGCGGTGAGTTCATCCCGGGCCTGGAGCCACAGGGCGACGAAACCGTCATCGGCAAATTGCTGCCAAGCGCGTTTCACGGCACCGAACTGTACGATCGCCTGCAACAACTGGGCTCGCTCGACCTGATCGTTTGCGGTTTCATGAGTCACTCCAGCGTCAGCACCACCGTGCGTGCGGCGAAGAACCTGGGCTTTCGCTGCACTCTGGTGGAAGACGCCTGCGCGACGCGGGATTTGCCTTGCAAGGGCGGGATCCTCAGCGCCGAACACGTTCAGCAGACCGAAATGGCGATCATGGCGGACAACTTCGCCACCCTCGCCCTGACCCGCGACCTGATCTGATCGACCGTCGATGAGCGGCCCAAACCGCCGCTCATCCGCAAAAGCCTCTCATTTGCCGTAATTGCCCTAGCCTCAGGAACATCCCGGTCAACTCCCGGTCGAAGGGCCGATACCCATTGAGGAAGGTCGGAATGAAGTTATCCGATGGTTTTGATGCACGCCGCTTGCGGCCCAAGGGCCAACGCAACTGGCGATTTCGTTTCGGCGCAGCGTTCGCTGCCCTGCTGGCGATGTGCGGTGTATTGCTGGCGATGGCCGGCGCGGCCAGCCTGCTCGGGCGGCCACCGGCGTTGGGCGAGTTGAATGCCAGCCCGCTGGGCTCGTCGATCATTCTGGCGGTGGGCGTGTTCGTGCTGTACCTCGGCGTGTCGCTATGGCGCCGCTGCCGTCGCCGTTCGCGCCAGTCGCGAGAGCTGAACATAGCCCCGCACCTGATGAAAAAACACGACTGAATCAAAGGCCTGGCGTTTTGACGGGCCTCAATTGTTATGGATAGCGCTCCGACTTGGGTAAACTGCCCCCCCTTCGCGGAGGCTGACATGCAAGACGACGATTTTTCCCTGTTCAAAAGCGCGATCCAAGGCGTCAAGCCGATCAAGCACGATCGCGCTGAAACCGGCAAACCCAAGGCCGACCGCGCGCAAATCGCCAAGCTGCGCCAGGCCGCCACTGTGCGCACCGATGCGACCACCGTTGACGGGCTGTCCGATCAGTTTGTGATTGATGTCGGCCCGGAAGACGAGCTGATGTGGGCGCGTGACGGTGTTCAGGAAAGCCAGATGCGCAAGCTCAAGATCGGACAGATTCCGTTCGAAGGCAGCCTTGACCTGCATGGCATGAACGTGGAAAAGGCCCGTGAAACCCTCTGGGCGTTTCTGGCCGAAGCAACTAAATTCGAAATCCGCTGCGTGCGCGTCACCCACGGCAAAGCCGTGCGTCTGGACGGCAAGCGGCCGATGATCAAGAGTCACGTCAACACTTGGCTACGTCAGCATCCACAAGTGCTCGGCTTCACCTCGTGCCAGCCGAAACACGGCGGCGCTGGAGCGGTTTACGTGATGCTTAAACGAACCATGATGGAAGGTCGCGACGAGTAAAGCTGTCGCTTCACGCTTGCAGCGCCGTGTTTGCCACCGTACCCTTGCCCTTTGCGTAAAATCCCACAGGTAGTTTCATGTCCCTGGAACAGAATTACACCGCGATTCTCGGCCAATTGGGCGAGGACGTGTCCCGCGAGGGCCTGCTCGACACGCCAAAACGTGCCGCCAAAGCCATGCAGTACCTCTGCCGCGGTTATGAACAGACGCTGGAAGAGGTCACCAACGGTGCCTTGTTCAGCTCCGACAACAGCGAGATGGTGCTGGTCAAGGACATCGAGCTCTACTCGTTGTGCGAGCATCACCTGCTGCCGTTCATCGGCAAGGCGCACGTTGCCTATATTCCGAGCGGCAAGGTACTGGGACTGTCGAAAGTCGCGCGGATCGTCGATATGTACGCCCGCCGCCTGCAGATCCAGGAAAACCTCAGCCGCCAGATCGCCGATGCGGTCCAGCAAGTCACCGGCGCCCTGGGCGTGGCAGTGGTGATCGAGGCCAAGCACATGTGCATGATGATGCGCGGTGTGGAGAAACAGAATTCGACGATGATCACCTCGGTGATGCTCGGTGAGTTCCGCGAAAACGCCGCCACCCGCAGCGAGTTTCTCAGCCTGATCAAGTAACGCGCAGCAAGAAGAAAACCGGCACTGATCGCCGGTTTTTTTTCGCCTGCGAAAAATCAGGTAAGCTGCGCGCCTTCTGTTTGCCCTGAGAGACTTATACCGTGTTCGTCAAAGCGCTTCGTGTCGGCCTCGGCCAACTGATCATCTTCATCGATTTCATCACCCGCCCTGGCAAGAAGCAGCGCCCCGCCGCCGCTCAGGCTCAGGTCGAAGCGGCCGCCAAGGACCTGACGCTGTATCAGTTCCACGCCTGCCCGTTCTGCGTGAAAACCCGTCGCACCCTGCGTCGCCTGAACGTTCCGGTGGCCTTGCGCGATGCCAAGAACAACGAACAGGATCGCCAGGCCCTGCTGGAGCAAGGCGGCAAGATCAAGGTGCCGTGCCTGCGCATCGAAGAGAATGGCCAGACCACCTGGATGTATGAGTCCAAGGTGATCATTGATTATCTGGATAAGCGGTTTGCTGCGGTCTGACGCTTCTGTGGCGCCGGTATAAACACCGCAAAACCCGAACAAAAATAAACCGGCCGATTGGCCGGTTTATTCGTTTCTACCCCCTCTCCCACCAACAGCCTCAGGCTGCTTGCGCCGCCTGGGCCTGACGCACCACCGCTGCCAATCGCTTGAGCCCTTCGTCCAGCCGTGCCGGATCAATGTGGCTGAAGTTCAGTCGCAGATGGCCGGGGTTGTTATCCGGCTCAGGGAAAAACGGTTCGCCCGGCATGAACGCCACATCTGCTGCCAGCGCCGCTTTGAGCAGCGTGCGGGTATCCAGCGGCAGCTTGAGCGTCAGCCAGAAAAACAGCCCACCCTGCGGCACGTTCCAATCCGCCAGATCGGAAAAATGCCTTTCCAGTGCCGACTGGAACGCATCCCGACGAACCCGGTAGAAGTCCCGCAACTCGCCCAAGTGCTGCTGGTATTTTTCAGTACCGATCCATTGCAGCGCTTGCCATTGCCCGATGCGGTTGGTGTGCAGATCGGCCGATTGCTTGAGCCGCAGCAAATGCGGGAACAGGTCCGGACTGGCAATCAAATAACCAACCCGCAGGCCCGGCAGCAGGGTTTTCGACACGGTGCCGGTGTAGATCCAACTGGCCTTGGTCAAGCGGCTGACGATCGGCGTGGCACTGCCGCCGTCGAAGGTCAGCTCACGGTACGGTTCGTCTTCGATCAGGGTCACGCCGAACTCGTCGAGTAACGCCGCCACCGCATCGCGCTTGGCTTCGCTGTAGCGCACCGCCGACGGATTCTGAAACGTCGGGATCAGGTAGATGAACGCTGGCTTGTGTTGTTCCAGACGGCTGCGCAGTTGCGCCAGGTTCGGGCCATCAGCCTCCAGCGGGACGGTGATGCAGTCGGCGCCAAACAGCTGAAAAATCTGCAACGCCGCCAGATAGGTCGGCGCTTCAAGCAGAATTTCGGTGCCTTTGTCGATGTGGAGCTTGGCCGCCAGATCGAGGGTTTGTTGCGAACCGCTGACCACCAATACCTGACTCGCCTCACACGGCACGCCCAACGCCCGGGCTTCGGCCGCCAACGCTTCACGCAGTGCCGGCTCGCCTTCGCTCATCCCGTATTGGCCCATGGACAGCGGCATCTGCGCCCATTCGACTTTCGGCAGCATGGCTTCGGCCGGCAAACCGCCGGCGAACGACATCACTTCCGGGCGCTGGGCGGCGGCGAGGATTTCACGGATCAAAGAACTTTTAAGGCGCGAGACACGTTCGGAAAAAGCCATGGGGGTCACCGGTAGCGAGGCCTGAGGAAAATGAGTCAAACTGATTGACCGAAATTACGACAGACCGAGCGGATACGTCAACATGCTTGACCTTAAAAACCCCACCACCCAGCAACAAGCCATGGAAGCGTTTTTCTTCGGCTATCAGGCCTTCACCGCCAAGGCTGATGAAATGCTCGAGCGTCGCGGCTTGAGCCGGGTGCATCAGCGCATCGTGTTTTTCATCGCGCGTTATCCGAACCTGAGCGTCAAGGAGTTGCTGGCGTTGCTCGGCGTGACCAAGCAGGCGCTGAACATTCCGCTGCGGCAGTTGGTGGAAATGCATTTGGTGAACAGCGTCGCGTCCCAGACCGACAAGCGTAAGCGGCTGCTGGAACTGACTGTGGAAGGCGCGCGGTTCGAGCAGTCGTTACGGCGCGAGCAGGTGAAATTGCTCGAGCGGGTGTTTGCCGAAGCTGGGGAGACGGCGGTGAATGGGTGGTTGGCGGTGAATCAGGCATTGGGGGAAGTAACCAGAGTTGATCGGAACGACACCTGACTGTGGCGAGGGAGCTTGCTCCCGTTCGGCTGCGCAGCAGTCGCAAAGAACGATAACGCCGGTATGCCTGAAAAATTGCCACCGCCTGAGTCGGGCCGCTGCGCGCCCCAGCGGGAGCAAGCTCCCTCGCCACAAACAGCTCGCTACACATCACATTTCATATCTATATACCCCGCCTGCCATTTTTTTCGTCTACAAAATCAAAAACATTATTTGCTTTATTTGTATACAAAAGCATAATTCGCTTCGTGCGAGTTCCTGACCACCAGGTCAACAAATTCGCAAGTACCTCAAAGGGTCGCTGCCACCCTCATGGGTCCGGCCCTGGAAATAACAATAAAACTCTTGAGGAGTACTCGCTGTGGAAAGCCGCAAATCCGAAGCCTCGACGCTGGAACTCTCGCCGCCGTTACGCAATGGCTGGCTGGAGCGCATCTTCAAACTCAGCTTGCACGGCACCACGGTGAAGACCGAGCTGATCGCCGGTCTGACAACCTTCATCACCATGGCCTACATCATCTTCGTCAACCCCAACATCATGGCCGATGCCGGGATCGATCACGGTGCCGCGTTCGTGGCCACCTGCATCGCCGCCGCGCTGGGTTGCCTGTTGATGGGCCTGTACGCCAACTGGCCGGTGGGCCTGGCGCCGGGCATGGGCCTGAACGCGTTCTTCACCTACACCGTGGTCGGCACCATGGGCTACAACTGGGAAACCGCTCTCGGCGCGGTGTTCGTGTCCGGCGTGTTGTTCATGTTCCTGACCTTTTCCCGGATTCGTGAATGGCTGCTCAATAGCATTCCGGTGAGCCTGCGCTTCGCCATGGGTGCGGGTGTGGGCCTGTTTCTGGGGCTGATCGGCCTGAAAACCTCGGGCATCGTCGTCGATAGCCCGGCCACCCTGATCAAGCTCGGCTCCCTGCGCGAGCCCGGCCCACTGCTGGCTGCCATCTGCTTCCTGATGATCGCCGTGCTCAGCTACCACAAAGTGTTCGGCGCGATCCTCATCAGCATCATCACCGTGACCCTGGCCGGCTGGGGCCTGGGCCTGGTGCACTACGAGGGCATCATGTCGGCCCCGCCGAGCCTGGCACCGACCTGGATGGCCATGAACATCGCCGGCGTGTTCAACGTCAGCATGATCAGCGTGGTGCTGGCTTTCCTCTTTGTGCACATGTTCGACACCGCCGGCACCTTGATGGGCGTCGCCCAGCGCGCCAACCTGGTGAACGCTGACGGCCGGATCGAAAACCTGTCCCGCGCCATGAAAGCCGACAGTGCCTCCAGTGTTTTCGGGGCGGTGGTCGGTGTGCCGCCAGTTACCAGCTATGTGGAAAGTGCCGCTGGCGTAGCGGCGGGTGGTCGGACTGGTCTTACCGCCGTGACCGTAGGTGTGCTATTTATTGCCGCAATGTTTTTCGCACCGCTGGCTGGCATGATCCCCGCTTATGCAACCGCCGGTGCGCTGATTTATGTAGCGATGCTGATGATGGGCGGCATGGCGCACATCGAATGGGAAGAAGCGACCGACAGCATTCCGGCGATCGTCACCGCGATCATGATGCCGCTGACCTTCTCGGTCGCCGACGGCATCGCGCTGGGCTTCATCACTTACGTGGTGCTGAAGGCCGGCACCGGTAAGTACAAGGAAATATCCGTCAGCCTGTGGGTGCTCTGCGCGATCTTCATCGCCAAGTTCATCTTCTTGTAAGCGTCACGCGGTACGCGTTTCAAACCAGCCTCACCCCGTCGGGTGGGGCTTTTGTGCATAGGGAGGAAAGTGATGAGTCTGGAAACCTGGCTGCTGTTCAGCGGCGCTGCGCTGGTGGTGATCCTGATCCCGGGGCCACTGTCTTTGCTGATGATCAGCAACAGTCTGAATTACGGTTTGCGTCGTTCTTACCCGGCGTTTCTCGGAGGCGTGTTTGCCTCGATCTGCCTGCTCAGCGCTTCGGCGTTCGGCTTGGGCGCATTGCTGCTGGCGTCGGAACAGCTGTTCAGCGCTCTGAAAATCGTCGGCGCGCTGTACCTGTTCTACCTCGCCTGGCAGAGCTGGCAGCAATCGCGCCAACCCTCCCTGGGCGCCGAAGTGCCCCAGGCTGCGCCGGTGCCACGCTTTCGTGCACTGTTCGGGCGCGCGTTCATGCTCGGCGCCAGCAACCCGAAAGACATTTTGTTCTTTGCCGCGTTCCTGCCGCAGTTTTTGAGTGCCGAACAACCGTTCCTGCCGCAGTTGCTGGTGATGATTGCCACCTGGACCGTGCTGGATCTGCTGTGCAAGCTGGCTTATGGGCTGGGGGCTCATGGCGCGGCGCGGTATCTGCGTAGCGGCAAGGGGCAAAGCTGGTTTAACCGGGTCAGTGCCGGGTTGTTCAGCGGTGCGGGCGCGGCCTCATTGTTGAGCCGCTAAGGGCAAAAGATCGCAGCCTCGTTGCACTCGACAGCTCCTACAGGGGGGATGCGTTTCCATGTAGGAGCTGCCGAAGGCTGCGATCTTTTGACTTTCCACCAGGCGAAAAAAAGCCCGCAGTGTGGGCGGGCGAAAGACCAAAGAAGCTATATGCGCAGTCGCTTCCAGGTTGAGACAGCTGCTTGGGGGATCAGCTGCCGCGATACGTGGAATAGCTGTATGGCGAAATCAGCAAAGGCACATGGTAGTGATCCTGTTCGGCAGAAATGCCGAACCGCAGCACCACCACGTCGAGGAACGCAGGCTCAGGCAACTGAACGCCACGGGCGCGGTAGTAATCGCCCGCATGAAATTGCAGCTGATAGACCCCGGTACGGTAGTCATCGCCTTGCAGCAACGGTGCATCGACCCGGCCGTCGCTGTTGGTGAGCGCCGTGGCGACCAGCTCCAGCTGCGAGCCTTCTACGCGGTACAGCTCGACCTTGATCGAACTGCCCGGGCAACCGTGTGCAGCGTCCAAAACGTGTGTAGTCAAACGTCCCATTGATTCTGCGCGCCTGCCTGCGTGGAGCAGTCAGACCTCGCGCCTCCCGAAGTCAGTTGAAAAGGAGACCGCACCGTTCCGGAGCACGAAAAGTTGCGGCGAGCGACTGATTAAGACATTTTTCAAAAAAATTGTACACAATAAAAACGACATTTTTACTGCCACCAACGGCATTCATGGTTTGCAGGCGAATCTTGCGCCAAACCATAAGATCAGTGGACCTTCCATCCATTAGCTGACCAGTCAGGCAGGTTTCTTGCAGTACCCTCCAATGAGAGCAGTCAGTGAAAAATGCAAAAAATCAGGCTTACAAAGTGAATATAAAGTTGTATACAATCACTCCATCGCTGTGACGCCAGCCTGCCCTCTCATCGCCAGGCCGCCACACACACCCTGACTTTGAACAAGTCGACACGAACAAGAAGGAAGACTGCAGTGAGCGCTGACTACCCACGCGACCTGATCGGTTACGGCAGTAACCCTCCTCACCCACACTGGCCGGGCAATGCCCGCATCGCCCTGTCCTTCGTGCTCAACTACGAGGAAGGTGGCGAGCGCAATATCCTTCACGGCGATAAAGAGTCCGAAGCCTTCCTCTCGGAAATGGTCTCGGCGCAGCCGCTGCAAGGCGAGCGCAACATGAGCATGGAATCCCTTTACGAGTATGGCAGCCGTGCCGGCGTCTGGCGGATTCTGAAACTGTTCAAGGAATTCGACATCCCGCTGACCATCTTCGCCGTGGCCATGGCCGCCCAGCGTCACCCGGACGTGATCCGCGCGATGGTCGAGGCCGGCCACGAGATCTGCAGCCACGGCTATCGCTGGATCGACTACCAGTACATGGACGAAGCGCAGGAACGCGAGCACATGCTCGAAGCGATCCGCATCCTCACCGAAATCACCGGCGAGCGCCCGCTGGGCTGGTACACCGGCCGCACCGGCCCGAACACCCGCCGGCTGGTGATGGAGGAAGGCGGTTTCCTCTACGACTGCGACACCTACGACGACGACCTGCCCTACTGGGAACCGAACAACCCGACCGGCAAGCCACACCTGGTGATTCCATACACCCTGGACACCAACGACATGCGCTTCACCCAGGTCCAGGGTTTCAACAAGGGCGACGACTTCTTCGAATACCTGAAAGACGCCTTCGACGTGCTGTATGCCGAAGGCGCCGAGGCACCGAAAATGTTGTCGATCGGCCTGCACTGCCGGCTGATCGGCCGCCCGGCGCGCCTGGCCTCACTCAAGCGCTTTATCGAATACGCTAAAAGTCATGAACAGGTGTGGTTCAGCCGCCGCGTCGACATCGCTCGCCACTGGCAGCAAACCCATCCGTACCAAGGGGCTGCCAAATGAGCCACTTCCAGACACTGAAGCCCTCGACCCTGAGCCGCGACGCATTTGTCGCCGCCTTCGCCGACATCTACGAACACTCGCCATGGGTGGCCGAAAAAGCCTTCGACCTGGGCCAGGACGCTTCGATCGACCAGATCGAAACCCTGCACCAGCGCATGAGCGACATCCTGTTGAGTGCCGATCACGCAAGCCAACTGGCCCTGATCAACGCGCACCCGGACCTGGCCGGCAAAGCTGCCGTCCA
Organism: Pseudomonas sp. GR 6-02; assembly: GCF_001655615.1. Lineage (GTDB taxonomy): Bacteria > Pseudomonadota > Gammaproteobacteria > Pseudomonadales > Pseudomonadaceae > Aquipseudomonas. The sequence goes on from NZ_CP011567.1 coordinate 4,575,484, forward strand.
GGGCCAACTGACCGAAGCCAGCACCCATGAACAGGCTGGCGCCGGTATTCACCAATGCACGGCCGAAGAGTTTGAGCGCTTCACCGAGCTGAACGACGCCTACAAGGCCAAGTTCAAGTTTCCCTTCATCATGGCGGTAAAAGGCAGCAACCGGCATCAGATCCTCGCGGCGTTCGAAACGCGCATTCACAATTCGGTCGACACCGAATTCAAATGCGCGCTGGCGCAGATCAACAAGATCGCGTTGTTCCGATTACTGACCCTATAGCGAGCTTTGCCCGAGTGTTCTCAAACGCAAACAGCACCCAGGGCACTGCAAGCATCCCAAGCCAACTTATTAAAGGCAGACAAGAAGAATGAAAGCTTACGCCGTACCTTTCGAGAAGTTCGTCAACCTGGCCGACGCCCGTCTGGGCACCAAAATCATCTCGGTCACCGATGACTGGTTCGCAGACGCCAACCGTCTGTTCCAGCCGACCCCGGCCGTGTGGAAAGAGGGCGTGTTCGATGACAACGGCAAGTGGATGGACGGCTGGGAGTCGCGCCGCAAGCGCTTCGAAGGCTACGACAGCGCGGTGATCCGCCTGGGCGTACCGGGTTCGATCAAAGGCGTGGACATCGACACTTCATTCTTCACCGGCAACTACCCGCCATCGGCCTCCCTGGAAGCCTGCTTCCTGGCCTCGGGCGAGCCGGACGAAAACACCCAGTGGACTGAAGTGCTATCGGCCGTCGAGCTGCAGGGCAACAGCCATCACTACCACGAAATCAATAACGACCAGGCGTTCAGCCACCTGCGCTTCAACATCTATCCGGATGGTGGCGTGGCCCGTCTGCGCGTGTACGGCATTCCGTTCCGCGACTGGTCGGCCGTTGGCGACAACGAACAAGTCGACCTGGCTGCCGCCCTGAACGGCGGTCGCGCCCTCGCCTGCTCCGACGAACACTTCGGCCGCATGAGCAACATCCTCAACCCGGGCCGTGGCATCAACATGGGCGATGGCTGGGAAACCGCACGTCGTCGTACCCCGGGCAATGACTGGGTGATCGTCGCGCTGGGCCATGCGGGTGAAGTCGAGAAAGTCATCGTCGACACCCTGCACTTCAAGGGCAACTACCCGGACAGCTGCTCGATCCAGGGTGCCTTCGTGAAGGGCGGCACCGACAGCCAGATCGAAACCCAATCGCTGTTCTGGCGCGAACTGCTGCCAAGCCAGAAGCTGGAAATGCACGCCGAACACACCTTCGCCGAGCAGATCAAGGCGCTGGGCCCGATCACCCACATCCGCCTGAACGTGTTCCCGGATGGTGGTGTGAGCCGCCTGCGCGTTTTGGGCAAGGTCGCGAAGTAATGCTGAGCCTGTAGGAGCCGGCTTGCTGGCGATAGCGCCCTCACTGACGCCATCGCCAGCAAGCCGGCTCCTACAAAAGCAGTACCCCAACACATTCGAGATTAAGAAGACCAGCATGCGCACATTGACGATTGAACCGCTGACCAAAGAAGCCTTCGCCCCTTTCGGTGACGTGATCGAAACCGACGGCAGCGATCACTTCATGATCAACAACGGTTCGACCATGCGCTTCCACAAACTGGCGACGGTGGAAACCGCCACGCCAGAGGACAAGGCGATCATCAGCATCTTCCGCGCCGACGCGCAGGACATGCCGCTGACGGTACGCATGCTGGAGCGCCATCCGCTGGGCAGTCAGGCGTTCATTCCGCTGCTCGGCAACCCCTTTCTGATCGTGGTCGCGCCACTTGGCGATGCACCTGTATCAGGCTTGGTCCGCGCCTTCGTCACCAACGGCAGGCAGGGCATTAATTACCATCGCGGCGTCTGGCACCACCCGGTGCTGACGATCGAAAAGCGGGATGACTTCCTGGTGGTTGATCGCAGTGGCACAGGCAACAACTGCGATGAGCATTTTTTCCAAGAGGATGAGTGTTTGATCCTCGCCCCCCACCAATAAGAGAAGGTCTGATCACTCGACAACAAGGGTGACAGGCGAGAGGTAAAGACTGTGGAAGCACATCTGTTGGAATGGCTGAACCTGAGCGTGCGCTGGGTTCACATGATCACTGGCGTGGCCTGGATCGGCGCGTCGTTCTATTTCGTCTGGCTGGAAAACAACCTCAATCGGGTCAACCCGAAAAACGGCCTGGCGGGCGATTTGTGGGCGATCCATGGCGGCGGTATCTACCACCTGGAAAAATACAAACTGGCTCCACCGACCATGCCGGACAACCTGCACTGGTTCAAATGGGAAGCCTATTTCACTTGGTTGTCGGGGATCGCGCTGCTGTGCGTGGTGTTCTACTCCAACCCGACGCTGTACCTGCTGGCACCGGGCAGCACCCTGAGCGGCCCTGAAGGCGTGGCCATCGGCCTCGGCTCGTTGTTCATCAGCTGGTTCATCTACTCCTTCCTCTGCGACTCGGCCCTGGGCAAACGCCCTGCCCTGCTAGGCGCAATCCTGTTCGTGCTGATCATCGGCGCCGCCTACGGCTTCAGCAAAGTGTTCAGCGGTCGTGGCGCGTACCTGCACGTCGGCGCGATCATCGGCACCATCATGGTCGGCAACGTGTTCCGCATCATCATGCCGGCCCAGCGCGCCCTGGTGGCGGCGATCGCCGAGAATCGCACGCCCGATCCGGCGCTGCCGGCCAAAGGTTTGCTGCGTTCGCGGCACAACAACTACTTCACCTTACCGGTGCTGTTCATCATGATCAGCAACCACTTCCCGAGCACCTACGGCAGCCAATACAACTGGCTGATCCTGGCCGGGATCGCGGTGCTGGCGGTGTTGGTGCGTCACTACTTCAACACCCGTCACGACAGCCACAAATTCGCCTGGACCCTGCCCGTTGCGGCGGTCGGCATGATTTGCCTGGCCTACGTGACCGGCCCGGCGCCGATGTCCAGCGCACCTGAAGTGGCCAAGGCTCCTGGGACCATCGAGTACCAGCCGCTGCCGGAAACCGCCCTCGGCGGTGGTGCCAAACCTGAAGCGGCGAAACCTGATGCGCCTGCCGCTGCACCGGCCCAGGCCTCGAATCAGGGCCCGACGTTCGACAAGGTTCACAGCGTGATTCAGGAACGTTGCGCGGTCTGTCACTCGGCCAAACCCACCAGCCCGCTGTTCAGTGCCGCACCGGCCGGCGTGATGTTCGATACGCCAGAACAGATCCGCCAAAACGCTGCCCGCATCCAGGCTCAAGCGGTCACCAGCCAGATCATGCCACTGGGCAACATCACCCAGATGACCCAGCAGGAACGTGACCTGATCGGCGCGTGGATTGTTCAGGGAGCTCCGACCCATTAATCGTTGAAAAGCTTCGCGGGCAAGTCGGATCGCCGCCCGCTCGCTCCTACAAGGTCAACACCACCCCCTGTAGGAGCGAGGCTTGCCCGCGAACGGCCGCACTGCGGTCCCCCTGATACAAAAATCACAAGAATAAAAAAGATCCGAGGTGTTGCATGTCCGAGCTATCCGAAGCGCGCATCCCCGACGCACCCGCCATTCAACGTTTACCCCTTGTGCAACTGATTCTGGTCGGCCTGCAACACGTTCTGCTGATGTACGGCGGCGCCATTGCAGTGCCGCTGATCATCGGGCAGGCCGCCGGCCTGAACCGTGAAGAAATCGCCTTCCTGATCAACGCCGACCTGCTGGTGGCTGGCATTGCCACCATCGTCCAGTCGCTGGGCATCGGCCCGATGGGCATTCGCATGCCGGTGATGATGGGCGCCAGTTTCGCCGCGGTCGGCAGCATGGTGGCCATGGCCGGGATGCCCGGCATCGGCCTGCAAGGGATTTTCGGCGCGACCATTGCCGCCGGTTTCTTCGGCATGCTCATCGCGCCCTTCATGTCCAAGGTCGTGCGCTTCTTCCCGCCGCTGGTGACCGGCACCGTCATCACCTCGATCGGTTTGTCGCTGTTCCCCGTGGCCGTGAACTGGGCCGGTGGCGGTGCTGGCGCGGTTCAATTCGGTTCGCCTGTTTATCTGGCCGTTGCTGCACTGGTGTTGGCCACCATTCTGCTGGTCCATCGCTTCATGCGCGGATTCTGGGTCAACATCTCGGTGCTGATCGGCATGTGCCTGGGTTACGCGATTTGCGGCGTGATCGGCATGGTCGACCTCAGCGGCATGGACCAGGCGCCGTGGCTGCAAATCGTCACCCCGCTGCATTTCGGCATGCCGAAATTCGAGCTCGCACCGATTCTGTCCATGTGCCTGGTGGTGGTAATCATCTTCGTCGAGTCCACCGGGATGTTCCTCGCGCTGGGCAAAATCACCGGCCAGGACGTCACGCCGCGGATGCTGCGTCGCGGCTTGCTGTGCGATGCCGGTGCTTCGTTTTTCGCCGGCTTCTTCAACACCTTCACCCACTCCTCATTCGCTCAGAACATCGGCCTGGTACAAATGACCGGCGTACGTTGCCGCTCGGTGACCATCGTCGCCGGTGGCTTACTGATCGTGCTGAGCCTGCTGCCGAAAGCCGCGTTCCTGGTGGCGTCGATTCCGCCGGCAGTCTTGGGCGGTGCGGCAATCGCGATGTTCGGCATGGTCGCCGCCACCGGGATCAAGATTCTTCAGGAAGCCGACATCGGTGACCGGCGCAACCAGTTGCTGGTGGCGGTGAGCATCGGCATGGGGCTGATCCCGGTGGTGCGCCCGGAATTCTTCGCCCACCTGCCCATGTGGATGAGCCCGATCACCCACAGCGGCATCGCCATGGCCACGCTTAGCGCCCTGGCATTGAACCTGTTGTTCAACATCCTCGGCGGTCACGAACGCGCAGCCGTCAACGACTGCCACGCCCACACGCACTGACACAGTACAAAGCACACACCCTGTGGCGAGTTCCCACAGGGGTGGCTGCCTGCACCTCAAACAATAAAAACAAGAGGGAGCAACAGATGATTCGTACCCAGACAAGTCTGTCGTTCAGCAATGCCCCACACCTGTCGCCAGTGCTCTGTTGCGGGGCACTTGAGACCTGGCCAAGGAGTCAGTATTCTCCGCGGCCGCCCGAATCCGGTCTAAAAAAAAGCCCGGATTTAATTCCTGACCGGAAAGCCAACTTACCCCGGCTCCGGGCAGTATCAAGGCTTCCCGAAAAGACGCTCAATCGACTGTTTTAGAACAGCCGAACGGGCATTTTTTGGCTTTTTGAAAGCCTTGGCTCAGCTCTTGCTAACAGCACCAAAGCTGACCGAATGGATGATTTTTTACAGCAGCAAGAAAAGGCGCCACACCAGAGCGCCGACCTTAGAAAAATAACGTGGAACCACCTACTTTTTGGGAGCAACCGAATGAAACGTACGTGCACCAGCCTGATGCTCGCGGGATCCTTGCTGGCCGGGGGCCAGGCCATGGCCGGCGACTTGCTGCAATGGCAGAACAACAGCCTGACCTACCTCTATGGCAAGGACTTCCAGGTCAACCCGCGCATTCAGCAAACCGTCACTTTCGAGCACGCCGATGCATGGAAATACGGCGACAACTTCATGTTCGTCGACAAGATTTTCTACAACGGCAAGGACGACCCCGGCGTCGGTTCGAACACCTACTACGGCGAAATCAGCCCGCGCTTGTCGTTTGGCAAAATCTTCGACCAGAAACTGGAGTTCGGCCCGGTCAAGGACGTGCTGCTGGCCATGACGTACGAGTTCGGTGAAGGCGATACCGAGTCTTACCTGATCGGTCCGGGTTTCGACCTGGCGATTCCTGGTTTCGACTACTTCCAGCTGAACTTCTACCAGCGTCACACCGAAGGCAGCCGCCCTGGTGACAACGTCTGGCAGATCACCCCGGTCTGGTCCTACACCATTCCGGTGGGCGATTCGAACATCCTGATCGATGGCTTCATGGACTGGGTGGTCGACAACGACAAGAACAGCAAAGGCACCTACCACGCCAACCTGCACTTCAACCCGCAGATCAAATACGACTTGGGCAAAGCGCTGAACATTGGCGAGAAGCAGTTGTATGTGGGTGTCGAGTACGACTATTGGTCGGACAAGTACGGGATCAGGGACAGTCAGTACTTCAAGACCGATCAGAGCAACACGAGCTTGCTGGTGAAGTTCCACTTCTGATCGTAAAAGCTTCGCGGGCAAGCCTCGCTCCTACAGGTCTTGTGTCGTTCACCGGTTATGTGAACGACTCAAATCCGTAGGAGCGAGGCTTGCCCGCGAACAGCCACACCGCAAATCTCAAGCCGGAACCGCAGGCTCCACCAACCCCAGAAACCGGCACAGCTCATCGCGCTTGGCCAACGCATCGCGCCGCCCCAGATCAATCAATTCGCTGCAATACCCCGCCTCGAACAGCAGATAACTCAGCACCCCTGCCCCGCTGGTCTTGGTCGCCCCCGGCCCGCGTAAAAACAGGCGCAAGGCTGCCGGCAGTTCCTGGCGATGCCGCGCGGCAATTTCATCGATCGGCTGACTCGGTGAAATCACCAACACATCCACTGGCGCCGCTCCCAATGCACGACTCGAGATGCCATCGGGCAGCAGATGGCTGAACTGGTTCAGACGCTGCAACAACTCGATGTCACTTTCCAGGCTGTCAATGAACGTACTGTTGAGCAGGTGCCCACCGACTTGCGCCAGGGTCGGCTGCTGACCGGTGTAGGCACGTTGCAGCGGCTGTTGCGGATCGATCCCGCGCGGGTTGCCGCTGACGCCCACCACCAGCACGCGACTGGCGCCCAGGTGCAGGGCCGGGCTGATCGGTGCCGATTGACGCACCGCGCCATCGCCGAAATATTCTTCGCCGATTTTTACCGGTGCGAACAGCAATGGAATCGCGGAACTGGCGAGCAGATGGTCGACAGTCAGTTGGGTCGGCACGCCGACTCGCCGATGGCGCAACCAGGATTCGATGGTGCCGCCGCCCTGATAAAACGTGACGGCCTGGCCGGACTCGTAGCCGAACGCTGTAACCGCTACGGCCCGCAATTGCTTTTGCGCAATCGCTTCGGCGATCCCGGGCATGTGCAGTTTGTGATTGAGTAGGCGGCGCAGCGGCGAACTGTTAAGCAGGGCCACCGGCACCGGCGAGCCAATGCCCATCAGGTTGTGACTGACAAAACGGGCGGCCTGATGAATCACCCCCGGCCAATCGCTGCGTAATACCAGATGGCTGCGAAAACCTTGCCAGAAGGCCGTCAGACGCTCGATCGCACTCCGAAAATCCATCGCCCCACTGGCCAGGCTGACCGCATTGATCGCACCGGCCGAGGTGCCGACGATCACCGGAAACGGATTCGCCGCCCCCATCGGCAGCAGCTCGGCAATCGCTGCCAGCACGCCTACTTGATAGGCCGCACGAGCCCCACCGCCGGAAAGAATCAACCCTGTAACCGGTTCAGCAGGACTCATTGCAACACTCCATGGTGCTTAAAGGGATCGGTGACTCAACCGCGTTTGGCGTACAGTTTCGGCTCGCCCGGTGGGCGGCTCTTGAAGCGGCGATGCGCCCAGAGATATTGCTCCGGACATTCGCGCAACGCACCCTCCACCCATTGGTTGATCCGAATGCAATCGGCCTCTTCCGTCTCGCCGGGAAAGCCTTCGAGCGGGGCATGAATCACCAGTCGATAACCGCTGCCGTCAGCCAGGCGCTCCTGGGTGAACGGCACCACCAGCGCCTTGCCCAAGCGTGCGAATTTGCTGGTGGCGGTGACAGTCGCCGCCTGAATCCCGAACAGCGGCACGAAGATACTTTGCTTGGCGCCATAGTCCTGATCCGGTGCGTACCAGATCGCTCTCCCTGCGCGCAGCAGTTTGAGCATGCCCCGCACGTCATCGCGTTCCACCGCCAGCGAGTCAAGGTTGTGCCGCTCGCGGCCTCGGCGCTGGATGAAGTCGAACAGCGGATTCTTGTGTTCGCGGTACATGCCATCGATGGTGTGTTGCTGACCGAGCAACGCTGCGCCGATCTCCAGCGTGGTGAAGTGCACAGCCATCAGAATCACGCCCTTGCCTTGCGCCTGAGCCTGTTTCAAATACTCCAGGCCTTCGACATGGGCCAGTTTCGCCAGACGCTTGCGCGACCACCACCAGCTCATGGCCATCTCGAAGAAGGCGATGCCGGTGGACGCGAAGTTTTCCTTGAGCAGGCGTTTGCGCTCGGCAGCGGATTTTTCAGGGAAACACAGCTCAAGATTGCGCTTGGCAATGCGCCGTCGGTCGCCGGCCACTCGGTACATCAATGCGCCCAGGGCGCGACCGATCGCCAGTAACGCCGGATACGGCAACTGAACAATCAGCCACAACAGCCCCAGGCCACACCACAGCGGCCAGAAACGCGGAGAAAGAAATGCTGTTCGAAATCGCGGGCGTTCCATTAAAGGTTCCGGAAAGTTAATGGCCGCGCATTCTACATCGTTCGACCCGGCTTGCGGCCTGCGGGCGTTCTCGTTATAAGTCTCGGCACTTTTAGTGACAAGCCGTTGTATGCCGACCATGAGCCAAACCGAACCGCTAGACCAAGATCCCGTGTTCCAGTTGAAGGGCAGCATGCTGGCCATTACGGTGCTGGAACTGGCCCGTAACGACCTCGAGAACCTTGATCGGCAACTGGCCGCCAAGGTCGCCCAGGCGCCCAACTTCTTCAGTAACGCGCCGCTGGTACTGGCCCTGGACAAACTCCCGGCCAGCGAAGGCTCGGTCGACCTGCCGGGATTGATGCGCATCTGCCGCCAGCATGGCCTGCGCACCCTGGCGATCCGTGCCAGCCGCATTGAAGACATCGCCGCCGCCATTGCGGTGGATCTGCCAGTGCTGCCGCCGTCCGGCGCGCGGGAACGCCCGCTCGACCCGCTCGAAGGCGTCGTAGCGAAAAAACCGGAAAAACCACCGGAGCCGACCATCAAACCGACAAAAATCATCACGTCGCCAGTACGTGGTGGCCAGCAGATTTATGCCCAGGGCAGCGATCTGGTGGTGATTTCGTCGGTCAGCCCGGGGGCGGAACTTCTCGCCGACGGCAACATCCATGTATACGGCGCGATGCGCGGTCGTGTGCTGGCCGGCGTCAAAGGTGATACGAAAGCCAGGATTTTCTGTCAGCAAATGACCGCTGAACTGGTCTCCATCGCCGGTCACTACAAGGTTTCCGAGGACCTGCGCCGCGATCCATTGTGGGGCGCCGGAGTACAAGTCAGCCTGTCGGGTGACGTGTTGAACATCATTCGGCTTTAACGGATACTGCCGCATTTTCCAAGCATCTCTAAAACGTAGCGAAAACGGCTCAAACGAAGTAGGAAAAAGGCTAAAAGCAGTGTTTACCGGGGGTAGATACCGCTCAAAACCGGATTCCAGCCAAGGCTGTCCGACTGCAGTAGTTTTTCAAGAGATGTTTTTCAGGGGCTAAACGTCCTTTTTCCTTAGGGGTAAAACACCTTGGCCAAGATTCTCGTGGTTACATCCGGCAAGGGTGGTGTGGGTAAGACCACCACCAGCGCCGCTATCGGTACCGGCCTCGCTCTGCGTGGTCACAAAACAGTTATCGTCGACTTCGACGTCGGCTTGCGTAACCTCGACCTGATCATGGGTTGCGAGCGCCGCGTGGTGTATGACTTCGTCAACGTGGTGAACGGCGAAGCCAACCTGCAACAGGCCCTGATCAAAGACAAGCGCCTGGAAAACCTCTACGTGCTGGCCGCCAGTCAGACCCGCGATAAAGACGCGCTGACCCAGGAAGGCGTAGAAAAAGTCCTGATGCAGTTGAAAGAAGACTTCGAATTCGTGGTCTGCGACTCCCCGGCCGGTATCGAGAAAGGTGCCCACCTGGCCATGTACTTCGCTGACGAAGCGATCGTCGTGACCAACCCGGAAGTCTCCTCCGTACGTGACTCGGACCGCATGCTGGGCCTGCTGGCCAGCAAGTCCCGTCGCGCCGAAAACGGCGAAGACCCGATCAAGGAACACCTGTTGCTGACCCGCTACAACCCTACGCGCGTCGTCAACGGCGAAATGCTCGGCGTCGAAGACGTCAAGGAAATCCTCGCGGTGACCCTGCTGGGCGTGATTCCGGAATCGCAAGCCGTCCTCAAGGCCTCCAACCAGGGCGTGCCGGTGATTCTCGACGACCAGAGCGACGCCGGCCAGGCGTACAGCGATGCTGTCGATCGTCTGTTGGGCAAGACCGTGGACCATCGTTTCCTCGATGTCGAGAAGAAGGGATTCTTCGAGCGACTTTTTGGAGGTAGGTAATGAACCTTTTTGACTTCTTTCGTGCCAACAAAAAGCCCAGTACCGCCTCGGTAGCGAAAGAGCGTCTACAGATCATCGTGGCGCATGAACGCGGCCAACGCAGTACGCCGGACTACTTGCCAGCCTTGCAGAAGGAACTGGTGGAAGTGATCCGCAAGTACGTCAATATCGGGTCCGATGACGTGCACGTCGCTCTGGAAAACCAGGGCAGCTGCTCGATTCTGGAACTCAATATCACCCTGCCCGATCGCTGAGTCGATCCGGCGGGAGCCACGGCGGCTCAGGGCCCTTCCATGACTGGAGGGGGCCTGAGTCGCCGTTGGCGTTTGTTACGAGGCTGTTTTAATGCCGTTGTCCAACATCCGCATCATCTATCAGGACGCCGCCGTACTGGTGGTGGATAAACCGACCCTGTTGCTCTCCGTCCCCGGACGGGCTGATGACAACAAGGACTGCCTGATTACGCGCCTGCAAGAAAACGGCTACCCGGAAGCGCGAATTGTCCATCGGCTGGACTGGGAAACCTCCGGCATCATTCTGCTGGCCCGTGACCCGGACACTCATCGCGAACTGTCTCGGCAATTTCACGACCGCGAAACCGAAAAGGCCTACACCGCCCTGTGCTGGGGACAACCGGAACTGGACAGTGGCAGCATCGACTTGCCCCTGCGCTACGATCCGCCGACCAAGCCACGGCATGTGGTGGACCACGAATTCGGCAAGCACGCCCTGACCTTCTGGCGTGTACTGGAGCGTTGTGGCGACTGGTGCCGCGTCGAGCTGACGCCGATCACCGGCCGTTCTCACCAGTTGCGCGTGCACATGCTCTCCATCGGCCACCCGCTGCTGGGTGACGGGCTCTATGCCCATCCGCAAGCCCTGGCTGCCTGGCCACGCCTGTGCCTGCACGCGAGCATGCTGAGCTTCACTCATCCGCAAAGCGGCGAACGCCTGCGCTTCGAGTGCCCGGCACCGTTCTAACGGCGGTGCCCAGGCTTCGGTGTCGAGGGAGCTGTTGTGGCGAGGGAGCTTGCTCCCGCTGGAGTGCGGAGCACTCCCAAAACCAGCGACCGTATTCTGTCGGGCACACCGCGCAAGCAGGATTTGCGGCCGCTGCGCCGCCGAGCGGGAGCAAGCTCCCTCGCCACATTAAATCTCACGCGCCGCCAACATCAGGCCCGCCGCACTTTGCGCTTTCAATACGTTAAACTGGCGCCACTGCTGTCTGGAGCTTCTTATGCGCGAAGAGTTGAACCAAGGCCTGATCGACTTCCTCAAGGCCTCCCCTACCCCGTTCCATGCCACCGCCAGCCTTGTCCAACGCCTGGAAGCGGCCGGTTTTGTGCGCCTCGACGAGCGCGAGCCATGGACCACCGAAGCCAATGGCCGTTACTACGTCACCCGTAACGACTCTTCGATCGTCGCGTTCAAAATGGGCCGTCATTCGCCCCTGCATGGCGGCATTCGCCTGGTCGGCGCGCACACCGACAGCCCGTGCCTGCGGGTCAAACCCCAGCCGGAACTGCAACGCCAGGGCTTCTGGCAATTGGGCGTCGAAGTCTATGGCGGTGCACTGCTGGCGCCGTGGTTCGACCGCGATCTGTCGTTGGCCGGCCGCGTGACCTTCCGTCGCGATGGTAAGGTCGAGAGCCAGTTGATCGACTTCAAGGCTCCCGTTGCAATCATTCCGAACCTGGCCATTCACCTCAACCGTGAAGCCAACATGGGCTGGGCGATCAATGCCCAGACCGAACTGCCGCCGATTCTCGCGCAATTCGCCGGTGACGAGCGCGTGGACTTCCGCGCCGTGCTCACCGATCAGCTGGCCCGCGAACATGGCCTGAACGCCGATGTGGTGCTCGATTACGAGCTGAGCTTCTACGACACCCAAAGCGCCGCGGTCATTGGCCTGCATGGCGATTTCATCGCGGGCGCCCGCCTGGACAACCTGTTGTCGTGCTACGCCGGCCTGCAAGCATTGCTGACGACTGAAACCGACGAAACCTGCGTGCTGGTCTGCAACGATCACGAAGAAGTCGGTTCCTGCTCGGCCTGTGGCGCTGACGGTCCGATGCTTGAGCAAACCCTGCGTCGCCTGTTGCCCGAAGGGGATGAATTCGTACGGACCATTCAGAAATCCCTGCTGGTCTCGGCCGACAACGCCCACGGCGTGCACCCGAACTACGCCGACAAGCACGACGCCAACCACGGCCCGAAACTCAATGCCGGCCCGGTAATCAAGGTCAACAGCAACCAGCGCTACGCCACCAACAGCGAAACCGCCGGGTTCTTCCGTCATTTGTGCATGGCCGAAGAAGTACCGGTGCAGAGCTTCGTGGTGCGCAGCGACATGGGCTGCGGCTCGACCATCGGCCCGATCACCGCCAGCCACCTGGGCGTGCGCACCGTGGACATCGGCCTGCCGACGTTCGCCATGCACTCGATCCGCGAGCTGTGCGGCAGCCATGACCTGGCACACCTGGTCAAAGTGCTGAGCGCGTTTTACGCCTGCCGCGAATTGCCATAACCCTTGTGATTAAAAGGCAACTTTTGTGGCGAGGGAGCTTGCTCCCGCTCGGCTGCGAAGCAGTCGTAACTTGGCAAACTCGGTCTGGCTGATTAGCCGATGTTGCTTTATTTTGGGGCTGCTTCGCAGCCCAACGGGAGCAAGCTCCCTCGCCACAATGATCTTACGATCCATTCCTGCCACACATCACCAACGCCCGCCCGAAAGCCGCCTAGACTTGCAGTAACCCCTCCGACAAGGCTGTCACCATGATCTCGATGTCTTCGTTTCACGCCATGCTGATCCCGATTCTTTCCGGGATGATCATGTTGGCCATCGGCTTCAACTTTCGCGACAAGAACGCCGGTGTGTTCGCGATGTGGGTCGGCATGCTGATGATCCTCGCCACCGTGATCTACAAGATCCTCGCCAAACTCAACGAATAAATCCTCGCGCCCGGCTCGCATTGATTTTGACGGGCTCGTACACTCGGCCGATTCGCTCATCCGAGGTTGACCGCCTAGTGTTCGCTCGTCTTTTTGCCCTGCCCTGTTTGTTCCTTGTCTGCCTGATGACGCTGCTGCCGCTGACGCCTGCCCAGGCGGCCGGCTTGCCGGGGCTGCTCAGCGGCTCGGCGAAAACCCAGCCCGAAGCGCAAGCTCCACTGGGGCAGTCGCTGGACGAAGTCATCAAGTCGCTGGAAAACGATCAGCAACGGACCAAACTGCTGGCGGACCTGAAAAAGCTGCGCGACGTCAGCAAAAAAGCCCAACCGACCACAGAAGAAGGCGTGCTGGGCCTGATCGGCGGCACCCTGGCCAGTTTCGAAAAGCAATTTTCCGGCGCCGACAGCCCCCTCACTCGCTGGTCCGAAGAAGTCAACCTGGCCAAGGATGAACTGGTGGCACTCATGCTGCCGGCCAATGAATGGCTGCCCATCATATTTGCCTTCGCCATGATCCTGATGGTCTGGAGCTTGCTGGCCGCCGCCCTGATCTGGCTCGGCCACCGGGTGCGCATGCGCTTCGGCCTCACCGAAGAACTGCCGCAACACCCCAAGGCCCTGGACATGCTGCGCTTTGCCTTGCGCAAACTCGGGCCGTGGATGATCGCCCTGGTCATGACGGTATACATGACCTACGCCCTGCCCTCGTCATTGGGCAAAAGCCTGGCCATGGTGCTGGCTTACGCGCTGGTGGTCGGTACCTGTTTCTCGGCGATCTGCGTCATCGCGTTTTCCCTGCTCGATGGCCCGCATCGCCATCGCGCCCTGTACATCCTGCGGCATCAGGCCTTCCGCCCGTTGTGGCTGATCGGCAGTTTCGCCGCCTTCGGTGAAGCCCTGAACGACCCGCGCCTGATCGCCAGCCTCGGTGAACATCTGGCCCATACGGCGGCGACGTTCGCCAATGTACTGGCGGCGATCTTCACAGGTTTTTTCATTCTGCGTTTCCGCCGGCCCATCGCGCACCTGATCCGCAACCAGCCGCTGTCTCGGCGCCTGACCCGCCGCGCCTTGAGCGACACGATCGAAATCCTCGGGACGTTCTGGTATCTGCCGGCGCTGGTGCTGGTGGGCATCTCACTGTTCGCCACCTTCGTCTCTGCCGGCGACACCAGCACCGCGCTGCGTCAGTCGCTGATCTGCACCGTGCTGCTGGTGTTGTGCATGGTCATCAACGGGCTGGTGCGCCGTCATGCACTCAAGCCACAACGCGGCCCCAAGCGCCATGCGCTGTATTCGGATCGCCTGAAAAGCTTCTTCTACACCCTCGCCCATCTGCTGGTATGGCTGGCGTTCATTGAACTCGGCCTGCGGGTCTGGGGCATGTCGCTGATTCGCTTCACCGAAGGCGAAGGCCATGAAGTCAGCGTCAAACTGTTCAGCCTCGGCGGCACGCTGATTTTTGCCTGGCTGATCTGGATCCTCAGCGACACCGCCGTGCATCACGCCCTTACCCGCTCGCGCAAAGGCCTGGCCAATGCCCGCGCGCAGACGATGATGCCGCTGATCCGCAACGTGCTGTTCGTGGCTATTTTCATCATTGCGCTGATCGTCGCCCTGGCGAACATGGGCATGAACGTCACGCCGCTGCTGGCCGGTGCCGGCGTCATCGGCCTGGCCATCGGTTTCGGCGCGCAATCGCTGGTGGCCGACTTGATCACCGGGCTGTTCATCATCATCGAAGACTCCCTGGCCATCGACGACTACGTGGACGTCGGCGGCCACCTGGGCACGGTCGAAGGCCTGACCATCCGCACCGTGCGCCTGCGGGACATCGACGGCATCGTCCACACCATTCCGTTCAGTGAAATCAAAAGCATCAAGAACTACTCCCGGGAGTTCGGCTACGCGATCTTCCGGGTGGCGGTGCCCTCGAACATGGACATCGACGAGGCGATCAAGCTGATGCGCGACGTCGGCCAGAAAATGCGCACCGACCCGCTGCAACGGCGCAACATCTGGTCGCCGCTGGAGATCCAGGGGGTCGAAAGTTTCGAGTCAGGCAATGCGATTCTTCGCGCCCGCTTCAAGACCGCGCCGATCAAGCAGTGGGAAGTGTCCCGGGCATTCAATTTATCGCTGAAGCGGCATCTGGATGAGGCCGGGCTGGATCTGGCGACACCGCGCATGAGCATTCAGGTGATCACCCCCGGTGGCGAACAATCTGCGTAGGTGGGATTCAAACCACATCCACCCCGACATGAATCGCATCATGGCGCCAAAACTCCAGGTCACAATCGATCAGCCGCTGATGCTGATCGTAGTTGACCCGGGCAATCCGCAACCCCGGGCTGCCCACCGACACCCGTAAAGCCGCCGCGGCGTCCACCGACAACGCGGTCGGCACGATCTCGAAGCGCACCCGCCCGTAGTGCAAGTCGTAATGCCGCGCATACAGTTCGGTCATCGACTGATTCAGATCGAAATCCAGGATCCCCGGAAAATACTGCGGGTTCAGGTAGTGCTCCACATACAGCACCAATCGCCCGTCAATCCGTCGCGAGCGGCAGATCTGGATCACGCTCGACAGCGCCGGCAACTGGAGCCAGGCACACACCGCCGCTGACGCCGGTTGCAAACGCGCGGAAATCACCTCGGTGGACGGCACCCGCCCCTGGGCGCTGACCATCGCGTGAAAGTGGCTGCGTTGCATCAGGTTATAAGCCAGCCGTGGTGGCGACACGAACCAGCCACGCCGCTCTTCGCGATAAATCTGGCCCTGGGCCTCCAACTGCAACAACGCCTCACGCACGGTAATCCGCGTGGTACCGAACAACTCACTGAGCTTGCGCTCGGCCGGCAACTTGCTCCCAGGCGCCAACAGCCCGTGGTCGAGCTGTTCTTGCAGAACCTGCCCGATCGCTGTCACCGCTTTGGTTGTCTCGATGCGCATCAACGTTACCTATCTGGACTAGACCAGCACTGATTCAGGGCAGAACCGCGATTGAAACCGGGCTCCATCAATTGCCTGCAAGCCTAGGCACTGCAGATGACTGACAGATGACAAAGCCGCCGAACGGTTGCTTCAGACACCTGCAATTTCATGGCCAAGTCCCTTTCATATCAGCCCTTTAGCCATGGTCTACGCTTATCTCGCACCCCGCGTATCCGAGCGCAGGAAATTCAGGCCGACCGGTCGTCGACATCAAAATGTCATCCAGGACGCCTAAATTGGCTCAGGTATTGCTGACCTAGACCAACACAACCGCAATCGCAGCGTTGAAAACGCCCAAAGGAGCTTCGGATGAAACAGTTTTTCCTGGCATCACTGTTAGGCTCGACCATTGCCCTGTGCACTGCCGCCATGGCGGCGGATACCGATCTGAAAACACTCGAAGCCGCTGCGAAAGCGGAAGGCGCCGTCAACAGCGTCGGCATGCCCGATGACTGGGCCAACTGGAAAGGCACCTGGGAAGACCTGGCCAAGAAATACGGCCTGAAACACATCGACACCGACATGAGCTCGGCCCAGGAAATCGCCAAGTTCGCTGCCGAAAAAGACAACGCCACAGCCGACATCGGCGACGTCGGTGCCGCCTTCGGCCCGATCGCGGTCAAGCAGGGC
Organism: Pseudomonas sp. GR 6-02; assembly: GCF_001655615.1. Taxonomy (GTDB): domain Bacteria; phylum Pseudomonadota; class Gammaproteobacteria; order Pseudomonadales; family Pseudomonadaceae; genus Aquipseudomonas. Next base: position 4,592,294 of record NZ_CP011567.1, read on the forward strand.
GTGGTGCAACCTTACAAGCCAAGTACTTGGGCACAGGTTCCGGACTGGGCCAAGGACAAGGACGGTAACTGGGCACTGGCCTACACCGGCTCCATCGCGTTCATCATCAATAAAAAGCTGCTGCACGGTTCCGAAGCACCGACCAAATGGGCCGACCTCAAGAGCGGCAAGTACAAAGTCTCCATCGGTGACGTAAGCACCGCAGCCCAGGCCGCCAACGGCGTACTGGCCGCCGCCCTCGCCAATGGCGGTGACGAGAAAAACATTCAGCCAGCCCTGTTGCTGTTCGCAGACATCGCCAAGCAAGGCCGCCTGTCCATGGCCAACCCGACGATTGCCACCATGGAAAAGGGTGAAATCGAAGTCGGCGTGGTCTGGGACTTCAACGGCCTGAGCTACAAGGCCAAGATGGCGAATCCGGATGACTACACCGTGCTGATTCCATCCGATGGCTCGGTGATTTCCGGCTACACCACCATCATCAACAAATACGCCAAGCACCCGAACGCCGCCAAACTGGCCCGCGAATACATCTTCAGCGACGCTGGCCAGATCAACCTGGCAAAAGGCAACGCCCGTCCAATTCGCGCCGAGCATTTGACTCTGCCGGAAGAGGTCAAGGCCAAGCTGCTGCCTAACGAACAGTACAAAAAGGTCACGCCGATCAAAGACGCCGACGCGTGGGAAAAGACCTCCAAGTCGCTGCCGCAGAAGTGGCAGGAAGAAGTCATCATCAATATGCCGTAAGGCGGTCAATCCCCATTTGGAACTCCGATGGAGATCCAAATGGGGGAGCGGGCCTGTGGCGAGGGGGCTTGCCCCCGTTCGAGTGCGCAGCGCTCGTAGATACTGGGTCCGCTGCGCGGCCCAACGGGGCAATGCGGCGGTCCGACAAGCCCCCTCGCCACACAAGCCCGCTCCCACAAGGGATTGGTTGCGTACTTGAATCATCTGTTTTTGCGGAGTCCCACCCCCCATGAAGCACAACGTCATCCTTGTCGTGCTCGACGGCCTCAATTACGAAGTCGCGCGCCACGCCATGGGGCATCTGCAGGCTTACGTTGGCGCAGGACGCGCGGCGCTCTACAAACTGGAATGTGCACTGCCGGCTCTGTCCCGACCACTTTACGAATGCATCCTGACCGGCGTTGCGCCGATCGACAGCGGCATCGTTCACAACAACGTCTCACGCCTGTCCAACCAGCGCAGCATCTACCATTACGCCACCGACGCCGGCCTGAAAACCGCCGCCGCGGCCTATCACTGGGTCAGCGAGTTGTATAACCGTTCGCCGTTCGTGGCTGCCCGGGACCGTCACACCGACGACCCGAAACTGCCGATCCAGCACGGTCACTTCTACTGGAACGACCACTACCCGGATTCGCACCTGTTCGCCGACGCGGAAAACCTGCGCCTGCGCCACGCGCCGAACTTTCTGTTGGTCCACCCCATGAACATCGACGACGCTGGGCACAAGCACGGCCTCGACACCCCGCAATACCGCAACAGCGCCCGCTCGGCGGACGTCATCCTCGCCGACTACCTGCAAGGCTGGCTCGACGCCGGATACCAAGTGCTGGTGACTGCCGACCACGGCATGAACAATGACCGCTCGCACAACGGCCTGCTGCCTGAAGAACGCGAAGTGCCGCTGTTCGTCCTCGGCGACGCCTTCAGCTTCAACCAAGGCGCTGCACCGAAACAAACCGAACTGTGCGGCACCGTCTGCGAACTGCTGGGCGTGCCCCACGACAAACCTGTGTGCCGGGAGCTGCTCAAGTGAATGCCATGACCCGCGGTAAATGGCTGGCCGCTCTGTGCCTGGTGCCCTTCGCGATTTTCTTCTTCGTGTTCGAGATCGCCCCGCTGCTCTGGGTGATGATCAACAGCCTGCAATCGGAAGAGTTCGGTTGGGGCCTGGCCAACTTCAGCAAAATATTCAATTCGAAGTTCTATTTGCAGGCGATCCAATACAGCCTTGAGATCAGTTTCTGGTCCAGCGTATTCGGCATCGTCATTGCCGTACTCGGCGCCTACTCCCTGCGCCGGGTCGACTCGAAACTGCGCAACTTCGTGAATGCCTTCGCTAACATGACCAGCAACTTCGCCGGTGTGCCCCTGGCCTTCGCGTTCATCATCTTGCTGGGCTTCAACGGCACCTTCACCATCATGCTGAAACAGGCCGGAATCATTCAGGATTTCAACCTGTACTCGAAAACCGGGCTGATCATTCTCTACACCTACTTCCAGATTCCCCTGGGCGTGCTGTTGCTCTACCCGGCCTTCGATGCCCTGCGCGAAGACTGGCGTGAGTCCGCCGCCTTGCTCGGGGCCAGCGGTTGGCAATTCTGGCGACACATCGGTCTGCCGGTGCTGACCCCGGCACTGCTGGGCACATTCGTGATTCTGCTGGCCAACGCCCTTGGCGCCTACGCCACGGTCTACGCGCTGACCACCGGCAACTTCAACGTGTTGCCGATCCGTATCGCGGCGATGGTGTCCGGCGACATTTCCCTCGACCCGAACCTCGCCAGCGCCTTGGCCGTGGTGCTGGTGGCGTTGATGACCCTGGTGACCATCGTGCATCAGCTGCTGTTGAAGAGGAGCTACCATGTCTCGCGCTGAACTGGGGCCCGTCGGTATCTACCACCGGGTCATCGTGTATTTGCTGTTTGCCATTCTGTTATTGCCGCTGCTCGGAACCTTGATCTACTCGATCGCCAGCAGTTGGTCGGCGACGATTATGCCCAGCGGCTTTACCTTCAAGTGGTACATCCAGCTGTGGAGCGATCCACGCTTTCTCGACGCATTCGGTCAGTCGTTGCTGGTTTGTATCGGCTCGCTGATTCTGTCGGTGGTGCTGATCCTGCCACTGCTGTTCGTGGTGCATTACCACTTCCCGAAGCTCGACGCGCTGATGAACATCCTGATCCTGCTGCCCTTCGCGGTGCCGCCGGTGGTGTCGTCGGTGGGGCTGTTGCAGCTCTACGGTTCGGGGCCGTTCGCGATGGTGGGTACGCCGTGGATTCTGATCGGTTGCTACTTCACCGTGGCGCTGCCGTTCATGTACCGGGCGATCACCAACAACCTGCAAGCGATCAACCTGCGCGACCTGATGGACGCCGCGCAATTGCTCGGCGCCAGCACTTGGCAAGCTGCCTTCCTGGTGGTGTTGCCGAACCTGCGCAAGGGGCTGATGGTCGCGTTGCTGCTGTCCTTCTCGTTCCTGTTCGGTGAGTTCGTGTTCGCCAACATCCTCGTCGGCACCCGCTACGAAACCCTGCAGGTCTACCTCAACAACATGCGCAACAGCAGCGGCCACTTCACCAGTGCGCTGGTGATTTCCTACTTCTTCTTTGTGCTGGTTCTGACCTGGGTGGCCAATATCTTGAACAAGGACAAAAGCGAATGAGCTATGTAAGCGTCCAACATCTTCAGAAAGATTACTCAGGCACCACCGTCTTCAGCGACATCAACTGCGAAATCAGGAAAGGCGAATTCGTCACCCTGCTCGGCCCGTCCGGTTGCGGCAAGTCCACGCTGCTGCGTTGCATCGCCGGCCTGACCTCGGTGGACGGTGGCCAGATTCTGCTGGAAGGTCACGACCTCGTCCCACTGAGCCCACAGAAACGCGGAATCGGCATGGTGTTCCAAAGTTATGCGCTGTTCCCGAACATGACCGTGGAGCAGAACGTCGCCTTCGGTTTACGCATGCAGAAGGTCAACGCCGACGACAGCCAAAAACGCGTCGCCGAAGTGCTGAGACTGGTAGAACTCAATGACTTCGCCGCCCGCTACCCGCATCAGCTGTCCGGTGGCCAGTGCCAGCGTGTCGCTCTCGCTCGTTCGTTGGTGACCCGGCCTCGGCTGTTGTTGCTGGATGAGCCGCTGTCGGCGCTCGATGCGCGGATTCGCAAGCACTTGCGCGAACAGATCCGTCAGATCCAGCGCGAACTCGGCCTGACCACGATCTTCGTCACGCACGATCAGGAAGAAGCCCTGACCATGTCTGACCGAATCTTCCTGATGAATCAGGGAAAGATCGTACAGAGTGGCGATGCCGAAACCCTCTACACCGCGCCCGTCGACGTGTTCGCCGCAGGCTTCATCGGCAACTACAACCTGCTGGACGCCGACAGCGCCAGCAAACTGCTGCAACGGCCGATCACCCACCGCATCGCGATCCGCCCGGAGGCCATCGAGCTGAGCCTGAACGGCGAACTCGACGCGCAGGTGCGCAGCCACAGCCTGTTGGGCAACGTGATTCGCTATCGGGTGGAAGCTCGGGGGGTGGAATTGGTGGTGGATGTGCTGAACCGCTCGGCGTCCGATCTGCATCCCGATGGTCAGCGCCTGGCACTTTCCATCGATCCGACAGCCCTGTGTGAGGTAGCCTGATGACCTTGCTGATGTTGAAGAGAGAACCGTACTGATGGCCCTGGCAATTTTTGATCTGGACGAAACCCTGATCCACGGCGACTGCGCCTCGCTATGGAGCGAACAGATGGCCCGCCTCGGCTGGGTCGATGGCGAATCCTTCCTGCGTCGTGACAAGGAATTGATGGATGCCTACGGCAGGGGCCACTTGGCGATGGAAGACTACATGGCCTTCAGCCTGGAGCCGTTGATCGGTCGCACGCCGCAAGAGCTCGAACACTTGGTAGCGCCCTGGGTGGAAGACTTTATCGAGCCGATCATCTTCAGCGACGCCACCAAAACCATCGCCGCCCACCGCAAGGCCGGCGACCGGATTCTGGTGATCTCGGCCTCGGGCACGCATTTGGTCAAGCCGATTGCCGACCGTTTGGGCATCGACGAGATTCTTGGCATCGAACTGGAAGTGGCGCACGGGGTGTACAGCGGCAACACGGTGGGCACCCTGACCTACCGCGAAGGCAAGATCACCCGCTTGCTGGAATGGCTGGACGCCGAAGAGGAAAACCTTGAAGGCGCGAGTTTCTATTCCGATTCACGCAACGATTTGCCGCTGCTGCTGAAGGTGGATTTCCCGCATGTGGTGAATCCGGATCCAGTGTTGCTCGAACACGCCGAAAAAGCCGGCTGGCCGATCCATATCTGGAAGTAATCCGGGTCCCCTGTGGCGAGGGAGCTTGCTCCCGCTGGGCCGCGAAGCGGCCCTGAAATCAGTCACTGTGGCTAGCCAGGTAAAACCGGTTTTCAGGTTTTGCGGCTGCTTCGCAACCGAGCGGGAGCAAGCTCCCTCGCCACAAAGGCACTCACAGGTTCATGTTGTCAGCTCAGGCTGTCGTCAATCACCAGCACCAGCTTGCCCGACACCTGATTGGTCGCCAGCTCCGCAAACGCCGCTTCGGCGTCCTCGATCGCAAACGTCCTGGCCAGTTGCGGGCTCAAACGCCCTTCGGCAAACAGCGGCCAGACGTGCTGGCTGAGATCGCTGAACAAATCGGCCTTGAACTGCTCGTCTCGATTGCGCAGGGTCGAACCCAGCAGTTGCACGCGCTTGGCCAGCACCTGCGCCAGATCCAGCTGCGCTTCACGACCGCCCATCAAACCGATCAACACCCAACGGCCATCGCGAGCCAGCAACTTGAGGTTCAGCGCCGCATAGTTACCGCCCACCGGATCCAGGATCACATCGAACGGCCCCAGATCGTTCAGGCGGTCCAGATCCTTATTGCGCACCACTCCACCCTGGGCACCCAGCGCTTCACAGTAGGCCAGACGATCCTCGGAGCCGACGCTGACCCAGCACGGGTTACCAAACGCCTTGCACAGCTGAATGGCAGCTGAACCGATTCCACTTGCTCCGGCATGCAGGAGAACTTTCTCACCCGGTTTGAGCGAAGCCAATTGAAACAAATTCAGCCAGACGGTCGCATACACTTCCGGCAACGCCGCGGCCTCGGCCAGGGACAATCCTTCGGGAACCGGCAACACATGCCGTCCGTCGACAACTACCTCTTCGGCCATCCCACCCCCGGCCAGCAAGGCGCAAACCCGATCTCCGACCTGCCAGGACGAGCCCGGGCCGACCTCGCTGATCACCCCCGAACACTCAAGACCCAGTGCTTGACTGGCTCCCGGCGGTGGCGGATACAGGCCCGCTTTCTGCAACAAATCGGCTCGATTGAGTCCCGCTGCCGCCACTCTGATACGAACTTGTCCTACATCGCACGTAGGACTCGGCTCCTCAACCCACTCCACTCGCCCTTCAACGCCTTGCAATGCTTTCACAGTGCCTCCATAGTGAGTCTGGACTGAGCCCGAAGCTATAGCGCCGGGCTTTCTTGCATTATGCGACCGGCCCTTGTGGGAACCGGCGACTTCAAAGACGGCCTAATATGCGTGATCAATTGTCCCCGCGTCGAATCAGCATGAAGCATTTTTTCCCCAGCACCGCCCTCGCTCTTGTCATTGGTCTCGGTCTCTTGCCGATGTCGAGCAATTCGTTCGCAGCCAACAGCTGGGACAAGCTTCAGCCCGATCGCGACGAAGTCATCGCCAGTCTGAACGTCGTCGAATTGCTCAAGCGTCACCATTACAGCAAGCCGCCGCTCGACGATGCGCGCTCGGTGATCATCTACGACAGCTACCTCAAGCTGCTGGATCCATCGCGCAGCTACTTCATGGCCAGTGACATTGCCGAATTCGACAAATGGAAAACCCAGTTCGACGACTTCCTCAAGAGCGGCGACCTGAACGCCGGGTTCACCATCTACAAGCGCTATCTGGATCGCGTCAAGGCGCGTCTGGACTTTGCCCTTGCCGAGCTGAACAAGGGCGTCGACAAGATCGACTTCACCACCAAGGAAACCTTGCTGGTCGACCGCAAGGATGCCCCTTGGCTCAAGACCACCGCCGAGCTCGACGACCTGTGGCGCAAACGCGTCAAGGACGAAGTGCTGCGGATGAAGATTTCCGGCAAAGAGCCAAAGCAGATTCAGGAAACCCTGACCAAGCGTTACAAGAATCAGCTGGTGCGTCTGGACCAGACCCGCGCGGAAGATATCTTCCAGGCGTACATCAACACCTTCGCCATGTCGTACGACCCGCATACCAACTATCTGTCGCCGGATAACGCGGAGAACTTCGACATCAACATGAGCCTGTCCCTGGAGGGCATTGGCGCCGTGTTGCAGAGCGATAACGACCAGGTCAAAGTCGTGCGCCTGGTGCCTGCCGGCCCGGCCGACAAGACCAAGCAGGTCGCTCCGGCCGACAAGATCATCGGCGTGGCCCAGGGCAACAAAGAGATGGTCGACGTGGTCGGCTGGCGCCTGGACGAGGTGGTCAAACTGATTCGTGGGCCGAAAGGCACCGTGGTGCGCCTGGAAGTGATTCCGGCCAGCAATGCGCCGAATGACCAGACCAGCAAGATCGTGCCGATCACCCGCGAAGCGGTGAAGCTTGAAGATCAGGCGGTGAAGAAGTCGATCCTCAGCCTCAAGCAGGATGGCAAGGACTACAAGCTCGGCGTCATCGAGATCCCGGCCTTCTACCTGGACTTCAAGGCCTTCCGTGCCGGCGATCCGGACTACAAGAGCACCACCCGCGACGTCAAGAAGCTGCTGACCGAACTGCAGAAAGACAAGGTCGACGGCGTGGTCATCGACCTGCGCAACAACGGCGGCGGTTCCCTGCAGGAAGCCACCGAACTGACCAGCCTGTTCATCGACAAAGGTCCGACCGTGCTGGTGCGTAACGCCGACGGCCGGGTCGATGTACTGGAAGATGAAAACCCGGGCGCGTTCTACAAAGGCCCGATGGCGTTGCTGGTCAACCGTTTGTCCGCCTCGGCGTCGGAGATCTTCGCCGGTGCGATGCAGGACTACCACCGTGCACTGATCATCGGCGGCCAGACCTTCGGCAAAGGCACCGTGCAAACCATTCAGCCGCTGAACCATGGCGAACTGAAACTGACCCTAGCCAAGTTCTACCGGGTTTCCGGTCAGAGCACCCAGCATCAGGGCGTACTGCCGGACATCGATTACCCGTCGATCATCGACACCAAGGAAATCGGCGAAAGCGCCCTGCCGGAAGCCATGCCGTGGGACACCATCCGTGCGGCCATCAAGCCTGCGGTCGACCCGTTCAAGCCGTACATCACGCAGCTCAAGTCCGAGCATGACGTGCGCACGGCCAAAGACGCGGAGTTCGTGTTCATTCGCGACAAACTGGCCCTGGCCCAGAAGCTGATGGCCGAAAAAACCGTCAGCCTCAATGAAGCCGACCGTCGTGCACAACACGCCGATATCGAAGCCAAGCAACTGGCCATGGAAAACATCCGTCGCAAGGCCAAGGGTGAAGAGCCGCTCAAAGAGCTGAAGAAAGAAGACGAAGATGCCATCGCGGCCGAGCCGGACAAGACCAAGCCAGAAGACGACGCCTACCTGAGCGAGACCGGGCGGATTCTGCTGGATTACTTGAAACTCAACACCGCGGTCGCCAAGCACTAAGTGCTTACAATCAGGATGATGGCAATTTAGTGCTGATGCTCCCCGGAGTGTCATCAAATAGACATCATTCTGTCGTGAAATAAAGGACCGGGAGCTTTGCGCTCCCGGTCCTTTTTTTATCGCCAGAGATCGCCATGACCACAACCGAACAGCTGAGTGCCTTGAGCTCAATACTGACTCAAAGCGGTTTGCACAGCCTGTTCCAGCCGATCATTTCTCTCTCCGAACGACAAATCATCGGCTACGAAGCCCTCAGCCGTGGCCCCTCCAACAGCCCGCTGCACTCCCCCATTGCCCTGTTCGCGGTAGCCCGCCAGGCCGGTCGCCTCAGCGAACTGGAGATCGCTTGCCGCCAAAGCGCTTGCCGACGGTTCAATGAACAGCAACTGCCCGGCAAACTGTTCCTCAATGTGTCCCCGGAATCCCTGCTCGAAGCCGCCCACCAACCCGGCCGCACCCTGCAACTGCTGCAGGATTTCGGCATACCGCCGAGTCAGGTGGTGATCGAACTCACCGAACAGACCCCGACCGACGACTTCCAATTGCTGCAAACCGCCCTGCATCACTATCGGGCGATGGGCTTTTCGATTGCACTGGATGATCTGGGCGCGGGTTATTCAAGCTTGCGGCTGTGGTCGGAATTACGCCCGGATTACGTCAAGATTGATCGGCACTTCATCGACGGCATTCATCAGGACGCACTCAAACGTGAATTCGTCGGCTCGATCCTGCAGATCGCCAAGGCGTCCCGGGCAAAAGTGATCGCCGAAGGCATCGAATTGCCAGAAGAACTCGCCGTGCTGACCGAAATGGGCGTCGATCTTGTACAAGGCTATCTGCTCTGCCGGCCCCAGGAGCATCCGCCCCGCGATGCCCGAACCTTGATGCCCAAACCAACCAGCGCCGCAGCGATGCTGAACGAGGACGCCAGTGACCTCAGCGCCCTGCTCAACGACCAACCGGCGATGGCCAGCGACACCCCGACCGCCACCGTACTGGAAGCCTTCCGCCGCCAGGCCAACCTGAACTCCCTGGCGGTGCTCGACAAGCAAGGCAGGCCGTGCGGCATCGTTCACCGTCATTCGCTTTCGGATGCCCTGCTCAAGCCCTTTGCCACCGACCTGTTCGCCCGCAAACCCATCAGCCGCTTGATGAGCGACGACTTCCTCGCCGTGGAACTGAGCCAGTCGCTGCAACAGGTCAGCCGCCTGATCACCAGCCGCGCCCGCCAACGCATCGAAGAAGACTTCATCATCACCCTCAACGGCGGCTATCTGGGCCTGGGCCGAGTGATCGACGTACTCAAACTGATCACCGAACTGAAAATCCAGCAAGCCCGCTACGCCAACCCGCTAACCCTGCTGCCAGGCAACGTGCCGATCCAGCAATGCCTGACACGCCTGCTACAACAGGAACGGGAGTCGGTGATCTGCTACGTGGACATCGACAGCTTCAAACCCTTCAACGACATCTACGGCTACGGTCGCGGGGACGAAGTCCTACTGTGCCTGGCGCAATGCCTGAACGACCGCGTCGACCCATCCCGCGACTTCGTCGGCCATATCGGCGGCGACGACTTCCTGCTGGTGCTCGGCCCGGAAGACTGGCGCAAACGCCTCAACCAACTGCTGGACGACTTCCACAGCCAATGCCGACGCTTCTACCGCAGCGAACACCTGGAAGCCGGCTGCTTCATCGCCCCCAACCGCCAGGGCGTACGCCAGGAGTTTCCGCTGCTGTCCCTGTCCATCGGCGTAGTGCATCTGCATCCACAGGCCTGCGGACAGCTCGACGCGAGCCAACTGGCCGAGATGGCGTCGCAAGCCAAACACCACGCGAAGAATGTGCCGGGGTATAGCGTGCATGTGATTGATAGCCTGGCGGTGCCAGTCGTCGAAGAGACACTGATCTCAGGCCGGCGGTGATCACCAAAAAAATCGCAGCCTTCGGCAGCGCCCACAGGCGCGGAGCTGCCAAAGGTTGCGATCTTTTGATCTTGCTCTTGTGTGGCGAGGGAGCTTGCTCCCGCTGGGCTGCGCAGCAGCCCCAACCACCACAACTCCCACCCTGTGGCGAGGGGGCTTGCCCCCGTTGGGCTGCGGAGCGGCCCCAAAACCTGCATTCCGGATTTGTCAGGTACACCGCGGGGCTTGGTTTGGCGACCGCTTCGCAGTCGAACGGGGGCAAGCCCCCTCGCCACAAAAAGCCGCTAGACGCTACTCCGAAGACCGAGCCCGCAACCGCCGCCCAATCACATCCAGCACATCACAGCCATCGCGCAGTGGAATGGCACAGAGCAAGGCAAAGTCGCTGAGGATCATCGAATCGCACTCGACTGAACCACGCATGGACAGGTTCTCAAGCACTTGGGTGACGGCGCGTATTCGATAGCTGGCGGCCTCGGTCAGAATGTCCAGCGGCGCGTGGGTGTTGACGAACAGGGTGGGCATGTCGGTGCAGTTGCTGGTCAACGCCATGAAGCGGTTTTTGGGGTGGGGAATTGGTTTTTCGTAGGGTGGATCAGGATGAAGTGTTGGCATTTTAAAACTCCAGGAAAAATAGGAGCTGCCATTTGCCTTCCTACAGGCATGGGTGGCAGCTATACGCGGGGTAGGAATATCGAGCCCCAGAGACACTCGACCACGCCGAAGCGTGCCCGCGCACAGCCGCCGCAACTGATTTTACGGACGCAAGTCAGCAGCCGCAAATCAGAGGTCGACACTTATGTCGTCTTTGGGAGGTTGAAGGGTTCCTACACCCTGCCACTGAATATGCAGTGACACCCAAAGCCTATCGATTGAACTCACTGCGCACCAGTTCACGAAAACCGCCACAACTTGAAGGAAACTTCCGAAGACCTTGCCCAGAAATTTCGCTCAATAAGGCATACGTGGCGGAAGGCTTCGCTGAAGCCTAGCTTGATTTCTCCGCCGTGGGCTAGCCGGTTTCAATCTATAGCTGCCGGTGGCGACAGGCAGAAATCGGCCATTAGCTGTCGCTCGAGCTTAGCGGTTAATGTCAGCCTGACAGGGGCCCTGTCTTTCGCGCCGCAGTTATTCATGGCCTCCCCAGTGGCACTCTGCCCACTGCGAGATGTATCGTCTCCTTTCGTCATTATGCGCAGCCAGGGAGGATAGCCAGTGATTTCTATCGGCGATATCTACAATCAAGACATCAACTTCCTCTTCGGATCAGGAGCATCATTCGGCCTGCTCCCGACCCTCCAGCTGCAGGTCCAGACTGGAGAGGGCAACTCGCGCTACACGTTGGAGGATCTAGCCACCAAGTTCGAGCGCGAGGGCGACCGGCGTCTCATTCCATTGTTTATGCACTACTACGCCAGCTGTATCCGCCCTGCCGAGCAAATTAGCCTGGAACAGGCGGTGGCCGGAGAAGCAGGTGCCACGGTTATCAAGAACTACCGCACCTTCCTAACGACAGCACTCGAAATGGTAAAGCGGCGCAAAGCGCTGGATCGCCGTTGCAACGTGTTCACGACGAACTATGACGGTTGCTTCCCGCTCGTGGCTGACGCGCTTATCAAGGAGGGCCACATTGACTTCGTGCTAAATGACGGTGCGCGAGGATTCACGCGGCGCATGCTACAGGCCCGAAATTTCGGGTCATACCTTTGCCAGGCCGGTGTCTTCGGCCGTCATCAGAGCAGCATTCCTCAAATCAATCTGATCCATTTGCATGGGTCGGTCTACTGGAGCAAGTCGGATGCCGCGATTCAGGTTGGCTACGACCTGTCTAGCCGCGAAAGTCTGCTGGATGCTGACGCTATGGCGATGTTGCAACCATTTTCGGCTGCGCTTACTAACCCTGCATCGACGCTTGCCGACGTCCCAGTCACAGATTTTTCCAATGAAGAATTGGTGGCGTTCTGGGACAAATATGAACAGATTCCTATCGTCAACCCGACCAAGTGGAAGTTCCACGAGACGGTCTACGAGGAGCATTACTATCAAATGCTGCGGCTGCTCAGTTATGAGCTTGAGAAACCAAACGCCGTACTCATCACCTTCGGGTTCTCGTTTGCCGACGAGCATATCCTCAACCTCGTCATGCGTTCTCTCTCCAATCCGGGGCTGCAGGTGTTTGTTTGCTGTTACAGCCAGGCTGGGCACGCCGAAATGGAGGAAAAATTCAAGGGCAACCGTAACGTCAAGTGCCTCATGCTGCAGAGTGGGGTGATGGATTTTACCGCATTCAATGAGCAGGTATTGGCTTGGCCGGAGGCTACAGCTCTTGCACCGGCTACCCCCATAGCTCCAGCGGCTCTTCCTATGGCCGATGCAGACCTCGAGAACCTGATATGAGTATTCGCGTTGGCGAGGTCATCGCCGTCCAAGGAACAAAATTGGTTCTGAAGATAGATGAACAGTCGAGCAAGGAAACCCTGTTCTATGAAGGAGAGAAATACAAGGGAGTCTCAATCCGCGAATACCTATCCATTCAGCGTGGCTTCCGCCAAATCATCTGCATCGTCGAGGGCGAGTATCTGGATGAAAGCCGCACTGAGATGCATGATGGTCGGCAAACGTTTGTACGAAAGGTAGAGGCTAGGCCGATTGGATACTTCGACCGTTCTGGTTTCACTCAGGGCATCAAGTATCTACCGATGATCCAGGATGCGGCTTACCTGCTTCCCGAGGAGAAAATCAGGTCCATCTTCGACCGCAAGGCGGACAGTGATTTCAGAATTGGGACTATGCTGAAAGAGGAAATCGCGGTTGGGTTGCCGTGGAAGCGACTCTTCAATAGCCATATCGGTATCTTCGGCAATACCGGAAGCGGCAAGTCGAATACTCTGGCAAAGCTCTACACTGTTCTTTTCGATCAAAAGTTGCCTCTCATTGCAGGTAAGAGCCGTTTCATCATCTTGGATTTTAATGGTGAGTACGGCGGTGAGCAGCTCGTCGCTGCGGATCACAAAACCGTCTACCAACTGTCCACGCTTACCGCTCCAAACCTGAACGATCTAGCTTCACGGTTTCCGCTGGCAACGCAGGAATTCTGGCAGCTCGAGACTATGGCTCTGCTCTTTCAGGCTACCCCGAACACGCAAAGGCCATTCCTCAACCGTGTCATCTCAGGTAGGGAACGCTATAGAGCCATTCCTGGGGCACTCGCGAATTATGCGAAGCTGATGTTCCACACTTCGTTCTGCGCCGGGGAGGTAAAGACGGCGACGCTGGATTTGATGCGCACCGTCTCGCGGCTCATGGGAAATCAGCAGGTGCAGGACATGCTGGCAGATGTGGTCTGGCACCGGCTTGGCGGGCGCTTCACTTACCAGGGGCGGTTCATAGGTACCGATGGCGCACAGTACGCGGCGGATATCGCTCCAATTGTAGAAACGCTAGACGCCGCAGGCCTCGATGAGTTCGACCAGCTTGTGCTACGCGTCAACTTGCAGCTGATGTCAGATCTAAACGCCGGATACGTTCAGTTTGAGCATATTCAGCCACTTCTGAAGCGCGTCGAGTCTTCACTCGACAACCTGCGTAAAGTGTTGTCTGTTTCGGATGCGGCACCAGATGAGCGGCTGCTCACGGTCATCTCGATGCGCCGCTGTAACAACGAGATTAAGAAGGTTCTGCCTCTACTGTTCGCGAAGCACTACTACAACAGTCACAAGGCCACGGTCACCAATCCGCCCGACCGGACCATCCATCTCATCGTCGATGAGGCGCACAACATCCTGTCCGATCAGTCTGCGAGAGAAAGTGAAACTTGGAAGGATTATCGGCTCGAGCAGTTCGAAGAGATCATCAAGGAGGGGCGCAAGTTTGGGATGTTCATTACCATCGCCAGCCAGCGTCCGGCTGATATCTCGCCCACAATCGTCTCGCAGCTACACAATTTCTTCATTCACCGCTTGGTGAATGATCGGGATCTTTACTTGATCGACAATACAATCTCTACGCTGGATTCTCTGTCTCGTAGCCTCATCCCGGGCCTCTCACAAGGGTGTTGCGTGGTCACTGGTACTGCTTTTGAGCTGCCGATGGTGATCCAGGTGGATAGACTGCTAGATGGTAAGCAACCTGCCAGCGAGGACGTCGATCTCGACAGGCTTTGGAGTGATGCTCTGGCAGTTGAGGCAGAGGAGTAGAGCCAGTCGCAGCAGCAATGGTGCTGCACAACCTTCTCTCACAGGCTAAAGCGGTTAATCAAGAACAACTGCTGAGCGACTGCTTTTGGCCGGTTGCTGCCTGTTGCGTCCACCGGCTGAATCCCCTTAAAACGACCCCGAGTGGACATTGAAGCCCTCGCGAACGACATGAACCGTTTGTCAGGAGTACAAGCCATACCCTGCCGCGATGATCAGCGGTGAAACCAGCAGCGTTGCCCAGAAACCCGATTTTGGAACAGCAATGACGCAAATGATCGAGATCATAAGCACATAGATGCCAACAATTTTAAGTAGCGCGAGATCGCCAACTGCTACGGCGTGAATCGCTGTATGCCCTGCGAGCATAAAAAGCGGCCCCAGCAGGGTAAACCAGAGGGCGGTACGCCGATCTTCGTGCACTCTGAACTGGTCAACGAAGCCAGAGTCTACAGCGGCGGCGAATGCTGCTTTGAACTTAATAATACCGAATGGAATATGGAAGGCGCCCAAGGCGAACAGCGTCCATGCGACGATGTTTGACATATTTTATATGCTCCGTAACGGTAAGGTTGGACGAGCGCCTAACGTTTGGGGCCTTCTTTAGCCGGTCCCGAGCGAGCTTAGCCAGCGACTTGAGCCGCATGTTAGGCTGCGTCACCGATGGCGCGCCAGCCGTATAAATACTTGATGACTCAAAGCTGCGGAGCAGACCTCCTGGAGCATGCGGTTTTGCGGCGACAGCCATCCCGTGTTCACCGTCCACTATTGGGAAGCGGCTCTTGATGATAGACAGCAATAAGCCAAAAGCCCCACTTCGATGTAGCTACAAAACCAGAAACGGTTTACTCACAACAGAAATGCGGGCCAACCCCAACTTCAACAGTTCCTTACGTAGCAGCGAGCGCTCAAGCACAGCCATTCCGGCCTGCCATTCGATCGACAGCAAATGGCTCAACTTTTGTTGGCTGACCAAGGGCTCAGCCAGAAAGTAGCTTTTGCACTCGCGGATGCTGATGACGTTCAACAGCCAGTCTCCACCCTGCGCCGCCAGCCAGTGACCGATCGTTGAACGATGCGTTCGGATCAGCGCACTGGCATCCCACACCGCCATCTGCGCGAAAACCTGCGGCAGGTTGCTATCGGCTTTCAGCCGCTTCATATCAACCGCCAACGCGCCAATCAGGTCTGACTCGATAGTGGCTTGGCACTCGGAGAAATACCGCTCGGGCCAGTCCGCTTCCAGTTTCGCCCGCCGTGCGAGGACTTCATAAGCCCGGATATCCGATTGGGTGGTCAGCTGCCCTGTGAAGTTCAGGGTATTGTCCAGAATTGCCGTGGCCAGCAAAGCAGCACTTTTTTCGCTGATCAGCGGCAACAGCTCTGCCGCTTCCCAACGCTGAAAAATCAGCGTTGCCGCTGCGCCGATCGGCAGGATGTCTGCCGCAGATCCGAGCTTTTGCGCCCAATAGTTTTCAAAGCCTGGGTGATGGTCAATGACTTCCACCACCTGTTCAAGAACCACCATCGGGTCGAAATGGTGGTAGTCGGAGACATCCACCAACACGAACTCATCACCCGCTCTCGGCAGATAATCGTCCAGAGATGATTGCCATCCAAGCACGGTCCTGGAGATGCTGGCATTGAGCGGGGCGCTACTGACGGCCCGAGCATCAATGCCTTGGTGATTCAACAGCTCGGCGTACGCAATGCAACAGGCATACGCGTCGATGTCCAGATACGCCGAGCCTGAGGTCACCACCCTCATGACACGTGGGCCACAGCGTGAGCTGCCGAAACCAGTTCCGGGTCGAACACCATGATCGAGCAATAAGCGGACTCCCGCCTGAAGCAAAGATATCGCTTACAGCATTGCTGGCTGCTCTGACAAAACATCGACATCGGCTGTCCTTAAAATCCATTTTCCATAATTAAAACAGCGCATTAGCGTGCCGAAACATTCTGTTTATGCCCTATTTTCTGCCGACAAGACTCGTATGCTTTCATTGCGAAAACATGACGGAATGGAGGTATTTTGAAGTCATGCGGATGTCAGCGCGCAATGGTGTATGAACCACTGGTATGGATGAGCAACGCTATGAAAGCCACGAAAGGAGCGAACAGCACCAAGCCGCCGACGGCGACTGCCCAGCCCCAGGCAAAACCGCTTTCTCCCTTGAAACGGCCGCCACTCAGCAAGCCAAGCACGTAAACGCCAATCCTATGAGCCAACAGGTTGATTAAGATATCAAAGATGAAATCCATTTCTGATCCCGTGGCTCCTTGTCGGTTTTCTTGAGCGTTCTAGCCGAAAGCAGCCCTTGTGCAATCGAAGAACATCGAATCACTGCTCAACATCGCCGCTCGCCAACCCTTTCAACTTGATCTCAGCCAACGGATGCCCAGCCTTCAAAGCAATACGCCAAAACCGCGCCGCTTCCACCGGATCCGGCGCCTTGCTCGGCGTCCCCGCGAGGCAGATCACTCCCACCTGATACGCCGCCTTGCCATCCCCCGCCAACGCGGCCAGGCGCAGTAATCGCACACCCTCCTCGCGAGCCCCAAGACCGACGCCGCGAAAGGTCAGGATGTGGCCGTAGAAGCTCTGGGCGCCGACATCGCCCAGGTTGGCCATGCGCGCGAACTGGCCCTCGAGCCAGCGCCAGCCTCGCGGTTGGCGCACAAACCACGACCAGTGGAACAACCGGCGGGCCAGCCAGTAACCGGCCCGCGCTTTGAGTCGTAGGAACACTCAGGCTTCCGCCGACTCGGGGTACTCGTATTCGAACACCCGCACCACTTCCGAGGCATGCCAGGACGCGGCAGCCACGCCGTCGGACGGTCCGGAGAAGCGTCCGAGGCGCTCGACACATTCGAAGAAGCCGGTGCGCGGCAAGCGACTGGCGCCCTGGCTGATCACCAGCGAGCTGCGCAGCGGCTGCTCGGCCCTGGCGTCCAGCGCGGCCAGGTGTTCAAGGGCGGCGGTCAGGGTTTGCATGGCGGGCGTGGGTAGCTGCAATCGCTCCAGCAATGCCCGATAAGTCAGAAGATGGCGCTGACGGCGCGCCTGATCCAGTTCCCCCAGCAATCCGTCCCAATGTTGACGACTGATGCGTACGCTCACGATTCATCCCTCCATCCTGGCACCGTCAACTCCCAGGCGAGGCTGCGGCGAATAGCAGCGTCGGGTTGACGCTCACCGCTTTCGATCAAGGCGAGATATGACGGGCTGATGCCTACCGTGCGGGCAAGCGCCTCAATGGCGATGCCCTTCCCTTCGCGCAAACTGCGTAGTTGATCCAGACCCGGAA
Source organism: Pseudomonas sp. GR 6-02 (assembly GCF_001655615.1). Taxonomy (GTDB): domain Bacteria; phylum Pseudomonadota; class Gammaproteobacteria; order Pseudomonadales; family Pseudomonadaceae; genus Aquipseudomonas. The sequence goes on from NZ_CP011567.1 coordinate 4,610,161, forward strand.
GAGTCTGGTCTGATGTGGCCGCGGGACGCACTGTGGCTTCGCGCGGTGGTTGTTCGTTGATGCCTGCTGCTTTCAGTAGAGCCTGATACTGAGCCCATGGCAGAACCGCATATTCTGGTTCGCCTTCGCGTGTAATTATCTGAATATCCATGACTACCCCGTAGGACAACGACACGTAGCGAGTCGGCACTTTTCCTTAGAAGTGTAATCCTAACAGCGGCCAAGGTCGCGGGGGGTATGAATATGGATGATCCTGAATCGGTTCAGTTTTTTTTCGGGCCCTGAAGTTGCAGCTGTTCCGGGGTATCGGGCAGGCGTTCAACCACTGCGAGTTTTTCCGGCGCCTGACGCTTGCGCCAGGCGCGGAAGGCGTTGAGTTCGTCATCGAGGACTTTCATCAACCAGGCCAGCACGGCAATGTCGTCGAGCATGCCGAACACCGGGATGAAATCCGGGATCGCATCCACCGGGCTCAGGAAATACATCAGGCCGGCCACCACCGAAACCATCGCTTTCGGGCTGATGGCCCGGTACTCGCCACGCCAGTAGGCCAGGCAGAGTGCCTGCAACAAGCGCAGATCGTCTTTTAGTTTGCCCAGACGATTACCTTGGCTCGCACCTTTGCTGGCAACCGCGAACAGCAGGGTCGGCAAACGACCACGGGCGAGCAGGCGCCCGGCCATTGGCAGGAAGCGGGCGAAATTCCAGGGCATTTTCATCTTTTCCTCCCACTGAAATGTTATCCACACAAATTGTGGATAACCTTGTGAACAGAGCTGCATTTCACCGCTGGAGGCCCCGTTTCACAAGGGTCTTGCTCAGATCGGGCGTTTTTTACTCACATAAAAAAACCCAAGATTTCATTGACTTGGCGCACCGGTCCGTCTAGCTCGGGCACTCTCACTGGCTATGACTGCAGCGTACCGCATCCGTTCGCTTTGTTTACCTTCACCAAACCCCAGATGCAACAACGCCCCGCATAAGCGAGGCGTTGTTTTTTCGAGCAGACGCGGATTACTTGGCGTCGTCTTGTTTGGCTGGATCCTTGATGCCCAGCAGCTCCAGGTCGAATACCAGCACCGAGTTGGCTGGAATCGCCGGGCTAGGGCTTTGGGCGCCGTAAGCCAGGTCGCTAGGGATGTACAGTTTGTACTTCTCACCAACGTGCATCAGTTGCAGGCCTTCGACCCAACCCGGAATCACACCGCTGACTGGCAGATCGATCGGGCTGCCGCGCTCGACGGAGCTGTCGAAAACGGTGCCGTTGGTCAGTTTACCGGTGTAGTGAACAGTCACTACGTCGGTCGGCTTAGGCTGTGCGCCATCGGCCTTCTTGACCACTTCGTATTGCAGGCCGGAAGCCGTGGTGACGACACCGGCTTTCTTGCCATTCTCTTCGAGGAATTTCTTGCCGGCGGCTGCCGACTCTTCGCTCATCTTGGCCAAACGCTCTTCGGCACGCTTCTGCAGCGCTGCGAAGGCTTCAACCAGTTCCTCATCCTTCAGTTTCTGTTCTTTCTTGCCGACGGCATCTTCGATGCCTTGGGCTACGGCTTTGGAGTCCAGATCATCCATGCCTTCCTGAGCCAGACTTTTGCCCATGTTCAGGCCAATGCCGTAGGAAGCTTTTTGCGCCGGGGTTTTCAGCTCTACGCTGGTCTGCGAATCACAACCCGCAAGTACCAGGCCAACCAGGGCCACCGCCGCCGCCAACCGATGCTGTTTCATGCTATTTCCTTGTTCATGCGCCTAAAGGGCAATCGAGTAAAGCCGCGAGCTTATCAGGCGGCCACGACCAATGGCTACCGGCATGAGAGCAGGAAACTTCCGATAAGTTCAGGTGTTTAAACGCATTTCGGGATTAGAACGATGAAGCTTCTGTCATCTGGCTCTCACAGCCCCCGATGCCGGTTCCCACAGCCCTTGGCGTAATGGCCTCTTGCCGCACTTCATCAGCTGAGGCATAAGAGAGCTACAAATTGACAAGGATGTTTATCGTGCGCCTCATAATCCGCTTGCTGATTCTGATCGCAGTACTACTGGGGCTGGGCCTCGCCGTGGTGCTGTACTACGTCGCCAACCCGAAATTACCGGCCTGGTCACCGGCGCAACAGGTGCATTACCTGGAGCAATGGAGCGCCGCAGACCGCCAGGCCTACTACTTCACGCCCCAAGGCACCCAGGTCAAAGGCTTGCGCTATGACTGGTTCAACGCCCTCGAACTGCCCTTCTCGCAAAAACGATTCGCCGCCCCCGAATACCTCGCGCGCTTTGGTTTTCTGATCGATCCGAGCCAGAAAGCCACGCCAGACAACCCTGGCAACCTGCCCGTCGGTTTCGCCCGTCATCAGAATCCGGGCAGCCAGGAAGAGTTTCTGGACATCACCTGTTCCGCCTGCCACACCGGCGAATTGCGTTTCAACGGCCAGGCCGTGCGCATCGACGGTGGCTCGGCCCAGCATGTGCTGCCATCCAGCGTCCCGACCCTGCGCGGCGGCAGTTTCGGCCAGGCACTGGTGGCCAGCCTCGCCTCGACTTACTACAACCCGTGGAAATTCGAACGTTTCGCACGCAACGTCCTGGGCCAGGACTATGACGCCCGGCATCAACAGCTACGCCAGGACTTCAAAAGCTCACTCGATACCTTCTTGAAAGTGGCCTGGAACGACACCCATCGCGGGCTCTACCCCACCGAAGAAGGCCCCGGCCGTACCGACGCCTTCGGACGCATCGCCAACGCCAGTTTCGGCGACGCCATTTCGCCGGCCAACTACCGTGTGGCCAACGCGCCGGTGGACTACCCGCAACTGTGGGACATGTGGACCTTCGACTGGGTGCAGTGGAACGGCTCGGCGCAGCAACCGATGGCCCGCAACATCGGCGAGGCCCTGGGTGTTGGCGCCACGCTGAATTTCTTCGACGCCAGCGGGCAGCCTCTCAAGGGCGACGACCGCTATCCGTCCAGCGTCCGGGTGCGCGATTTGCACCGGATCGAACAAACCCTGCAACGACTCAAGCCGCCCGTCTGGCCGGAAGCCTTGCTGGGCTCCATCGACAAACCGTTGGCCGCAAAAGGCCGAGCACTATTCGCTGAAAACTGCGCTGGGTGCCACGTCCCCCGCGTCACCCAAAGCGACGGCAGACCGGTGCACCACCTGAACTTACTGCCCGTGGAGGTGATTGGCACAGACCCCGGCGCCGCCAACAATATTGCCGACCATCGCTTCGATCTGACGGCCTTGAAGTGGGATCCGGCAGAGCTTGCGCAACTGGACGTGCAACTGCATCCAAAACCCACGGAACCCTTGGATTTGAGCCAGTTGTCAGTGGCCAAGGGGCTGGCCTACGTCACTGCTTTCGTGGGGAACCAGGCCTATCGCGCAGCCAATGTGACGCCAGCGGAGCGCCCGAACCTGGACGGTTTCGGCCTGCCTATCGGTGTCCAGGAATTACGCAGCTATAAAGCCCGACCATTGGCGGGCGTCTGGGCCACACCGCCGTTTCTGCACAACGGTTCGGTGCCGAGCATTTATCAACTGCTCTCGCCCCAGGATGAACGTGCAACAACGTTCTACAAGGGCACCTTCGAATACGATCCCAAACACCTGGGCTATCGCACCGAAGCCTTCACCAACGGCTTTGTGTTCGACACGCGTATTACCGGCAATCACAACAGCGGCCACGAATTCCGCGACGGCGAGCGCGGTAATGGCGTGATCGGTCGCCTGCTGCAACCGCAGGAGCGCTGGGCGCTGTTGGAATACCTGAAAGTGTTGGGCGGCCCGCTGGAGTCGCAATTGCCAGACCACCTCATCAGTCAAAAGGATTGACCCATGCTGATCACGCTCTGGCTACGTCTGGGTGCCTTCCTTGGTAAAACCCTGCTGTGGATGTTGGGTTTGGGGGTCCTCGGCTGGGCGCTGACCATGGCATGGCTCGCCTGGCAACATCGCGGCCCGGTATCGGCTGAAGAACTGATTCCGGACGGCGAAGCGGCGATGACCCGGGACATCATCCAGACAGCGGTGCGGATCGTCGATCAACACCGCGAAAGTACTCGCTATCTGCGCGACGCTCACGCCAAGGCCCATGGTTGCGTGAAGGCCGAGGTTCAGGTGCTGCCGGATCTGGCGACGGCGTTGCGCCAAGGCGTGTTCAGCGAACCCGGCAAAACCTGGCAAGCGACGATGCGTCTGTCCAACGGCAATGCCTATCCGCAGTTCGACAGCATCCGCGATGCCCGGGGCATGGCGATCAAGTTGTTCGATGTGCCGGGTAAACAGTTACTGAGTGACCGACAAGGGCGCAGCGAACAGGATTTCGTGATGTTCAACCATCCGAACTTCTTTGTCAGCGATGTCGCCGAGTATCGTCAGAATGTGGCCGCTCAGGCTGAAGGCAAAACGATAATGGCGTTCTTCCCGGCTTGGGATCCGCGCACCTGGCAGGTTCGTCATCTGTTTATTGCGCTGGCGACACTCTCCCCTGCCCCGGCAAGTCCGACCCAGACCACCTACTTTTCGGTTTCGCCGTACAAGTTTGGTGAGGCCAACGTCAAATTCCGGGTGATACCGGATCCGGAGAGCTGCCCGACCTACACGCTGCCCACGCAAAATCAAAACCTGCCGAACTTCCTGCGCAGTGCGCTGAACCAGCAGCTGTCGACTGATCGGGTGCCGGCCTGTTTCGTTTTGCAGATCCAGCGTCAGGATCCGGGCCAATATATGCCGATCGAAGACACCAGCATCGAGTGGCGTGAACGAGACGCGCCCTTCGAAACCGTGGCCAGGATCAAGCTGCCTGCCCAGGATTTCGACACCCCGGCGCTGAACCTGCAATGCGACAACCTGTCGTTCAATCCATGGTTCGGCCTTGAAGCCCATCGGCCGATTGGTGGGATCAACCGGTTGCGCAAAGCGGTGTACGAGGCCGTCAGCGACTATCGACACAGCCGCAACGGCGAACAATAAGTAAGGCAGAAACGAAAAAAGCGACCTGAGCAGGTCGCTTTCTTCAGTGAATCCGGCAAAAAGCCAAATCCCAGACAGCAAAAAGCCCGCATTAAGCGGGCTTTCTGTGGTGATCTGGCGTTCAGTGTTCCAGATACCGAATATGGCGCAGCGGACGGGACTCGAACCCGCGACCCCCGGCGTGACAGGCCGGTATTCTAACCGACTGAACTACCGCTGCGCGAAACGCTTGAAACGAATGGTGGGTGATGACGGGATCGAACCGCCGACATTCTGCTTGTAAGGCAGACGCTCTCCCAGCTGAGCTAATCACCCTTCGCTTCGTTACGGGACGCATTATGCCACAAGTTTTCGTAAAGTGTTGATTTAATTGAAGTTTTTTTCAAAAAAATCCGAAAACCGGTGAAACGACACAACCCGATGGAACAAGGTACAAACTTGAGACAGAAAAAAACCCGCCTCAGCGGGTTTTTCCGTGGTGACCTGGCGTTCAGTGGTCCAGGTTACCGAATATGGCGCAGCGGACGGGACTCGAACCCGCGACCCCCGGCGTGACAGGCCGGTATTCTAACCGACTGAACTACCGCTGCGCTAAACACTTGAAACGAATGGTGGGTGATGACGGGATCGAACCGCCGACATTCTGCTTGTAAGGCAGACGCTCTCCCAGCTGAGCTAATCACCCTTCGCTTCGGTGTGGCGCGCATTCTACGGAGCGACCCAACCTCTGGCAAGCACTTTTTTAAATAATTTTCTCAGGCCTTCCAAAGGCTTAGAGAAGGGTTGGCCTATGACCCGGCGAAGACAATAATGCCCCCCTTTGTATAAAGGAGAGACTCACCCCATGTGGTTCAAAAACCTGCTTATCTATCGCCTGACCCAAGATCTGCCTTTTGATGCCGAGGCGTTGGAAACTGCACTGGCCACCAAACTGGCGCGTCCATGTGCAAGCCAGGAGTTGACCACCTACGGTTTCGTCGCGCCCTTCGGCAAAGGCGAAGATGCACCGCTGGTACACGTCAGCGGAGACTTCCTGCTGATCGCCGCCCGTAAAGAAGAACGCATTCTGCCGGGCAGCGTCGTGCGTGACGCAGTGAAGGAAAAGGTCGAAGAGATCGAAGCCGAACAAATGCGCAAGGTCTATAAAAAGGAACGCGATCAGATCAAGGATGAAATCATCCAGGCCTTCCTGCCCCGCGCCTTTATCCGTCGCTCGTCGACCTTCGCCGCCATTGCGCCGAAACAGGGCCTGATCCTGGTGAACTCGGCCAGCCCGAAACGGGCCGAAGACCTGCTGTCCACCCTGCGTGAAGTGATCGGCTCGCTGCCGGTACGTCCGCTGACGGTGAAGATGTCCCCGACCGCGACCATGACCGAGTGGGTTACCACTCAGAAAGCCGCAGACGATTTCTTTGTGCTGGACGAGTGCGAACTGCGCGACACCCACGAAGACGGTGGCATCGTGCGTTGCAAGCGTCAGGACCTGACCAGCGAAGAAATCCAGCTGCACCTGAGCACCGGCAAAGTGGTCACTCAATTGTCGCTGGCCTGGCAGGACAAACTGTCGTTCGTGCTCGACGACAAAATGGTGGTCAAGCGCCTGAAGTTCGAAGACCTGCTGCAAGATCAGGCGGAGCAGGACGGTGGCGACGAAGCACTGGGTCAACTGGACGCCAGCTTCACCCTGATGATGCTGACCTTCGGCGACTTCCTGCCAGCACTGGTTGAAGCGTTGGGTGGTGAAGAGACCCCACAGGGTATCTGATTGCCTTAGGGCGCCGGCCTTGATCGGCGGCGCCTGGTAAGAAAAGATCGCAGCCTTCAGCAGCTCCTACAGAGGATCGCATTTCAAATGTAGGAGCTGCCGAAGGCTGCGATCTTTTTGCAGGCAACCCAAGTTCCAAGCCCTACCCGCTTTTAAACACATAACAAGGATCAGGCCATGCGCGCACTCGCTGCATTGAGTCGTTTTGTCGGCAACACCTTCGCTTACTGGGTACTGATTTTCGCCATCGTGGCGTTTCTGCAGCCAGCCTGGTTCATCGGTTTGAAAGGCGCCATTGTGCCGCTGCTGGGGCTGGTGATGTTCGGCATGGGCCTGACCCTCAAGCTCGAAGACTTCGCCGAAGTCGCTCGCCATCCGTGGCGCGTGGCCCTGGGCGTGGTCGCCCACTTCGTGATCATGCCCGGCATGGCATGGTTACTCTGCCAGGTATTCCACCTGCCGCCAGAGATCGCCGTCGGGGTGATTCTGGTCGGCTGCTGCCCGAGCGGCACTTCGTCGAACGTGATGACCTGGCTGGCTCGCGGCGACCTGGCGTTGTCGGTGGCCATTGCCGCCGTCACCACCCTCCTCGCGCCATTGCTGACACCGGCGCTGATCTGGCTGCTGGCCTCGGCCTGGTTGCCGGTGTCGTTCATGGAGCTGTTCTGGTCGATCCTGCAAGTCGTGCTGTTGCCGATCGTACTTGGCGTGGTTACCCAACGCGTACTCGGTGATCGGGTTCGTCACGCGGTAGAAGTGTTGCCGCTGGTATCGGTGGTGAGCATCGTGATCATCGTCACGGCCGTGGTGGCCGCCAGCCAGGCGAAGATTGCCGAATCCGGTCTGCTGATCATGGCCGTGGTGATGCTGCACAACAGCTTCGGCTACTTGCTGGGTTACTTCACCGGGCGCCTGTTCAACCTGCCGCTGGCCCAGCGCAAATCCCTGGCACTGGAAGTCGGCATGCAGAACTCCGGTCTGGGTGCGGCACTGGCCAGTGCGCACTTCTCGCCGCTGGCGGCGGTGCCGAGCGCGCTGTTCAGCGTCTGGCACAACATTTCCGGGGCCCTGCTCTCCACCTATTTCCGTCGCATGAGCGAAAAAGAGGATCGGAAAATCGCTGCTCAGCAAGTGGCTGACTGATCCGAAAACTTGATCCTCGGGTTAATGATGGGCACTCTATCGCGCAATGCGGGGACGACCTCGCGACTCGATCGAGTGCTTAATCCGGGGACGACCCCATCCATCGATGGAGGTCTTCCATGTCCTGGATCATTCTGTTTTTCGCCGGTCTGTTCGAAGTCGGCTGGGCCGTTGGCCTGAAATACACCGACGGCTTCAGCCGCCCTCTTCCCACCGCATTGACCGTTGCCGCCATGGCCATCAGCCTTGGCCTGCTGGGCCTTGCCATGAAGGAATTGCCGCTGGGCACGGCCTATGCGATCTGGACCGGCGTGGGTGCAGTGGGCACGGTGATCGCCGGGATCATTCTGTTTGGTGAATCCATGGCACTGTTTCGGCTGGCCAGTGTGGCACTGATCATTACCGGGTTGGTTGGGCTCAAGGTCAGCGCTTAGGCCACTGACGTCATCGCGGGCAAGCCCGCGATGAGGCCCGCAAAGTCACCAACTATCTAACGGCCCCACGCAAATCCCCCACCAACGCCTGCAACTTAGCTGGCTCCGCCACTTCAACCGCCACCGCCGGCCCTGCCACCAAGGTCACCCGCGACCACAACCGACGGAACAAGCCCTTGTTCGGATCGCGGCTGAAGAAACTCCCCCACAACCCCTGCAACGCCAGCGGAATCACCGGCACTGGCGTTTCTTCGAGAATCCGCGTCAGCCCGCCCTTGAACTCGTTGATCTCGCCATCAGCTGTCAACTTGCCTTCAGGGAAAATACACACCAGCTCGCCATCCTTCAGATACTGGGCAATGCGGGTGAAGGCTTTTTCGTAGATTTGAATGTCTTCCTGGCGCCCGGCAATCGGAATTGCCCCGGCCGTGCGGAAGATGAAGTTCAGCACCGGCAGGTTGTAGATTTTGTAATACATCACAAAGCGAATCGGCCGACGCACGGCGCCACCAATCAGCAACGCATCGACGAACGACACATGGTTGCAAACCAGCAGCGCAGGGCCCTCATCGGGAATCAGCTCGAGGTTGCGATGCTCGACGCGGTACATGGAATGGCCGAGCAGCCAGATCATGAAACGCATGCTGAACTCGGGGACAATTTTGAAGATGTACGCGTTGACGCCGATGTTCAGCAGCGACACCACCAGAAACAGCTGCGGGATCGACAGCTTGGCGATGCTCAGCAAGACGATCGACACAATCGCCGACACCACCATGAACAGGGCGTTGAGAATGTTGTTGGCGGCAATCACTCGGGCCCGTTCGTTCTCGACGGTGCGGGACTGGATCAGCGCATACAGCGGCACGATGTAGAAACCGCCGAAGACTCCCAGCCCGAGGATGTCGATCAACACCAGCCAGGTGTGACCGAAGCCAAGGATTTCGATCCAGCCATGGCCGGTAACGCTGTCCGGAATTCCACCGGAATGCCACCACAGGAACAGGCCAAATACGGTCAGGCCGAATGAGCCGAACGGCACCAGACCGATCTCGACTTTGCGCCCGGAGAGTTTCTCGCAAAGCATCGAACCCAGTGCAATACCGACCGAGAACACGGTAAGAATCAGCGTCACCACGGTCTCGTCGCCGTGCATCCATTCCTTGGCATACGCCGGGATTTGCGTCAGATAAATCGCCCCGACAAACCAGAACCATGAGTTGCCGACGATCGAACGCGAGACCGCAGGGGTTTGCCCCAGGCCCAGCTTCAACGTGGCCCAGGACTGGCTGAAGATATTCCAGTTCAGGCGCATTTGCGGCGATGCCGCCGCAGCTCGGGGAATGTTGCGGCTGGCCAGATAACCGAGCACCGCAATGCCGATGATTGCCGTGGACACCACCGGCGCGTAGTTGCTGGCGGACATCATGATGCCGGCGCCAATCGTCCCGGCGAGAATTGCCAGGAAGGTGCCCATTTCCACCAACCCGTTGCCACCCACCAGCTCTTCTTCGCGCAAGGCCTGCGGCAGGATCGAGTACTTCACCGGCCCGAACAGCGCCGAGTGGGTGCCCATGGCAAACAGCGCCAACAGCATCAGCGACAGGTGATCGAACATGAAACCGACCGCGCCCACCGTCATGATGACGATTTCCCCGAGCTTGATCAGACGGATCAGCGCGTCCTTGGCGAACTTCTCCCCGAACTGCCCGGCCAGGGCCGAGAACAGGAAGAACGGCAGGATAAACAGCAACGCACACAGGTTGACCCAGATCGAACGGTCACCCTCGATGGTCAGCTTGTACAAAATGGCGAGGATCAGCGACTGCTTGAAGATGTTGTCGTTAAAGGCCCCAAGGGACTGCGTGACAAAAAAAGGCAGGAAGCGCCGAGTGCGAAGCAAGGTGAACTGCGAGGGGTGACTCATCTTCCATGTGTCCCTGATTTTTTTGGTAGAGGGTGGCGTGGATACTGTTATTGGAATGTCGAACGTCGATCCAGGCCACACACATTACCTAATCTTTGCCGGTTATTTCTTTAATCCTGCGATGCACGGTGAGACAAACAGTTCGCCCTTCCACGCGCCCCGCACCGTGCGTTTGGCGACAATCAGCCACATCACCGCCAGCATGGCCACCAACACGCAACCAAAGACACTGAAAAACGTCAGGTTCAAGGTGCTGGCCAGTTTCAGCGTAGTCAGGGAATAGACACCCAGCGGGAACGTGAAACCCCACCAGCCGAGATTGAACGGGATACCGGCGCGCAAGTAACGCACGGTGATCAGCAGTGCTATCAGCATCCACCAAAGCCCGAAGCCCCACAGCGTGATCCCGGCCACCAGCCCAAGCCCCTCAGCTATTTCACCGATCCCCGGCAGACCGTTGGCGGCAAAGATCGCCGGCGCGTCGGCACCCAGCAGCAACATGCCCAGCGCACCCGTGCCAATCGGCCCAAGCGCCAGCCAGCTCGAGGCGGCCATGTTTTCGTGGGGCAATTTATGCAACGCCATGCGCAGCAACAGGATGGTCAGAATGCTGAACGCCACCGGCAGGGAAAAAGCCCAAAGCACGTAGCTGGTCACCAGCACCACTAACTGCGTATGAGCATCGGCGAGGTGCGGCGCCAGCAAGCCACCACTGGCAGCCGCCACTTCCGCCGCCACCACCGGCAACAGCCAGACAGCGGTCATCTGGTCGATGCTGTGCTCCTGACGGGTGAACATCATGTAGGGAATCAGTACGCCGCAGGCCAGCGACATCGCCACGTCCAGCCACCACAGCACTTCGGCGACATGAATCACACCGTCGCCCCAGCGCGGCAGGCCGAACAGCAGAAAGCCATTGATGATGGTCGCCAGGCCCATGGGAATGGTGCCGAAAAACATCGAAACCGTGGAGTGGCCGAAAATCCGCCGCGCTTCGTCGAAGAACATGACCCAACGCGCGGCATACATGGCCGTGAACAACACAAACAGGCCAATATTTAATAGCCACAAGCCTTCGGCCAACGCATGCAGACCGGGAGTCGACACCGGCAGTTGCGCAAGCGCAAGCGCCAATACACCAGTGCCCATGGTCGCCGCGAACCAGTTCGGGGTGAATTGGCGGATGGCTTCTCTTGGGTGCTGCAGATGACTGAACGGCTTGATACCGGGTTTAACGCTACGGGTGCAGGTCATGGCGAACTCCTGTCCTCTAATGAGGGAGGCGCTCATGATAGATCCGAATAGAATATCGATATAACGGGTAATATCTCTAACTGTTATCTGTTTTATAGATATAGCATCAGACGCTGCCTTCAGTCTCGATCACCAATATCCTCGCCACGCCCTGCGGATGAGCCACATGTTCGGTGCCCACCGAGGCATAAAAAATATCGCCGACCTCCAGCAGGGTTTCCTTTTCGAGGCCTGCTTCGCGATAACGCATCTGCACCTGACCGTCGAGCACCACGAACACTTCCTGGCCATCGTTGACGTGCCATTTATACGGCTGATCGGTCCAGTGCAAACGGGTGGTGATACCGTTCATGTTGGCGATGTCCAGCGCCGCCCAGGCGCGGTCACCGGTGAAGGATTTGCTGCGGATGATCTTCATGGGTCGGTCCGTCGAAATGAATGGCGGTGCCAAGGCTAACGGTCATCTGACATCGACGCCACAGACTTTGACAGACCGCTCACGAAGCAAGCCGATCAGCGCACCGAGCGACAGGATGATCAGTACCGCGCCGTAACCGTCAGTGGTCGCCACCAGCCCAAAGCTGCGGGTCAGATTACCGGCCAGCAACGACGGCAAGCAGAACGCCAGATAACTGAGCACATAAAACGCCGACATCAACCCGGCCCGCTCATGAGGCAAGGCCAGCGGCACGATGCTGCGCAAGGCGCCAAGGAAACCCGTACCGAATCCGCTGCCCGCCACCAGCGTGCCGAAGAAAAACAATGGCAGGCTGGCGCTGTGGACCGCCAGCAGAATCAGCGCAACGCCTGCGGGCAGCAAGCTCGCGCCCAGCAGCAAGACCTTGTCGGCCGGCCGATTGCGCAAGGTGTAGATCATCGAGGCACCGGTCACCGTCAACACGGCCACCGTCGCACCGCCAATCAGGTTCGACGTGGACCCGGTGGCTGTCCGCACCAGGGACGGCGCCAGGGAGGCGAAAAAGCCGCCGAGCGCCCACACCGCGAGGTCTATCGGCAGCACCCGCCACAACATTCGCCGCGCCTGAATCGGCACATGCAGGGTCGGGCGCAGCGAGGCCCAGGCACCCGGTTGTCGACTGACGCTTTCCGGCAGGCGCCAGACGTACAGCGCTTGCATCAAAAACAGCGCGAACAACACCCAATAGGTCAATTGCAGCGGCAGGGGCGCAAACTCGGCCAATAATCCGCAACCCATGGCCCCCAGCGCCATGCCCAGCAACGGCGCGACACTGTTGACCATCGGCCCTTGCTGGCGATCGGTGTCCAGCAACGCCGCACTCAAGACGGCGGTGGCCATTCCCGTCGCAAACCCCTGAAGTACTCGCGCACCGATCAACCAGGCGACGCTGTCGGCGTTGATGAACAGCAACATCGCCAGCATATTCAGCAACACGGCGGTAAAAATCACCGGTTTGCGCCCCAGATAATCCGACAGCGAACCGACCGTGAGCAGCGCCGCCAGCAAGCTGAGGGCGTAGACGCCGAAAATAAGGGTCAGGGTCGCGGCTGAGAACTGCAGGTGCTCCTGATAGAGGTGATACAACGGGGTCGGCGCGGTGGAAGCGGCGAGAAAACTGAGTAAGGTGATCGCCAGAAACCACAGGCTGGAACGATTTGTCGCTGGAAGAGACATGAGCACACTCCGCAAAAGCTAATTTTTTGCTTTTGCGGAGTCTGCTACTGGTCAGCGCTTAAAGCAAATTCTTTGTGTTAAGGTCCGCCGCATGGCTATTAAAGAAGGTTTACGCCCTGGTGGCAGAAGTGCCAGGGTTCAAGAGTCGATTCATTCGGCTGTCCGCGCGCTCCTTGAAGAGCAGGATCGGGCGACCCTGACCGTGCCGCAAATCGCTGCCCGGGCCGGGGTGACGCCGTCGACCATTTATCGGCGCTGGGGTGATCTGTCTGCACTGCTGGCCGATGTCGCCCTCGCCCGCATGCGCCCCGACAGTGAGCCGGCCAATACCGGCAGCCTGCGCGGGGACGTGCGGGCTTGGGCCGAGCAGTATCTGGATGAAATGAGTTCCGAACCCGGGCGCAACATGATGCGCGACGTGCAATCCAGCGCCACGCCGGGCTATTGCGTGACGATCATTGGCGGGCAGTTGCAGACGATTCTGGATCGCTATCCCGATCAATCACGGCCAAGTGTCGACCGGTTGATCAATATGGTGGTGGCACCGACGGTGTTTCGCATCCTGTTTGCGGCGCAGGCGCTGGAGGTTGAAGAGTTGCATCGGCTGATCGATATTGCGTTGAGTCAGTAACGCCGCCTTCGCAGGCAAGCCTCGCTCCCGCAATGACGACCAGGATCTGACGGATACACAACCTGCGACACCCCGCCACGCCACGACCTTGGTCGACACTGACTAACTCAGGCGGTCATGCGAGACTGTCTGGATCGGGCGCAGTCCCGGATGTCCTTTGTCTGGAGTTCCCATGTCGCTGTCCACCGGGCTGATCGCCATTGTCGCCCTGGCCTATATGGCCATCCTGTTCGCCATCGCCTTTTACGGCGACCGTCGCAGCACGCCGCTGCCGCCACGGGTGCGTGCCTGGGTGTACAGCCTGTCGCTGGCAGTTTATTGCACCAGCTGGACGTTCTTTGGCGCCGTGGGCCAGGCAGCCGAACAACTCTGGTCCTTCCTGCCGATCTACCTCGGGCCGATCCTGCTGCTGGTGTGCGCGCCGTGGGTCCTGCAAAAAATGGTGATGATCAGCAAGCAGGAGAACATCACCTCCATCGCCGACTTCATCGCCGCCCGTTACGGTAAATCTCAGTCCCTGGCGGTAGTCGTCGCGCTGATCTGCCTGGTCGGCGTGCTGCCCTACATTGCCTTGCAACTCAAGGGCATCGTGCTGGGTGTAAACCTGTTGATCGGCGCCGGCGCCGACGCCATGGGCACGCGCGCGCAGGACACGGCGCTGATCGTCTCCCTGGTACTGGCGCTGTTCACCATCGTTTTCGGTACCCGCAACCTCGACGCCACGGAACACCACCGCGGCATGGTGCTGGCGATTGCCTTTGAATCGCTGGTCAAGCTGTTCGCTTTTCTCGCGGTCGGCGCGTTCGTGACCTACGGCCTGTACGACGGTTTCGACGACCTGTTCGACCAGGCCATGCTCGCCCCGCGCCTGGAAGAGTACTGGAAGGAAACCATCAACTGGCCGTCCATGGTGGTGCAGACCGGTGTGGCGATGATGGCGATCATCTGCCTGCCCCGGCAGTTCCACGTGACCGTGGTGGAAAACATCGACCCCCAGGATTTACGCCTGGCCAAGTGGGTGTTCCCGACGTATCTGGCGCTGGCCGCGCTGTTTGTGGTGCCGATTGCACTGGCCGGTCAGATGTTGCTACCCAGTTCGGTGCTGCCGGACTCATTTGTTATCAGCCTGCCTCTGGCCCAATCTCACCCTGCCCTGGCAATGCTGGCGTTTATCGGCGGCGCTTCGGCGGCGACCGGCATGGTGATTGTCGCCAGCGTGGCGCTGTCGACCATGCTCTCCAACGACATGCTGCTGCCATGGTTGCTGCGGCGCAACAACGCCGAACGGCCATTCGAAGTGTTCCGCCAGTGGATGCTTTCGGTGCGCCGGGTGAGCATTGTGGTCATTCTGCTGCTGGCCTACGTCAGCTATCGCCTGCTGGGCTCGACCGCGAGCCTGGCGACCATCGGCCAGATTGCCTTCGCCGCCGTGACCCAACTGGCCCCGGCCATGCTCGGCGCGCTGTACTGGAAACAGGCTAACCGCCGTGGCGTGTTTGCCGGTCTGGCCACCGGGACATTCCTCTGGTTCTACACCCTGGTGTTGCCGGTTGCCGCCAACAGCCTCGGCTTGCCCTTGAGCAGTTTTCCGGGCCTGGCCTGGCTGCAAAGCAATCCGCTGAACCTGCCGATCACGCCGCTGACTCAGGGCGTGGTGTTGTCCCTGGCGGGTAACTTCACCTTGTTCGCCTGGGTCTCGGTGCTGTCACGCACACGGGTTTCGGAGCACTGGCAGGCCGGTCGTTTCATCGGCCAGGAAATCAGCCCCCGCCCCAGCGCCCGCTCGATGCTGGCGGTACAGATCGACGATTTGCTGCAACTGGCTGCCCGGTTTGTCGGCGAAGAACGGGCCCGTCAGAGCTTCATCCGTTTCGCCTACCGCCAGGGCAAAGGCTTCAACCCGAACCAGAACGCCGACGGCGAATGGATCGCCCATACCGAACGCTTGCTGGCCGGTGTACTCGGCGCCTCTTCGACTCGGGCGGTGGTAAAAGCCGCCATCGAAGGTCGGGAAATGCAACTGGAGGACGTCGTACGGATCGCCGACGAAACCTCGGAAGTGCTGCAATTCAACCGCGCCCTGCTGCAAGGCGCCATCGAGAACATCACCCAGGGCATCAGCGTGATCGACCAGTCGCTGAAACTGGTGGCCTGGAACCGGCGCTACCTGGAGCTGTTCAACTACCCCGACGGTTTGATCAGCGTCGGCCGACCGATTGCCGACATCATTCGCTACAACGCCGAACGCGGCCTGTGTGGCCCCGGCGAAGCGGAAGTGCATGTCGCCCGCCGCTTGCACTGGATGCGTCAGGGCCGCGCCCATACCTCCGAGCGACTGTTCCCCAACGGCCGAGTGATCGAACTGATCGGCAACCCGATGCCCGGCGGCGGTTTCGTCATGAGTTTCACCGACATTACCGCGTTCCGCGAAGCCGAGCAGGCGCTGACCGAAGCCAATGAAGGCCTTGAGCGGCGGGTCGCCGAACGGACCCACGAACTGTCGCAACTCAACCTTGCCCTGACCGAAGCCAAGGGCACCGCCGAATCGGCCAACCAGTCGAAAACCCGTTTCCTGGCCGCCGTCAGCCATGACTTGATGCAACCGCTGAACGCCGCGCGGCTGTTCTCCGCCGCCCTCTCCCATCAGGAAGAGGGTTTGTCCAGCGAAGCGCAGAAGCTGGTTCATCACCTGGACAGCTCACTGCGTTCGGCCGAAGACCTGATCAGTGATCTGCTGGATATTTCCCGTCTGGAAAGCGGCAAGATCAACCCTGATCGCAGGCCCTTCGTGCTCAATGAGTTGTTTGACACGCTGGGAGCCGAGTTCAAGGCACTTGCTCAGGAACAGGGGCTGAAATTCCGCGTCCGGGGCAGCACGCTACGGATCGACAGTGACATCAAACTGCTGCGACGGATCTTGCAGAACTTCCTGACCAATGCCTTCCGCTACGCCAGAGGCCCCGTGCTGCTCGGCGTTCGGCGGCGCAACGGCGAGCTGTGCCTGGAGGTCTGGGACCGTGGACCGGGTATTCCGAAAGACAAACAACAGGTGATTTTCGAAGAGTTCAAACGCCTCGACAGCCACCAGACCCGGGCCGAGAAAGGCCTGGGCCTGGGGCTGGCGATTGCCGATGGACTGTGCCGCGTGCTCGGTCACACTTTGCGCGTACGCTCCTGGCCGGGGCGCGGCAGTGTATTCAGTGTCAGCGTGCCGTTGGCTCGGGCACAAGCCGCGGTGCCGGCCAAGGTTGCCGAACTCAATGGCCATTTGCTCGGCGGCGCACAGGTGCTGTGCATTGATAACGAGGACAGCATCCTGATCGGCATGAACAGCCTGCTCACGCGCTGGGGTTGCCAGGTCTGGACCGCGCGCAACCGTGATGAATGCGCGACGCTGCTCAACGACGGGATGCGCCCGCAGTTGGCGCTGGTGGATTACCACCTGGACGATGGCGAGACCGGAACCGACTTGATGGCGTGGTTGCGCACGCAATTGGGCGAGCCGGTGCCGGGGGTGGTGATCAGCGCCGATGGACGGCCGGAGACCGTGGCCCAGGTGCATGCAGCGGGCCTGGATTACCTGGCCAAACCGGTGAAGCCGGCGGCGTTGCGGGCGTTGTTGAGTCGGCATTTGCCGTTGTAATAAATGCGTCTGGCTAGCCCAGAACCTGTGGCGAGGGAGCTTGCTCCCGCTAGACTGCGCAGCAGTCGCAAAACACGCAACGCGGATTGCTTTACGGGAAACGGGGGCTGCTGCGCAGCCCAACGGGAGCAAGCTCCCTCGCCACAGCAAGCCCCCTCGCCACAGATGCCATCGAAAAAGATGGCTTATTCGGGCAACTCGGCCAAGCCATCGACATCCGTCATGGCCCGCTCCAGCAGGTCCGCCGGCAAGCTCTTGCTGGCCCGCGCGCCAAGCAATTTGAGCTGTTCGCTGCGACTGACCAGGTTGCCACGGCCTTCTGTCAGCTTATTGCGGGCAGAGCTGTAGGCCTTGTCCAGCTGCTGCAAGCGATTGCCGACCTCATCCAGATCCTGAATGAACAACACGAACTTGTCGTACAGCCACCCGGCGCGCTCGGCGATTTCCCGAGCGTTCTGGCTCTGGCGTTCCTGCTTCCACAGACTGTCGATGACCCGCAAAGTGGCCAGCAACGTGGTCGGGCTGACGATCACGATGTTGCGGTCGAAGGCCTCCTGAAACAACGTCGGCTCTGCCTGTAACGCCGCGGAAAACGCCGCTTCGATCGGGACGAAAAGCAGGACGAAATCCAGGCTGTGCAACCCGTCGAGCCGCTTGTAGTCCTTGCCGGCCAGGCCTTTGACATGATTGCGCAGGGACAGCACGTGCTGCTTGATGGCGATCTGGCCGATGCCGTCGTCTTCGGCGGCCACATATTGCTGATAAGCCGTGAGGCTGACCTTGGAATCGACCACGACCTGCTTGTCGCCAGGCAGGTAAATAATCACGTCCGGCTGGAATCGCTCACCGTCCGGCCCCTTCAGATTGACCTGGGTCTGGTACTCGCGCCCCTTCTCCAGCCCCGCGTGTTCAAGCACCCGTTCAAGAATCAGTTCACCCCAATTGCCTTGGGTTTTCTGCCCTTTCAAGGCGCGGGTGAGGTTGGTGGCTTCGTCGCTCAGGCGCAGGTTCAGTTGTTGCAGACGCTCCAGTTCCTTGGCCAGGGAAAAGCGCTCGCGGGCTTCGGCCTGATAACTTTCCTCGACGCGCTTTTCGAACGACTGGATGCGCTCCTTCAACGGATCGAGCAATTGCCCCAGACGCTGCTGACTGGTTTCGGCAAAACGCTGTTCGCGCTCGTCGAAGATCTTGCCCGCCAGCTCGGCGAATTGCGCTCGCAGCTCGTCTCGCGAGCCTTGCAGGTCGTTGAGGCGCTGCTGATGGCTTTCCTGCTGCTCACGCAACTCGGCGTTGAGGGAGGCAGCCTGAGCGTCCAGGCGACGCAACTCAGCTTCTTTGCCGGCACGTTCGATGTTCCAGGCGTGGGCTGCGTCGCGGGCATCGTCGCGTTCGATCTGCAGCAATTCGACTTCACGGCGCAGGGCTGCCAGATCGGCTTGTTTGGCGGCGTTGGCCTGGCTCAGGTCAGCGACTTCATCACGGCAGGTGTCGAGCTGGGCGTTCAAGCCATCCTGCGTCAGCTGGGCCATGGCCAGGCGCTCTTCCAGCAATGCCAGTTCGGCCTGCCCCGTACTCGCCCGACGCTGAAGTTGCCAAGCCAGTACCAGCAATGGCAGTGCAGCGCCCGCCAGCCCCAGCAATGCGCTGGTCAAGTCCATCGCCATAGCCACTCCTGCCGATTAGATAAAGCGTGAAGGTTAACCAAGGCGTCAGGTCTTGGACAGCTCAGTCTTCGATCAGGCCGAGTTCCTGCTGGGCGCGTCGGTCCCCTGCGCGCGCAGCCTGGCGCAACAGGTCCTGGCCAATACGGCGATCCCGGGCATTCCCGCATTCGCGGCACATCAATTGGCCGAGGCGGCTTTGCGCGGCCACTACGCCTTCACGGGCAGGTTGCTTGAGTAAACGTCCGGCGAAGTGTTTGACGTTGGGGTTTTCGCCCAGGCGCGGGCTGTCCAGTAGCCACTCGGCCACACGCATCGAAAAGCGCTTGGGTGGGTTAATGCTGGAGGGTGCTGAGGCAGGAGAGACTGGTACTGAGCGAAACTTCATAAAGCACTGTGGGGCAGATCGGAAGGCGCGCCACTCTACTCTTTTTTTCGCACAGGTAAAGTCGAGAAAAGCCTGCACGCCCGTCCTAGAGCAAGCGCTCGGGACAATCCACAGAAGCTGTGGATAACTCAGTGGACAACCGCCCTTGAAGTCGCGCAAAGCCGTGTGGAATGGGGCTCGCAGTCAAACTGACGATTTTTTCACCAGTAAAAAAAAGCGATGTTTTTCATTGACTTAAATTTTCGTTACAGGCACCCACCCTCGGTGAAGCGAGGATGACAGTGGGATGACAGTCCGCGCAACTAATGTGCACAAGTACCTGCGAGGCGGTTATATCGGTGCGCTTTTTCGGCGCGTTTTTACGGTGACGCCTGGGGATAAACCCGGCAACCCGCGCCGCAGATTGATCCTGGCTCGATCGCCCTCTCGGATCAACGGCCGTTTTTTGGGCAATTGCGGGGCACGTGTCGGCCGATGACATTTTCCGACAGCACTTGCGGATGTGGTCGGCCGGCACTTCAGTGTTTTTTTGCGAGCAGGCTTCCCTTCGGCCATTCAATCCGTTAGTATCCGCGGCGTTAGTACCAAGCTGAAAGTCAATTCTGGTCGAACAAATCCCCCCGGTCAGCCTTCCCTGAGAGAAGCCTTCACCGACAAAGCGGGATCGACCACCTCGATGGTTTCCAGGTAAATCTTGCGTCAACACAGCCTTTGAATCGAAAGCAAAGGGTGTTGCGAAGTTCACTTACTCTGACCGAACCAACCTGCAAATTGATCAGGATCTTCACCCCGGGCCCAGAACCTTTGCCCCTGATGTGTTGCCTGCCCTCCTAAGTACCTACCTGCCAGCCCAAGCGCGCCAACTTATCAGCGCTTCAAACTGGCTGCTTTGTTCCAGTCGGGTTCTTCATTCGACCAATGGTGGTCGTCGTCACTGGAACGTTTTAATTTTGCACGGTTCTTATCCGTGTCGCTTGTAGGAACACCCGATTATGTCTACTCAAATCCACACTCAGGATGCCATTCGCACCCTAACCAACGCTTTTGCTCCAATGAACTGCCTGATCATGGCCGCTCGCAAAGGCTGCTTCAGCTTCACTCTGGTCAACGAACACGGCATCGCTCGTCACAGCGAACGCCTATACCCCGATCAATACTCCAGCGCCGAACCGCTGCAGGCTGTGATCGAGCGTACTCGCCAGGCACTGGTTGCCTGAGACGCCAGAAAGGCTGAAAACCTCAAAAGCCCTGCTGAAAAGCGTAATGCTGCTCACTTAAGCGGAGCAGCCTTACGGTCCACTGGAAACCGGGGCTTTGATATTTTCACCGTCCCTGGCCTTGAAGGCCTTGGACGGTGATTCAGAAACACCCCTCCGATACCGGTTCTTAACCCTGCCAATCATCCGCCTGTACCTGAAATCGGGTTGTCCGCGGCCATCACGATCAGTTGCACGGCAATGTCCCCGCACAACCGCCGGATCTACGCACAAGATTACGCCCATGCTGGGCGCACCATAAAAATCCGATGCCAGAGGTCTGGCATCGGATTTTCGAGGAAGTCCGGCTGAGGCTCAAATACTCAAGTGAACAGCATTACGGTCAGGCGAAACACTCGCTCCCTATCAGGTGAGCGGTTTGCGCAGCAGGATATCGACCGCGAAGACGCCCAGGACAGTCCCGGACACCCAGCGTTGGGTGCGCATGGCAGAAGGTCGCTTGGCCAGGAATCCACTGACCCGGGAGGCGGCGAGAACGATCATGCCGTTCACGGTGACGGCAATGGTGATCTGTACCAGCCCCATCTGGATGAATTGCTGGAAGGTAGATCCTGCGGAAGGGTCGATGAACTGCGGGATCAGCGCGGAGTACATCAGCGCAATCTTCGGATTCAGCAGGTTCGTCACAAGCCCCATGGTGAACAGCCGTCTCCGCGAGTGAGGTGGCAGCTCCCGCGCCTCGAAGGGGGAACTCCCCCTGGGCTTCAGCATGTTCCAAGCCAGATAGCCCAGATAAAATGCGCCTGCGATCCTGACGACATCGTAGGCGACTGGCACTGCCTTGAACAAAGCGGCCAGTCCCAGTCCCGCCGCCAACAAGTAGCACACGAAGCCTAGCGCCACACCCGCCAGCGAAATCATCCCGGCCAGCCGCCCCTGGGAAATCGCCCGCGAGGTCAGGTAGACCATGTTGGGACCCGGTGTCAGCACCATGCCCAAGGAGATGATGGCCACACCGGCCAGGCTTTCCAGCGCCATCATTGGCGTGCTCCATCGTTCAAAGGGGATGTATCGGCCCGCTGCGGCTCGAACCAGCCGAGGCTGCCGCGGAACAGCGCATGCTGAGCACGCTGTGCCACTGGCCGAACCACGATTTCATCGACATTAACATGTGCAGGCTGATCGGCAACCCAAGCCACAACCTGGGCGACATCGTCCGCGCTCAAAGGCCGGTCGACATCCTTGTAGAGGGCACTGACCCGTTCGGCGTCGCCGCGAAAACGATTCAAGGAAAACTCTGGCGTATGCACCATGCCGGGGAGCACTTCGGTGATGCGCACCGGTATACCCTTCATCTCCAGTCGCAAGGAATGGGTCAGTGCGCGCTGGGCACTCTTGGCCGCGCAATAGCCGCCTCCCCCCTCATATCCGGCTAGCGCAGCCGTTGAGGTGATATTGATGATGCACCCTTGGGACGCGATGAGCCGAGGCAATAGCAGTTGGGTCATCCGCAAAGTCCCAAGGACGTTACTGTTGAACATGTTCGTCCAGTCCTCGGCACTGGCCGCGTCTACCCCATCCAGGCCAATCGCCCCGCCCGCACAGTTCACCAGAAGATCGCACTCGAAAACCTGCACCAAGTCCTCCTCTCGCGCCTGTGTCACATCCAGCACAATGGCGCGTCCGCCGGTTTCGCCGGCAATCTGCTCGAGCCGATCCCCCCTGCGCGCCACAAGGAATACCCGCCAACCACGACTGGCCAAGGTACGAGCGCATGCCTCGCCAATGCCACTGCTTGCACCGGTAACAACTGCTGTTTTCAAGATTGAGCTCCCCATGCTTCGGATAACTGTTCGAAGATCTTCCCCACGTCACGTACCAGCGCGGGACGATCGAAGCTGCGCAGCCGAAGGCGCGTGCCAGCGCCCTCATAAACACCGCTGGCGAAGCGATCCAGGTTCTGCGGTTGAGCCCAGTACAGGGTACCCAAGCCTTCACGCGGCGAGCTGTTGCGGCGGGCGATCACCCATGCCCCCCGCTCGCGGTGCAATGGCCTGCCCTCCTTGCTAAGGCTGCGCGCAAGGTCCCTGTAGCGGGTAGACGCCCCGGTCTGGATTTCCCAAGCGATCCCCAGCAGGTCGATATCCCTCACCTCTCGCCAGAGGAACGGGATTTCGGCGCCACCGACCCGGGCACCGATTTCCAGGAACAGCAATTTGTCATCCAGGTCGAACAGTTCGAGGTGGAAGACGATTTCTCGCTCAGGCGCGAAGACTGCCAGCAGTTGTTCGACGCGCCCCGCAATCCGCCGTTCGTCATCGCCCTCCTCGAGTTCGATACTGCCCAGCGGGCTATCCGGACCGAAATCGGCACAGCTGTTCACATAACGCGACGCCGTGACTACCACAATCCGTTGCCCATCCCACCAGCCGTCAACGTGCAGGATGGGGGCCGCGCAGCAAGCCTGGACCATCATCGGCTCCGTGGCCTGCCCGATCTGATCAAGATCACTTGGGCCGCGAAGAAACTTTACGCCGCGACTCGCCGTGCCGTAGCGCGGCTTGAGCACCAGCGGATAGCCGTGTTCAGCAGCCAGTCGCTCCACCGCTTCGCGGGAATCGGCAGGCGAAGCAGGCAACACGCCGATCGACGATTGCCGGCCTGCGACCTCCAGCATGGTGAGCTTGTCGCGGAACCGCTCGGTCCACGCGACAAGATCTCCCGGTACCTGCCATCGCTCACGGATAGAAGCCGCATTGAGCAGGTCGCCCTCATTGAGGGCAACCACCAGCGCTGGAACCCCATGTTGCTCGACCAGACGCTCGGCCTCAGCCATGACCGCCTCAGCATCGTCCAGTGAGACGAGCACCGAGCTTGACGCCAGGCG
This sequence comes from Pseudomonas sp. GR 6-02, assembly GCF_001655615.1. Lineage (GTDB taxonomy): Bacteria > Pseudomonadota > Gammaproteobacteria > Pseudomonadales > Pseudomonadaceae > Aquipseudomonas. The sequence goes on from NZ_CP011567.1 coordinate 4,633,735, forward strand.
CTCGCTCGGCAGGGACGCGCAGGATTCGGGCGTACAGATCGCCCGAATCTGCATTCCTGCCGGCAGTTCGTATCGGTCGTATAGCGCTTGGCTACCGACCCAACGGTGCAAGCAGAGGACATATTTCATTCCGTGGGATCCACGATGAAGTTGACCGCCGCTACCAGTTCATCACCGATACGCACGGCATCCTCGCGCGAGGTGCCTGTTGCCAGGACATACCCTGAAACGCAGTCGGCAACGGTGTCGAGCGGTGGAATCGTATCGCCCTCATGCTTCTGGATGACTACGGCACGCTCGGCTGCGCCCAGTTCGAACAGGAACGGCAAGAACACCCGTGGAGTCTCGCCTGACTTGGTATGGCGCACATCGACGTCAGGCTTGAGATCGAGCTCGACCTTTCTGACCTTGCCAGGTGTCGGTACGAAGAACTGGATCGCGGCACCCGCTTTCGGCTCGGGCGACACTTGCGGCAGAGTGTCGATACCCAGCGGCACAGTCAGGAACATGCGGTTCAGGTCCAGGCCGAACGCACGCCGCACCAGTTCAGGGGCACCCGAGCCCGCCAGGCGAGCATGGGATTCGAGTACACGAGGCCCCTTGGGGGTCAGCACGAACTCGCTATGGGAGGGCCCCTCTTCCAGTTCTACCGCGTCGAGCAGGCGGCAGGTCATTTCCTTCAGCTCGCTCAGCCATTTCCTGGCCTCGGTGCTCGGCGTGCTGACTTCCCACTCAACGTATTTGTCGTTCATGCGGTACTGGGAGTAACCAATGGGAAGGTGGCGCCCCTGGAACGAGAAGGAGTCGACGCTGACGACCGGCCCCTCCAGGTACTCCTCGATGATAATGTGCTTGACGTCGGCATCCTGAAGCGCCTGCCAGGCCTTGGAAGCAGAGGCTGCGTCATCGCAGGGATGGATATGCAGGCTGGCCACGCCTTCGGCGGGTTTGAGAACCGACTTGCCATGCTCTTTGACGAACGCGACGGCATCCTGCGCACTGGTGACATGGCGATAGGCAACCGGGCTCAGGTTGTGCTCGACCAGCAACTCGCGCATGGCCACTTTGTCCTTGAGCAGGCGCGCAGTCTTATAGGAAACCCCGGTGAGACCGAAGTGATCGACCACTTTGCCCGTTGACTCGCCTGCCACTTCGGTAGTGGTCATGATGCGATCGAACGGACGGTCGCGGTGCAGGGGCTCGAGGACCTTGATGATGGCCTCGGCGTCGTCAATCCTGGCATGCACCACCTGTTCGCAATGGGCGAGGATTTCCTGCTCGTAGTCACCCTCCTGATGCACCAGCACTACGTCGATGCCCAGCTCCTTGGCACCGTGAATGGGCGAGGGACGACCACCGACTACTGCGATACGCTTATTCATGCATGAACTCCCTGTCTACTGTGATGTTTGTTGTGTGATGGTTCTTGAAGCAAAGGCTCAACTGCCGTACACCCGGCGCAGCCAGCGCGCCTTGCCGTTGAGCAGAGGCTGGAACGCCTTGCGCCGGTGCAGCACGCGGGCATTTTTGAAAATGAAGAAGTCGCCTGGTTGCAACACCACCTCTATACCCTGGGCATCGCGCAGGCACTGGCGCAGGAGCCCAAGTGCCTTTTCGCTGTCCAGGTCGAGGGCGGCCACGATGCCATCGTCAAAGCGCAGGCGATAACCGCCCTCGTCGTGCTCCAGCACCGGCAGCACCCTAGGCTGGCCATCGAAGCCCTCGTTGGAGGCAGGGGCACCAAAGGTGTAGGCAGACTTCTGCAACTGGGCGATCGCCCAGCCGGGCAGCTTTGAAAGGACATGATCCACACAAACAATGTCGGTGGAGGCGCCTTCAAAGTTGCGCACGGCGGTAAAGGCCAAGAAGTTCGGCACGGCGGTCGCGACATTTCGGCTTTGATCGGCGAAGGGCCAGTTGGGATTGTCGGTGTGCCAGAAAAACTCCACATCCGCGCCCCAAGAGCTGGTGGTGCCCGCGGCCTCCGGAACCGGAACGACGTTTCTGACCAGCTTGCCGAAGTTCTCATACTCGACTGCATGCGGCCTGACACCCAGCAGCCGCAACATGCCAAAGTGCAGCAGATCGAAGTCAAGAACACACTCGGCGTTGGGCAGGAAACCATTGCGCGGCGTCGCGACGTCCGTAGAGAGCGAAATGCCTCTGATGAGCAGCGCTTTGTGCGGGCTGTCAGGAAATGCGCGAATTGCCTCGACGATGTCCCGGCCCAACACTGTGCCGAGCCAGTCCCCGCCGACTGCTCCCACACTCTCAGCGCAGTGCGGCGTTTCGGCCAGCCTCACGCGACAGCCCTCCAGCCCGGTCAGGTCGGGATCATTGACGACCACCACCTGTACCAATGAAGCCTCCTGAACATCCATGGCCATGACGCTCATGATTTGCGGTTCAGGTATGAGGTGACCTTGGGGTCCGGCTGATGGGCGAACGCCTTGGTTCGTCGGATAAACATCCCCAACGGCAGGATCAGGTAGAGCAGAACATAATCCATAGTGCACCTTCCCTAGTGTATGAAAGAGTTAATCCAGCGGTACTGTCTCGCGCCAGTCGACCGCCTCCTCGAACTGAGGCTGCTCCGATTTATCGAGGTAGAAGTCGCCAATCGCCAGCACATCCATGTTGGTACGCATGAAGCAGCGATAGGCTTCGAACGGCGTGTTCACAATCGGCTCACCGCGCACGTTGAACGAGGTGTTGACCAATACAGGACACCCTGAACGCTGATAGAAGTGTTCAAGCAGCGCCCGGAACCGCGGGTTGCGCTCCCGGTCAACGGTCTGCACCCTTGCCGAGAAGTCCACGTGGGTGATTGCCGGCAGATCGCTACGCACCAACTTGAGCAAGTCGATCCCGGTAAGCCGCGCACTCTCCTGTGGGATCGCCTTGCGAATGCCCGTTGCAATGGGCGAGACCACCAGCATGTAGGGGCTTTCCTCGACGATGTCGAAGTAGTCTGCCGCTTTTTCCTCAAGCACCACGGGAGCGAAGGGGCGGAAGGACTCGCGGAACTTGATGCGCAGGTTCATGTTTGACTGGGTGTCCGAGCGGCGCGGATCACCCAGGATCGAACGGCTGCCAAGCGATCGCGGACCGAACTCCATTCGCCCCTGGAACCAGCCGATGACCCCGCCGTCCTCGATGCTGGTGCTCACCCGCTGGTCGAGCTCTTCCGGCGAAAGCCTGTGAAAAACAGCGCCGCAGGCTTCCAGTTCGTCCCTGATCTGCTCTTCGCTGTACTCCGGCCCAAGCAATGCTCCGCTCATGCCATCACGCACGCCAGCCGGCAGTTCGCGGCTTGCTACGCCGCGATACTTGCGGTCAGTCAGCAGCGCGGCGCCCAGCGAGCCACCCGCATCGCCAGCCGCCGGTTGCACCCACAGACGGTCGAATATCCGCTCACGCGAGATCACGCCGTTGGCTACGCAGTTGAGGGCAACGCCCCCGGCCATGCACAGTGCGGTCTCGCCAGTGAGCTCACGGGCGGTCTTGGCCAGGCGCGAAACGACGATCTCCGTGACTTTCTGCACCGATGCGGCCAAATCGAACTCGCGATCGGTAAGGGGGGCCTCGGGCAAGCGCCGGGGGCCACCGAACAGCTGCTCAAAGGCATCGCCCGTCATGACCTGGCCTTTGATGAACTCAAACTTGGTCCAGTCGAGCCTGAAGCTGCCATCGGGCTTCACATCGATCAGATGCGAGAGGATCGTGTCGACGTAATGAGGCTTGCCATATGGCGCAAGCCCCATGAGTTTGTATTCGCCGGAGTCCACCTTGAAGCCGCAGAAATAGGTGAAGGCCGAATAAAGCAGGCCCAGCGAATGGGGAAAGGACAACTCGGCAACCAGCTTGATACCTTCTGGCCTGCCGTGCCAGATGGTGGTCGTCGCCCACTCGCCGACACTGTCGATACACAGGATCGCGGCGCTCTCGAAAGGACTGGGGAAAAATGCCGATGCAGCGTGGGACTCGTGGTGACCATGCACTTCGATTCGGCGACCGTCCCGGTCTCCCATCGCTCTGAGATGACGCACGACCTCACGGTCCATCCGGCGCTTGGTTGATAGCCATTCGCCAAGCACCGGTGCGTAGGTGCGCGCTGCCGAAAGCCCGGCCACGGCGGCCGTCGAGAGTACCCGACGGAACTTCAGTGCCGGGTCTTCGTAATAGGCGACATGGTCGACATCGGCCAGGTTTATACCTGCGTTACTCAGGACGTACTCGATGGCCTTGCGTGGGAAACCCGGGTCATGCCTTATCCGGCTGAAACGCTCTTCCTGGGCCGCGGCAACGATCTTGCCGTCCACTACCAGAGTGGCCGCGCTGTCGTGATAAAAGGCAGAGATGCCAAGCGTAATCGTCATAGCAGCGACCTCACTTTTTCGCGAAACTTATCCAGCATTGTTTGCTCCCTGGGTGGATTGAGCGCGACGAATCCATTACGGACACGCGCCCAGAGTTCATCACGGTCACTACGAGAAAAAGCACAAAGGTAGGTATCCAGACTCGCGGCAGCCCATGCCGTATGCCCGGTGGAGATGTTGTCGATGGAGTTGTGCAGATCGACGAACATCGTCGGATAGCCGTAGGCAACCAACGCCTTGTGGGTACGCCGATAACCGCCCCCTACTCCGGACAGCTCCATCGCCAGGTTCAGCCCGAGAATCTCCGGGCAGTAGGTTTGGGGATATCGCCCGATAGACAACCAGAACACGGGCAGCTCGAAGTTCTCGTCGTTGAAGCAAGCGGCGTTGGCGTATCCAGGGTCGGCGGTGGCCGGCAACTCGCCATGTACTGCCTTGAGCAGATGGCGGTAGATGACGGGATGGTTCTGCGCCTCGATTCCGTTGCCCAACTCATCGAAAAGCGTTTCGAACAGTCTGCTGCCGTACGCCGTGGAGGCTACCGCCGGGTGGGCGAACCCGGCCAGCCAGGCCCCGTCGATCATTGTCAGCGGCGCCAGGGACAGGATATCGGCGACCACCTCATCGCGAGACGGCAGCTCTTCGTCCTGCTCCAGTGCCTGGTTGGAAGCTTCATGCTGGCCCTGCAACCACTGCTGCAAGACACCGGGAGCCCAACGCTCCGGCAACGAGCAATACCCCTTGGTGACGCCACGGGCGGCCCTGGCCAGCCAGCTCTTCACGTAGTGACCGGCATAGGATTCCTCCGACGGCGTGAGCTCTATTCGCAACAGGCGCGGGTAGGCCTGTCGCGGGCTGAATCTGGCGACCAACGCTTGGGTTTCAGCGACCTCGCGAAGAGCCCCGGCGAGTTTGCCGTCGTCCTTCCATACCTGGAAAGCCGGGGTCTGCCTGGGCGCATCGGAGTAAGGCAAGCCGCAGATCCAGCGGTGAAGAATGGCAATATCGTCGCGACTGAAGATTCGGAACATCTTGCCCCGCGGCGAAATCAGGCTGGTGAGCAGTGGACTCGATTCCGGCCTGCCCGCCCGCACGTAAGCGCTGGCGGCAAGATGGTCGAGAAACTTCAAGGAGTCGTCGACTGCGAGCAAGGGCTTCATCGGCACCTTATTCAACTGAGTCTTGTCATGGTATTGACAAGCATCCAGCCGACGTCGGCTGATCAGGTGGCGCGCCGCCTCTCTCGGATCGAGCCAACGCTCAAGCACATCGAGCAGCGCTTCGTTCATCTCCTCGGCCTGTCGGCGCGCCCACAGGTAGCCTTGGCGTACCCCATCGTTTCCGGCAGCGCCCATTTGCACGAGAAATTCCCGGACTGCCGTTTCGGCGAGCACGGCAAGATCGTCGGCACTACCAGCGGGGTCGCGACGCAGATCGAGAAACTGGCGGGCGGACGGCTCGTTATGGGCGATGAACTCAAACGAGGGCAACAGCCCACAATGACGCAGGTAAAGGTTGATCCCCAGGATCTGGGCCGTCAGCGACTCCGGAAAATGCCCCAATACGAGCAGGGTCGAGGCAAAGTTGAAGGCTCCGTCCGAGATCCTTGGGTCGGCCACTGCTCGCAAGAGATCTTCGCCAGCATCTGCCAGCGCGTGCTGACGCAGCAATTCCAGGTAGCGCTGGATACGACTGGCCCCTGGCTGACCGGCCCCCACATCCGCCGCATGGATACTCAGCGCTGCCATGGCATGGCGTGCTTCATTATTCCAGCTGCCGCACACCCCATGAATCAGGTGCTGACTGCCGATCAGAAAGGGAGCCGACTCCAACGCCGCCTTGGCACGCAACGCCTGGGCATCCGCTTCGTTCCCCTCGATTGTCTGTGCCAACCTTCGGAATCCGTCGCGCAACGGCCCAAGCCGCTCGCATGCAACACTCGCCAGCCCCGCCAAAGCCGCCGGGCTGGTGAAGTCGACGTCTACCAAGTCCGTCCCATGCACCTCACCCAGGCAAGTGCGCAGGCTGACCGGCGTGAACATGCGCCTGGCCTCTCCCCCGGTCTCTGCCCCAAGGAAGCTGGAAAAGATTTGCCTATTAGTCTTCATCAGTGCATTGGATATATGGAGGAATTGTTTTTCTTCTTGGCTTTTTTCTTTTTCTTGAACAAAGAACCAAGTGCCTTGCGAATTCGCTTTAACATAGAGCCTCCTAAACTTTCATTGCAGGTATCGATGAATGGCGCGTGCTACGACATCACTGCCAAGGTCGGTAAAGTGCGCGCGATCAACGTATAACCATTCATCATCCGGACGCTCTCTAAAATCATCGATCAAACTGGCAAATCGAATACCCAAGTCATGACAACTGTTGGCCAGACTATCGGCGTAATATTCCGCGACCGTGGGGGCGGATATATCGCCATATAAATGCTGCCAGGTACCAAACCGGGAAATCTGATCAAGCTCATTAAACAGCTTCTGTTCTTCGGCACACGGCGTTCTTACCCAAGTCGCCAAGGGCTGGAGAACAAACGTAAGTTCTGCACCCAAAGAATCCGCGAGGCGTTTCCAGGTAGTCAGACAATTCATGGTGTCTTGCAGAGCGCGTACCAGAGTTTGCGAAACAGGCGGAACCTCAGTCGTTTCGGCCGGCCATTTTGGAAGTTTTCCAGGCGGCAGTTCTGCACCATTTTCCTCAGCAATTTCATCAAACTTTTCGTAATAGTCACCGCAGAAGTAGAACGGTGGCAGATCACCTCGAATGAACTCAGGAAGACGCGCCATGACCAGAGTATTGAAGCCGCCCATGATCACGATGCGTCGCACTTTGGGCAGTCGATGAGCATGCAGCACGAACAGCATCAATTCCTGGGTCGCATTAAAGGTATGCCCCGCGAAATTCAGCCATGGCGTAGCATCGGGATCATGCGTGGACAGGCGGCTCGCTACCGAGGCGGCATCACTGGAAGCCCCGTAACCCAAGGCTGACGAGGCCCCGACCAGTAAATTCACCTCTGATAGCGTGCTGGCCTCGAGGGTGCCGACACTGACCGGCCGACCTTGCGCATCATAGGCCAGGCGAAATCCGAGCCGATCGGTATTGATCGCTTCCGAACGGTAATCGGCGGCATTGAAACCCATCACATAAGGCAAGTACTGGGAACGACTGCGACTGGCGAATTGATCGTAGGTGAGCATCTGGGGTGTTAACTTCACACGTTCCAGACTGGGATCATCCAGCGCGGTGCGCTTGCGTCTTTTAAACATGGCCAAGCCACTCCTTTAGCGAGAATCGGAATTCCATTTGATCAGCCAACTTTTTTTGGGACGAACGTCTATTTCGATTATTCAATATCGAAAGTGCGAACCTGCCAATAACGGCCCACAGCAAGCCAGGCACCATAAGTTTGGGATATCAACAATCCAAACTGTTAGATGCATGAAGGTCGAGATTAATTAAAACCGTGCGCGAGCAAAATAATTCACAGCACAATGCGACGAGGCGGGAAATTCAGTGATGATTTTTGCGAGGTGCAATTTGAAGGTATTGCAGACTGCAATACGCTGATACGGATAGCTTCCATGCATTGTATCTTCCTTTTTACTTTTATTCTTTTTGGCCCATCCGAGGGGCTCATGCGATCGATTCTAGACATTGGATCCCAAATGTCAAATGAAGCACCTGCATTTTATCCAAGAAAAAATATTCATGAAAAGGCGCGTAAATCAACAAACCCTATGAATGCCCGGTCAAGTTGCCTGACGACACCCTGCTGCTGACCGTGTCGCTGATTCTGGTGTCGTCGCTGTTTGCTTTTGCAATGTCAACATGAAGAGCTAGGACAACTCCTTCCAGGGCTTCGCCGCCACGTAGAACGTGGTTGCACTGTGCCTTTACATTATCGACCCGTCGCCGTCGCGTACGCCGGCTCCTGAGCACCTTCCTCCAAAACACCCCCATAGAGTGAGTCGCGTCTGCACCGTCCAAGGCCTTCCAGGCCAAGGACGGTAAGGCGGCTCCGCTTAGGTGAACAGCATCACCCTGAAAAGCGGGGTTTTTATCGCCCGATATTTCTCTTTTAGCCGCCATTGCCTAAGCACCAACCGATATAACGGTTATAACTCGAAGCCGGAAATATTTTAAAAACAGTCCTTTACAGCAAAATAATGACACTACACTTCAACTCAAGCGGCTTGATCCGCTTACGGCGAGCCTGATTCGATCCACAGCTGCCAAGGCCTCTTCAGGTATCGCCGACCACTTGATGTTTCGAGGGTTTTATGGGTATCGCTGCCAGCGAACTGTGCCGTTATGTGATCCGTCCGACATTGATCTACCTCGGACGCCATAGCGCGACTGCCGAATCCCTGCTGCTGGGCATCGCCGCCAGTCAGTCAGCCCTTGGTTCAGCCCTGCATGACCGCCGTGGACACGGCTTGTACCGGATCGCCGAGCCCCGCCACCAGGCCCTCTGGGATCACTACCTGGCCCTGGACCCGGAGCGGGCGAGCCTGGTTCGCGGCCTGGCCAGCCAGCATGCTTTTCTCAGCGGGCCGCACCTGGAATTGACCGTCAACCTGCGTTATGCCACAGCCATCGCCTGGCTGCTGGTAGAAGAACAGAACACTCCCCTCCCCGCCTCCGATGACTTGCTGGGAATGGCCCGAATCTGGCGCCAGACCTTCCAGCCCCAAGGTCGTTTGCGAGACTTCACCTACGCCTGGCAAACCTGTGTTTCATCGTTGAATCAGGTCGCCTGCTGATTCACCCATTTCAGAAGATCGCCCAACAGGTCGCGATTTTGGTCGGATTGTCCTACAAAACCGCTCTAAATCAAGCAATACAGGCTATGGCGCCCGGACGAAAATGTTGGTAATTTTCGCTCCGGTGATCACCAGGAGTTCTAATAATGAAAAAAGTAATGCTCAAAACCACCCTTAGCCTCGCCGTTGCCTTGGCATCCACCCAGATCTTCGCCAGTGGCTTTGCCCTCAACGAACAAAGCATCAGCGGGATGGGGACAGGTTTTGCCGGGCGATCTTCTTCTGCCGACGACGCATCCACTGTTTTTGGTAACCCTGCCGGCATGTCTCGCCTCAAGCGCGAACAAGTGACCGGCGGTGTTGCATTTATCGACGCGCACGCTGACATCAGTGATGCCAGCTCCAGCCCGAATGGTGGTACCAACAAAGGTGACATGGTCCCTTTCATGGGCGTGCCCATGGGCTACTACGTAAAGCCACTCGATGACCAGTGGGCAGTCGGTTTCGGCGTCTATGCTCCATTCGGTCTGGTGACCGACTACGAGAACGGCTTCGCCGGCCGTTACTTCGGCAGTAAAAGCGAAGTCAAAATCGTGACTCTCCAGCCAACCATCAGCTATGCCTTCAACGACAAGGTGTCGATCGGTTTCGGTCCGACCATCAACCGCATTGACGGCACCCTGGAATCGAACCTGTCACTAAACCCGCGCGCAGCGGACGGTAACGTCAAGATCAAAGGTGACGACACCGCGCTGGGGTACAACATCGGCATCTTGGTACAAGCGACCGACAGCACTCGCGTTGGCCTGACCTACCACTCGAAAGTGAAGTACAAGCTCGAAGGTGACACCAAGGTCAACTACAGCCTCCTCGGGGCTCTGGGTCAGAACCCTAACCAGAAGTACGATGCATCCCTGGACATAACGACTCCTGAGTCGGTTGATATCTCGCTCACTCACCAACTGGATGACAAGTGGACCCTCTACGCGGGCAGCACCTGGACTCGCTGGAGCCGCCTGAAAGAAATCAGCGTCGAAAACAGCGGCGTCCCTGCAGCCCTGAACAGCCGGTTTGGTACCATCACCGAAGAACAGAACTGGCATGACACCTGGGCTCACGCCATCGGTGCTTCGTACCAGTTGAACAAACAATGGGTTCTGCGTACCGGTCTATCCGTCGACCAGGCACCAACCAACAACGAAAACCGCTCCCCGCGCATTCCGACTGGCGATCGCAAGATTTTCAGCCTGGGCGCGGGCTGGAGTCCGACCGACGACCTGACCATCGACGTAGCGTACTCGTACCTGCGCGAAGAGTCGGTCAAGGTCAACAACAGCAACGGCCGCCAGAGCTACAACGCCAAGTATGAAAACTGGGCAAACGGTTTCGGTGTAGGCGCGACCTACCGTTTCTGATCATTCACGGCGAACCTGAACCCCTCGCCGCCTGAATTGAAAAAGCCCCGCACTCTTGTACAGAGGCGGGGCTTTTTAGTGCGCGTCGATCAGGGCTTCGAGGCCAGGGCTTTCTCCACCGCCTCGATGAACTCGGGATTGTCGGGCTTGGTCAGGCTGGAGAAATTGGCGATCACGTTGCCTTGGCGATCGACCACGTATTTGTAGAAATTCCACTTCGGCGAACTGCTTTGTTCGGCAAGGACCTTGAACAAATGCGTGGCGTCATCGCCGCGGACTTTCTGCGGTTCGGTCATGGTGAAGGTCACGCCGTAATTCACATAACAGACCTTGGCAGTCTCTGCACCATCCTTGGACTCTTGCCTGAAGTCATTGGATGGAACACCGACCACCTCAAGCCCTTGATCCTTGTAGCGCTGATACAGCGCCTCAAGACCTTTGAACTGCGGGGCGAAGCCACAGAAGCTTGCGGTATTGACCACCACCAACGGTTTGCCGGCGAAGCGCTGGCACAAATCGATGGATTCCTTGGCGCGCAGCTTCGGCAATGAGCCTTGCAACAGCTCCGGGCATTCTGCTGCCTGAGCCAGCCCGGAAAAAAACATCAGCAACGCAGGAACTGCAAGCCAGCGCATCGGCATGTCGGTGCATCCTTGAGCAATCGTCAGAACGCGAAACTACTCGCCTTCGCCGCTCGCTAGCAAGCAGCTCGCTAGCAAGCACCCATGCCCAGCTGCATCAATGCCAGCCCACCCTGATGCCAGCCCCACCAAACCAGGGCCAGCAGCAATACGCCGACGGCGATGGCTGCCATCCGCGGCCAAAGACTGTTCATGCGGCACTCACCTGGGTTTGCAGGCGCGCCACCGGCTGCTCCCGTACTGGCCAGTTCAGGGCTGCGGCCATCAGACTCAAGAGAATCGCCACCTGCCAGATCAAGTCGTAGCTCCCGGTTCGGTCATACACCACCCCGCCCAACCAGCCGCCGAGGAACGAGCCCAACTGGTGGAACAGGAAAACAATCCCGCCGAGCATGGACAGATTTCGGACACCAAACAAGGTTGCCACCGTGCCGTTGGTCAAGGGCACCGTCGACAGCCAGAGGAAACCCATGGCCATGCCGAACAAATAGGCCGTGACCTGAGTGACGGGTGCCCAGAGGAACAGTGCAATCACCACCGCCCGCAACAGATACAGAGCGGTGAGCAAGCGCGGTTTGGACATCCGTCCGCCGAGCCAGCCTGCGGTATAGGTACCGAAGATATTGAACAGCCCGATCAGCGCCAGCACCGTGGTGCCGACGGAGGCTGGCAGGTGTTGATCCACTAGATACGCCGGCAAGTGCACACCGATGAACACCACTTGAAAACCGCAGACAAAAAAGCCGAACGCCAACAACCAGAACCCTGAATGGGAGCAGGCTTCGTGTAGCGCTTCAGAGAGGGTTTGCTCATGCCCGAGCACCGGCAACGGCTTGTCTTTAAGCATGCTCACCAGCGGCACGATCAGCGCCACCAGCAGGCCCAGCACCAGCAATGCCGCAGACCAGCCCAGCCAGCCGATCAGCCCCAGCGTGCCGGGCAACATGGCGAATTGACCGAAGGAACCGGCAGCACTGGCGATCCCCATGCCCATACTGCGTTTTTCCGGTGGTACGGCACGGCCGACCACGCCAAGGATCACCGAGAACGAGGTGCCGGACAGACCGATACCGATCAACAACCCGGCGCTCAAGGACAAGGTCACCGCCGAATCGGACAACCCCATGAACATCAGGCCCAGGGCGTACAGAACACCACCGATCAACACCACCTTTGCGGCGCCAAAGCGGTCGGCCAATGCGCCGGTGAATGGCTGCGCCAGGCCCCAGATCAGGTTCTGCAGGGCAATGGCGAAGGCAAACACTTCGCGACCCCAGCCGAATTCGGCACTCATCGGCGCCAGAAACAACCCGAAGCCGTGTCGCACCCCCAGGGACAACGCCAGAATCAGCGCACTGCCCAACAGCACCCAACCGCACGTACGCCACATCGATGTCATTGTTGTTCTCCGGTAGCGGGTATATACCCGCTTAAGATCGAAAAAACTGGCCTCAAGCCAGTTCGTCCAGCAGTTTCAGCAAGGTTTCACGCTTCTCGGCACCCAGACGGTCGATCAACCGCTGTTGCGCCGCTTCCCAGGCCGGCAAGGCCGCTGCCAGACGTTCGCGCCCTGTCTCGGTGAGCAGGACGATGCGATTGCGCATGTCTTCGCCCTCGACCAGTGTCACCAGACCTTCACCTTCCAGCACCCGTAGATTGCGCCCCAGGGTGCTGCGATCCAGGCCCATGGCCTCGGCCAGTGTCGAGATGCTCGGCTGATCCAGACGCTGCAGGTTGCACAGCAGAGAATACTGGGCAACGTTGATCCCGAAGCCGTCGAGCGCGCCGTCGTAATGCCTGCTGACGCCACGAGCGGCGCGACGCAGGTTAGTGCACAAACATTGAGAAGGAAGCATGGTGCGTGTATATACCCGCGGTTAAATGAAAGCAAATATTTCGACACATTTTACCTGTAAGAACGAGCAGCGCCGCGATCCGACTTGCCCGCTCCCCCACAGGAATTCACAGCAGCGCCAACCCCACCAGCAGCGCCACTTCCAGCAATTCCAGCAACGCCCCGGCAGTGTCGCCAGTCGTCCCGCCCAATCGTCGCATCATGACTTGCCGCAACCAGACAAACACCACAGCTGCCAGCGCAAGCGCCCACACACCGCTGAGGCCCGCGATCAACACACAGGCCACCGCACTGATCACCAACACCTGTTTCCCGGCCAAACGCGGCAGATGATCGGCCAGCGCCTGCCCCAATCCACCGGGACGCACGTAAGGTGTGGTCAGGAATAATCCCAACAGCGCGCTGCGGGCAATCAGTGGAACGATGATCAACACCACGCTGTGCTGCTGCTCGATCAACGCCAGCAACGCGGCGAACTTGAGCAGCAACACCAGCACCAGCGTCACCACCGCGATCGGCCCACTGCGTGGGTCTTTCATGATCGTGAGAGTGCGCTCACGGTCGCCATAACCACCGAGCCACGCATCGGCGCTATCGGCCAGGCCATCCAGGTGCAACGCTCCGCTGAGCAACACCCACACAGTCAATAACAGTGCGGCATGAAGCAACAACGGCGCGCCCTGCAACAGCCCGTTCAACGCCCACAGAATGGCACCGAACAGCACGCCGACCAGCGGATAAAACAGCAGCGACCGGCCCAATTCCTCGGGCGTTGGCATGCCCGGCAGGCGAATCGGCAGGCTGCTGAGAAATTGCAGGGCGATCCAGAACGGCAACATGATCAGATCGCTTCCCTTAACAAGGCGCCGGATTCAACCGTCAACGAGAACAACGCGCCATGGCCGACCTCAACGTTGAGCAATTGCTCACGCGGCAATCCGCGCGCTTGCGCCAGCAACAATCGCATGACGCCGCCATGACTGATCAGCAGGACCCGCTCACCCGCATAGACCGCGTGTAACCGCTCAACGGCCGCCAACACCCGCGTCGAAAAGTCGGCAACCGGCTCACCATCAGGCGGCGTAAACGAATAGGGATCGGCCCAGAACAAGCCCAATGCCTCGGCACTGGTTTCCATCAGCGCCGCGGCGCTCTGTCCTTCCCAGACGCCGAAGTGCAGCTCTTGCAGATCCTTTTCCAGCTGCACCGGCAGCCCCAATTGCGCCCCAAGCTCTTCAGCAAAGCGTGCGCAACGCTGCAACGGCGAGCTGACCAAGCGATCCCAAGGGCCCTGCTCAACCACCGCAGCGCGCATCTGCTCCCAGCCCTTGCCGGTCAGCGCGTCATCGAGGCTGCCGCGCAGGCCGCCACCGAGTTCGGTTTCGCCATGACGCAACAGGTCCAGGCGCAAGGTCATGCCGGGCGATCCGCCACTGCGGCTTCGGCGAATGTTGCCATCTGTCCGTGCAGGTCGCAGGCCAGGCGCAACAATGGCACGGCCAACGCCGCACCACTGCCCTCGCCCAACCGCAGACCGAGGTCCAGCAACGGTTCGGCGTTCAGGGTTTCCAGCACATGGCGATGACCTGGCTCGGCACCACGATGACCGAACAGCAACCACTCACGACAGGCCGGATTCAGACGCACCGCCACCAGCGCGGCGACGCTGCAAATAAACCCGTCGACCAACACCGCGACACCTTCCTGAGCACAAGCCAGGTACGCGCCAACCAGCGCAGCGATTTCGAAACCGCCGAGGTTGAACAAGGTTTGCAGCGCATCGCCACGCTGAGCACCATGCAACGCCAAGGCGCGTTCGATGACCTGGGCTTTATGGCTGACACCTGCAGCGTTCAGGCCGGTGCCCGGCCCGGCCAGGTGCACCACCGGGCAATCGAGCAAAGCACAAGCCAAGGCGCTGGCCGCCGTGGTGTTGCCGATGCCCATTTCGCCGCCGATGAACAACTGCGCGCCTGCTGCAATGGCGCGCTGCACACTGTCGCGACCAGCCTGCAAGGCGAGTTCGCCCTGGGCCTGAGTCATCGCCGGGCCCTGGACGAAATTCGCCGTGCCCGGGCCGACGTTCAGGTGACGCACACCCGGCAGATTCAATGACGGCGTAACGGTGCCGAGGTCGACTACTTCAAGGGACGCGCCCAACTGCCGCGCCAACACGCTGATCGCCGCGCCGCCGCTGACGAAGTTGTGCAGCATCTGTCCGGTGACTTCCTGCGGAAACGCCGACACCCCTTCGGCGACCACGCCATGGTCACCGGCAAAAATCGCGATCCACAGCTGATCGAGGGTCGGCTTGACCTGCCCCTGCAACCCGGCCAGTTGCACCGCCACCGCTTCGAGCTGGCCGAGGGAACCGGCAGGCTTGGTCAGTTGCTGTTGACGCGCCTGCGCCTGTTCGACCACTTGTGCATCGATTGGCTTGCACGGGTTCAGCCACCAGGTGTGAGTCATAATGCAGTTCCTTTCAAAGTCAGGGGCAGGCCGGCGACGGTCAGGACGACACGTTGGCAGCGCTCGGCCAAGGCTTGATGCAGCCAACCGGCTTCATCGACATAGCGGCGAGTCAATTCGCCCAGCGGCACGACACCCATTCCGGTCTCGTTGCTGACAAAAATGATTTCACCCGGCAACGATGCCAGGCAGTCCAGCAGGGCCTCGCGCTCGGCCGACAGGCGCTCGGCGTCGTCGAGCATCAGCAGATTGGTCAGCCACAGCGTCAGGCAATCCACCAGCACGCAACGGTCGACGCCGGCGCTTTCGCGCAGTACGCGGGCCAGCTCCAGCGGTTCCTCGATCAACGCCCATTCGGCCGGACGACGGGCACGGTGATGGGCCACCCGCTCGTTCATTTCACCGTCCAGGGGTTGGCTGGTGGCGATGTAAGTGACGTGGAGCTGACTGTCAGTCGCCAGCTTTTCAGCCAGACGACTTTTGCCGGAGCGGGCGCCGCCGAGGATCAGTTGCAGCATGGTTCATTCCTTCAAATGTGCGGTGTAGTGACGGGTCTCTTCGCGGGCAAGCCTCGCTCCTGCACGGAATATGCGTTTCCCCTGTAGGAGCGAGGCTTGCCCGCGAAGGCATCCTCAAAATCACCTCAAAAACCGCAGAGCTCACGCAACAGCGAGGTATCCAGATGCTTCTCCACCAGATCCGCCAACCGCTCGATATCGCGCTCGCGCAACCCGTGGTAATCCACCTCCTGCACCTCCTGCAAACCAGCCCAACGCAACAGTGCACTGCACGCCGCCGGTGATTCGAACAGGCCATGCAGGTACGTACCGAAAATCTGCCCATCGGCACTTTGCGCACCATCGCTGCGACCATCGTCCAGCTGCACGGCGGCGTTTTCCAGCGCCGGCCCGGTGGTCACGCCGGCATGAATTTCATAGCCGCTGACCTGCGCATCTTCCAGCGCCAGACGCCCACGTACGTTGCGCAACTGCTTCTCTTCTTCGAGCTGCGTTTCGAACGCCAGCAAACCCAAACCGGCACTGGAACCCGGCGCGCCTTCGAGGCCCAGCGGGTCATGCACCTGCTCACCGAGCATTTGCAGGCCGCCGCAGATTCCCAGCACTTTGCCGCCGTAGCGCAAGTGCCGCGCGATCGCCGAGTCCCAGCCGTTGCTCCGCAGGTACGCGAGGTCGCTGCGTACGCTTTTCGAACCCGGGAGAATCATCAGGTCGGCCGGTGGAATCGCCTGGCCAGGGCCGATGAATTGCAGGTCCACTTGCGGATGCAGGCGCAGTGGATCGAAATCGGTGTGGTTGCTGATGCGCGGCAGTACCGGCACCACCACGTTGAGTACTTGATCGGCCTTGTCGGTCTGACGTTGATCGAGGCCGTCCTCGGCCTCAAGATGCAGGTCCATCACATAAGGCAACACGCCGATCACTGGTTTGCCGGTGCGCGCTTCCAGCCAGTCCAGCCCCGGTTGCAGCAAGGCGATATCGCCGCGAAAACGGTTGATGATGAAGCCTTTGACCCGCGCCTGTTCGCTCGGCGACAGCAGCTCCAGCGTACCGACCAAATGCGCGAAAACTCCGCCGCGATTGATGTCGGCAATCAGCACCACCGGGCAGTCCACCGCCTCGGCAAACCCCATGTTGGCGATGTCGCCGGCGCGCAGGTTGATCTCGGCCGGCGAGCCCGCCCCTTCAACCATCACCAGCGGATACGCCGCGCTCAGCCGTTCATGGGAGGCCAGCACCGCCTGCATGGCGATGGCTTTGTAGTCGTGATAGGCGACCGCATTCATGGTGGTGACGGCGCGGCCATGGATGATCACTTGGGCGCCGGTATCACTGTTGGGTTTAAGCAGCACCGGGTTCATGTCGGTGTGCGGTTCAAGGTTTGAAGCCTGGGCCTGCACCGCCTGAGCGCGACCTATCTCGCCACCGTCGGCGGTCACCGCACTGTTGAGGGCCATGTTCTGCGGCTTGAACGGCACCACGCTCACGCCTTGGCGCGTGACCCAGCGACACAGTGCCGTCACCAGTGTGCTTTTACCGGCATCGGATGTGGTGCCTTGCACCATCAACGTTGTCATGGGTTTTCCTTGGCATGGATTTGCAGGGCTTGTTCGAGGCGCGACCAGTCCGCTTCATCCGCAGGTAAACCAAAACGCAGGCTGCTGTTGTGGGTGAACAACCGCAGCAGAATGCCACGCCGGGCCATGAATTCATGCAGCGCTTGGGCGCGCTCGGTGATCAGCCACTGGAACAACGCGCAACCGCCCTGAGGTTTGAAACCATACTGCTCAAGCAGCAACGCCAGACGCTCGCCAGCTTCGTCAGTGCGAATGCGCTGTCGGGTGTGCCCGTCCGTATCCGTCAGGCACGCCTGGCCCAGGACGCGGGTCGGCCCACTGACCGCCCAAGGCCCGACCTGCTCGGCCAACAGTTTGAGCAACTTGCGCTCGGCCAGCACAAACCCTAGCCGCACACCGGCCAGGCCGAAAAACTTGCCGAAGGAACGCAGCACGATCAAGCCGATCTGGTTGGTGAACGGCGCCAGACTCAAATGCGGTGTGTTGTCCATGAACGCCTCGTCCACCACCAACCAGCCACCGCGCTGGGCCAGCCGCGCATGCCAATCCAGCAGGCGGGCCGGGGTCAGGCTCAGACCCGTGGGATTGTTCGGATTGACCACCACCAGCACGTCCAGGTTGTCGAGAAAAAAATCGACTTCCGACTCCAGGACTTCACGCACGACATAACCGTTGCGACGCCAGGCTTCGGCGTGCTCGGCGTAACACGGAGACAGCACACCGACCTTGCCGGCCCGGCGCAAACGCGGCAGCAACTGAATCGCCATTTGCGAACCGGCCACGGGCAACACCTGGGCCGCACCGTAATAGTCGCAAGCGGCTTGCTCCAGACCGTCATCGTTTTCCGGCAGGCGTGCCCAGGCCCGCAGCGGGATGTCCGGAACCGGGAATGGCCAGGGCGCAAGACCACTGGACAGGTCGAGCCAATCGGCTTCGGCGATACCGTATTCAAGTGCTGCCTTGCGCAACCGGCCACCGTGTTCAAGCATAGAATTCAGCCCCCACGCAGAGAATCAGCAGCCATAACCATACCCCGCGCTGGACCAATTGCCAGCCACGGTCGATGGAATCGGCATCCGCCGGCACGCCTTCGCCCAACTGCGGACGCTGATGCAGTTCGCCGTGATAAATCGCCGCCCCGCCCAACTCGACACCCAACGCACCGGCACCAGCCGCCATCACCGGCCCGGCATTCGGGCTGTCCCAGGTCGGCCCCTGGATGCGCCAGCATTTCAGCGCCAGTCGGGTTTTGCCCAACAGCGCGTAGGTCAACGCCACCAGGCGTGCAGGAATGTAGTTGAGGACATCGTCGATCTTTGCGGCAGCCCAGCCGAAACGCTCGAAGCGTTCGTTGCGATAACCCCACATCGCATCCAGGGTGTTGCTCAGACGATAGAGCACCACACCGGGCGCACCCGCCACGGCAAACCAGAACAGCGCGGCGAACACTGCATCGCTGCCGTTCTCCAACACCGATTCGGTGGCGGCGCGGGCGACTTCGGTTTTGTCCAGTTCGCTGGTCTGGCGGCTGACCAGATAACCGACACGTGTGCGCGCCTCAACCAGATCATCGCTGCGCAGGGCCTTGGCCACCGGCTCGACATGCTCGCCGAGGCTGCGCATGCCAAGCGCGCAATAGAGCGCGAGAATCTCGACGATCCAGCCAACATAAGGTGCCCAGGACAGCGCGGTGACCAGCAAGGTCAGCGGCACGACCGCCATCACCCAGGCCGTCACCCCGTGACTGCGCCAGCCGCGGCCAGCGGAGTTGAAACGTTGTTCGATGCGATCGGCAAAACGACCGAACGCCACCAGCGGATGCCAGCGTTTGGGTTCACCCAGCAGCGCATCCAGCGCGACCGCGGCGACACTCAACAACGCCACACTCATTGACTCACTCCCCAATAATTTTCATACAGCAACTCGTTGAGCGGACGCGCTTGCGCCCAGCCTTCGAGTACCAGCATCGGCGCTGGATAGAATTCCTTGACCGGCCCCAGGCAAAGAACGGCCAAAGGCTTGGCCCCGACCGGTAAACCCAACAGGTTCGCCAAGGCTTGCGGTTCGAACAGCGACACCCAGCCCATGCCCAGGCCTTCGGCGCGGGATGCCAGCCAAAGGTTCTGGATGGCACAGGACAGCGAGGCCATGTCCATTTCCGGCAACGTACGACGGCCGAAGATATGCCGTTCGCGATCGTCCATCAGCGCAGCGACCAGCACTTCGGCGCAGTCTTGGATGCCTTCGACCTTGAGCTTCATGAATTCGTCGGAGCGCTCGCCGAGGGCTTCGGCGGTGCGGACGCGCTCTTCCTCCACCAGTTGCTGGATCTGTCCGCGCAGCGCCCGGTCGCTGATGCGGATGAACCGCCAGGGCTGCATCAGGCCGACGCTCGGCGCCTGGTGCGCGGCTTCGAGCAGGCGCCTCAGTAACTCGGGCTCGACCGTGCCGCCGCTGAAGTGGCGCATGTCACGGCGTTCGCCGATGGCTCGGTAGACCGCATCGCGTTCGGCTTCGGAAAAGGCGTTTTCTGTCATGGCCTGCTCGCGATGACGGCTTCACGATCGGGCGCCAACAACGCAGCAATCGCCGCCGGATTGGACGGAAAATAAAAGTGCACATAAGAGGCCGTCATCCGCCCCTCACGATAAACCGCCTCCGCCCCTCGCCCGCCATTGGGGCTCAGGCCACGCGCAATCGGCTCAAGCTCGGTGCTGGTCAGCGAGTGGTGATAGGTGTGCCCGCGCAGCAAACCTTCAGGCAGTTCCACCGCCTGCAAGGCCAACGCCGCCAGACGCTTCTGCATCACCGCATCACCGGTCAACAAGCCAACCAGCTCAGCGCGAGTACCCTCGACATCGGTCAACGAGTCCAGCAGGTACAGCATGCCGCCACACTCGGCCAGCAACGGTTTGCCCGCTGCGTGGTGATCGCGAATGGCGATCAGCATTGGCGTATTTTGTGACAACGCCACATGGTGCAATTCAGGGTAACCGCCCGGCAGATAAAGGCTGTCTGCCTCTGGTAATTCGCTGTCGCGGATCGGCGAGAAGAAAGACAACTCGGCGCCCATCGCCCGCAGCAGATCCAGGCTCGCGCCGTAGGTAAATGCAAAGGCTTCGTCCCGGGCCACGGCAATCCGCACACCGGCCAGCAATGGTTCGGCGGCGATCACTTCAGGCGCGGCGAATTCCACGGCAGGCGGTAAAGCCACGTCGCAACTGCTGGCCAGCGAGGCGGCGGCTGCATCGAGGCGCAGATCGAGATCATTCAATTCGCTGGCCTGTACCAGGCCGAGGTGCCGACTCGGCAATTCGATGCCGGTCTCCCGGGACAACGCGCCGTACCAGCGCAAGCCTTCTGTCAGACTGCCTTCGAGCAATTGCGCATGACGCAGGGTGCCAACCCGGTTGGCCAACACACCGGCAAACGGCAAATCCGGCTGATAGCGCGCAAGCCCCAGGGCCAGTGCGCCAAACGTCTGCGCCATCGCGGTGCCGTCAATCACGCCGAGCACCGGCACACCGAAATGCCGCGCCAGGTCGGCACTGGACGGCGTACCGTCGAACAACCCCATGACGCCTTCGATGAGAATCAGGTCAGCTTCGCCAGCGGCTTCCCACAACAGGCGACGACTTTCCTGCTCGCCAACCATCCACATGTCCAGCTGATAGACCGGCGCACCGCTGGCGCGCTCGAGAATCATCGGATCGAGAA
The DNA here is from genome assembly GCF_001655615.1 of Pseudomonas sp. GR 6-02. Classification (GTDB taxonomy): domain Bacteria; phylum Pseudomonadota; class Gammaproteobacteria; order Pseudomonadales; family Pseudomonadaceae; genus Aquipseudomonas. The sequence continues at coordinate 4,655,072 of NZ_CP011567.1, forward strand.
AGTCCGGGCCGCATTTGAACACGCGCACCTTGCGCCCCTGATTGCGATGCAAACGGGCGAGCGCGGCGGTGACGGTGGTCTTGCCCTGACCGGAGGCCGGCGCGGCAATCAGTACCGCCGGGCATTGACGTGGTTGATTCACAACTCGACGCCTTTTTGCGCCTTGATCCCGGCCTGGAAGGCGTGCTTGATCATGCCCATTTCGGTGACGGTGTCAGCCAGTTCGATCATCTCCGGTTTGGCGGCACGGCCAGTGACCACCACATGCTGCATCGGCGGACGGGCCTGCAAGTCGCTGAGCACCTGATCGAGATCGAGGTAACCGTGCTTGAGGGCGATGTTCAATTCATCGAGTACCACCAGGCCAATCGACGGATCGCTCAGCAGTTCGCGGGACACCGCCCACGCAGCTTCGGCGGCGGCGATGTCACGCTGGCGGTCCTGGGTTTCCCAGGTGAAGCCCTCGCCCATCACATGAAAACGCACCTGCTCCGGGAAACGCCGGAAGAACAGCTCCTCGCCGGTGCTGCTGCGCCCCTTGATGAACTGCACCACACCGCATTGCATGCCGTGGCCCATGGAGCGCGCAAGCATGCCGAACGCCGAACTGCTTTTGCCTTTACCGTTGCCGCTCAGCACCAGCAGCAGGCCGCATTCATTCGGCGAATTGGCGATGCGTTCGTCGATCACGGCTTTTTTGCGCAGCATGCGCGCCAGATGGCGTTCGTCACGATCGGGGGTATCAGTCATGGGGGAGCTCTCCGTTGAGGCTGGATAACGGCGGGCAGGCACAAGAATAGACGGCAAGAAGCCTGGCATCGCCCACCGTGATGCCGCTGAATGGATCAGGCCGGTCTCCGGGCTCATGAGCGGCCTCAAGGCCAACTGCGCGCCTTCCCATGTCGACAGTCGACACAGTGGCTCAAGGCACAGTCTTCACTCATTTACCGTTGCGGGGGCAGCGCCGGGATCGTGATCATTCTTCGCTGGAAGAAATCCACTCACCGGCTTCCCTGTTTCACTCTGTCGACCAAGGCCACAGAGCACCTGAAACAAGCCGCGAAGGTTAGAGGGTTGGGGGTGGAGCGTCAATTAAAGACGGGACGCCTTCCGGCGAATAACTGCCGCTGATCAATTATCTGACGCCAATCTTGTGCCACACCGCCAGCAGTGATATCAAAGAGCCACAACCTCATAACACAATAACAAGGGTGAGCCACATGCAAGGCATGATCATCAGCAATCCGAAGCTGGAATTCCTGCGCCCGGTGCTGGAACGCTGGTTTGACTGTATCGACCGCTACAACGCCGTGCGCGGCGATAACGATACGCCTTACTGGTACGACGAAAACGCCAACCTCGGCCTGCTCTCTGCCGCAGCCTGGATGGCGGAAATGGTCACGCTGCAGCAAACACCGTCGCGCAAACAGACCGAAGAAGGCGAACGCAACGCCCGCGCCGATCTGTTTATCGCCACCAGCGAAGAACGCGCGTACCTGCAGGCCACCCAGCGCTGGCCGCGGGTCAACAACCTGAACCTGACCCAGGCACTGGCGGACATCACCAGCGACGCGAAGCGCATCAGCTACGCCAGCGACCTGAAACTCGGCTGCCTGTTTGTCGCCCCACAAAAAGCCCAGCACAGCGCCACCCCGGAAGAACTCCAGGACATGCTCGACGACCTGCAAAAGGAGCACACCTGCGCCGTGGCCTGGTATTTCCCTTACGCCTACCGCAAGTTGCGCAATGAAGCCGGCAACTACCATCCGGGGATCGCCGTGCTGTTCAAGGAGGCCCGCGGCTGACCGGTTGAACCATCGGGTGTTTACGCTTCTCTATGATTACGTCAATGCATTCATAGGGAAGATCAGTAATGCGCAAACCCCAGCTCATTCTCATCATCGCGCTCGCCGGAGGGCTCGCCGCCTGTGGTGAAACCTCCAGCCTGCAAGTCTCGGACGGCACCGGACCGTCGCCCAAGCTGCCGGAACCGAACAAAACCCTGATCCCGACGGTGAACATCGCCCCGGCGATCGGCTGGCCTCAGGGTAAAAAACCCGTCGCCGCCGCAGGCACTCAAGTAGCAGCGTTTGCCGAAAACCTCGAACACCCGCGCTGGCTCTACGTGCTGCCCAACGGCGACGTACTGGTGGCCGAAACCAACGCGCCGTCCAAATCCGATGACAGCAATGGCATTCGCGGCTGGATCATGGGCAAAGTCATGGGCCGCGCCGGGGCTGGCGTCCCCAGCCCGAACCGCATCACTCTGCTGCGGGACAAGGACCACGACGGCGTCGCCGAAACCCGCACGGTGTTCCTGGAAAACCTCAACTCGCCTTTCGGCATGACCCTGGTTGGCAAAGACCTGTATGTCGCCGACACCGACCGCTTGCTGCGTTTTCACTATGAAAACGGCGAGACAGCGATCAAGTCACAGCCAATCAAAGTGGTCGATTTGCCGGGCGGCACGCGAAATCACCACTGGACCAAAAACGTCATCGCCAGCAAGGACGGCAGCAAGCTGTACGTCACCGTGGGCTCGAACAGCAACGTTGGTGAAAACGGCATGGATCAGGAGGAAGGTCGCGCGGCGATCTGGGAAGTCGATCGCGCCACCGGCAACCATCGAATCTTCGCCTCGGGGATTCGCAACCCGAACGGCCTGGCCTGGGAGCCACAAAGCGGCGCACTGTGGACCGCAGTCAACGAGCGTGACGAAATCGGCAGCGACCTGGTGCCGGACTACATCACTTCAGTGAAGGACGGCGGGTTCTATGGCTGGCCTTACAGCTATTACGGGCAACATGTCGATGTTCGCGTCGAGCCACAAAACCCTGATCTGGTCGCCAAGGCCATTGCACCGGACTACGCGGTGGGGCCCCATACCGCGTCGCTGGGCCTGACGTTCGCCGAAGGCAGCAAGTTGCCCGCGCCGTTCACCCAAGGCGCCTTCATCGGCCAGCATGGCTCGTGGAACCGTAAACCGCACAGCGGCTACAAAGTAATTTTCGTGCCGTTCAGCGCCGGCAAACCGAGCGGACAGCCGCTGGATGTGCTTACCGGCTTCCTCAACGACGAGGGAAAAGCCATGGGGCGGCCGGTGGGCGTGGTGATCGATCAGCAGGGCGGCTTGTTGGTGGCGGATGATGTGGGGAACAAGATTTGGCGCGTTTCCGCGGCCAAGTAAAGTCTGTCCGTAGGAGCGAGGCTTGCCCGCGAAAGCGGTGTGTCAGTCGATATCAATGTTGACTGTGCTGCCGCCTTCGCGGGCAAGCCTCGCTCCTACAACTCCGCCAGAGCGATCATGACAAACCCCTAGGGATTATGTGCCAAGTGCTCGGGCTGCAGGACGCGCTTGGCGCTCAGGTAGGCTTTCTGCCAGTAAGCCTTGGACAAGCTGTCCAGCTTGACCGTGCCGCCCGTGGCTGGTGCATGGACGAAGCGCCCTTCGCCGACATAGATCCCGGCATGGCTGACCTGGGAGCCACCATTGGTGGCAAAGAAAATCAGGTCGCCGGTTTGCAGGCCTTCCTTGCCGACGTCGGGAGCCTGCATGCCGATCATCTCGCGTGTGGACCGCGGCAAGGAAATGCCTGCGACATCGCGATAGACGTAACCGATCAAACCGCTGCAATCGAACCCGGAATCCGGCGTGTTGCCGCCCCAACGATAAGGCGTCCCCACCAGACCGAGCGCGCGAAACAGCACGTCTTCTGCCGCAGGGGAAAAGGCTTGGGGAGAACCGAAAACAATCGGTGCGCGAACCACCGGCGCAGGTGGCGGTGTGCGGCTGGCGCAGGCGCTGAGCAGCGCTGCGAAGAACATGAGTGCGAGGCGGGCCGACATCGTCATAAACAGAACATCCTGATCTGGCTGCGGCTTTTTTCTGCCACAAAGACAGAAAAGAAAACCGCCTGCGCAGAACGCAGGCGGTTTGCCATCAATAATAGATCAGGATTCTAGCGGCTACGCGGCAAACTTCAAGTAAGACTTTAAGTTCGCCTTGTAAACTGTCCGCTTATTGGCGCGCAGTGACGATAGGCGCTGCAGCCGGTGCCATTGCGAGCGCACGCTTGGCTTCGATGAAGGTCTTGCTCCAGTAGCTGTCGCCCAGGCTATCGACCCGGACACCACCGCTTTTGCGGCTGCTGGAGTGGATGAACTGGTTGTCACCCACGTAGATCCCGGCGTGACTGACACGACCGCGACGGCCATTGGTGGCGAAGAACAGCAGGTCACCCGGCTTGAGGGCGCTGCGAGCCACCAGCGGAGCGTCAACGTTGATCATTTCGCGAGTGGAGCGCGGCAGGTTCATGCCAGCCTCTTCACGAAACAGATAACCGATGAAGCCGCTGCAGTCGAAGCCTGCCTCGGAGGTGCCGCCGAAACGGTAACGGGTACCGATCAGGGACATGCCACGTTCGAGGATGCTGTCAGCCAGAACCGGAAGCTGGTACGACTTGCCCCCGGCGAAGTCTGCCAGTTCTTTATTGGTTGCTAGCTCTTCCTGGAAAAGAACGGAAGAAGACTGCGCGGTAACTGAATTTGAAACCTGATGCTGTGGCTCTTGCTGGGACACTGGAGAGTGAGCAGCGCAACCGAACAACAGGGTGACGAGTGCGAGAGGCACGAGGGGTGCGAAGCGATTTAGCATGGGCACGACCGTGGCTGATAGTTGTAAAGAAGCCGAGACTATGCCCGCTATCGATCTCATTTGCAAATTCAATCGATCTTTATGTGACTTATCGGTTTCTCGTTTCCATCTAAGCGCTTAAGCCCATTTTAAACCTTTGCGCAGCCTGCTCCCTTGCAGGAAAGCGGATTTGTTGACGCCTGGAATATGCCGGAACCCGCGAAAAACCTGGCTTTTACCAGCCCAACGTCTCTTTCAGGAACGGGATTGTCAGCTTGCGCTGAGCTTGAAGGGAAGCCTGATCGAGGCGCTCAAGCAGCTCGAAAAGCGCACTCATGCTGCGAGTACCGCGAGTCAAAATAAAATGACCGACTTCGTCAGTCAGGTGCAGGCCACGACGGGAGGCGCGCAACTGCAAGGCACGCAACTTGTCTTCGTCAGAGAGCGGACGCATCTGGAAGATGAGCGCCAGTGTCAGCCGAGACTTGAGGTCCGCCAGCTTCACCGGTAGTTCGCGCGGGGATGTCGAGGCGGCGATCAGCAGACGCCGACCGCTGTCACGCAGACGATTGAACAGATGGAACAACGCCTCTTCCCAATCCGCCTTGCCGGCGACCGCCTGCAAATCGTCCAGGCAAACCAGTTCGTATTGTTCGAGGTTGTCGAGGATTTCGATGCCGCGGTCCATCAACTCGGCCAGCGGCAGATACACCGCCGGTTCACCCATCTGCTCGAAACGCAGGCAAGCCGCCTGCAACAAATGCGTGCGCCCTACCCCGTGCTTGCCCCAGAGGTAAATCAGGCTTTCCGTCCAGCCGGCGTCGGCTTCGCACAGCCGCTCGACATAGCCGAGTGCAGCGGCATTGGCGCCTGGGTAGTAATTGATAAAGGTGGCGTCATCACGCAGACGCACACCTAGGGGCAGCTGAATCGGTTTCATGCTGACTGAACAGTTCCAAAGGAACCGTTAGTGGCCTCTGTGTAAAGTTTGCGAAGTTTATACCCGTGAAGCTGACGGCACAATGCGACAGACCACAAGCAAAATCAAAGGTTTGCGTTAACGTGCTGGTTTTATGACAGTTTCTTTGGCGGTGCATGTGACAGCCGCGCGAGGGATACGGGCAAACCCGGCGTGAAACCAGGCTGCCCGCGACGAGCGATCTCGAAGCCTTACTTCTCAGACTCGTCGACACCGCCGTAGATATCCGAATCTTTATACAAATCATGCACATGGCGCACCAGGACCATGATCACCGCCGCCACCGGCAATGCCAGTAGCACACCGGTAAAACCGAACAACTCGCCGCCGGCCAGAATCGCAAAGATCACCGCCACCGGGTGCAGACCGATCCGGTCACCCACCAGCAACGGCGTCAGAACCATGCCTTCCAGCGCCTGGCCGACCATGAACACCGCGACGATGCCGATCATGGGATACAGATCGCCACCGAACTGGAACAGACCGGCAATCAACGCCGCGCCAATCCCGATGACAAACCCCATGTACGGCACGATCGCCGCCAGACCGGCAATCAGACCGATCAACAGCCCCAACTCCAGCCCGACGATCATCAAGCCAGCGGCGTAGATCACACCCAGCGCCAGCATCACCAGCAACTGTCCGCGCACGAACGCCCCAAGCACTTCATGGCATTCCCCAGCCAGGGTCATGACACGCTCTTCACGATCACGCGGCAGCAAGCTGCGGATCTTGGCCATCATCAGGTCCCAGTCGCGCAGCAGATAAAAACTCACCACCGGGATCAGCACCAGATTGGCCAGCCAGCCGATCAGCGCAAGGCCTGAAGCCGTCGCCTGACTCAGCACCACGCCGACAATGTCGGTGGTCTGGCCCATGTGCTCGCTGATCGCCGCCTTGAGCTTGTCGAACTTCCAGAAGCCCTCCGACAAACCCAACTTCGATTGCGCCCACGGCAACGCGGTGTGCTGCAACCAGTCGAGCATCTGCGGCGCCAGTTCATACAAGCGAAACAGCTGCTTGGCGAGCATCGGCACCAACACCAACAACAGCGTGGTGAGGACCATCGTGAACAACGCGAACACCGCCACCACGCCCCATGTCCGGGACAAGCCGAGCTTCTCCAGCCGATCCACCAGCGGGTCGAACAGATAGGCCAGCAACAGCGCCACCAGGAACGGCGTCAGGATCGGATGCAACAGGTAAACAAACGCGCAAAGCAGGGCCACCCCACCGAGCCAGAACCAACGCCGCGTATCGGCCATGTACCACTCCTGCTTCTATATAAAGAAAAAACTCACCAACGGAAATGCAACTGCGGCGTCGGGGCAGGCGCTGGCGCTGCGGCCGGCGCAGAACCCACAGTCACCGGCTGAACAGGTGCCGGCACCTGGCTGGCCGGAACCTCCTGCAATTGCGCCAGGGACAACTGAGCTCGCAGCTGATCGGCACTGCCGTTGACGCGATAAAGCACGCGATCACCATCGACACTTTGCAGACGCGCGCCAAAAGGCTCCAACAAACGCCCAAGCGTCGCATAACGCTCCAGATTCATGCCCTGCACTTCCAACAACTGCTCGCCCGACATACCTGGCTTGGCAACGAAACGCGACGCCAGACGCTCGCTGACCGCCAGCATCACCGCATCGGCCACGGCGGCGGTATCGGCGCCCTGCACGCTGCCGGCCTCTTTCTGATCGCCCAGCCACAGTCGCCACTTGGCTTGCCATTGCCCCCCTTCTTCACGGGCATGCACCGCCAGCAAGGCATCGGCATTGTAACGATCGGAGGCACTGCGCAGTGGCGCAGGGTCGGCACCTTCCAGATTCGGTGCCGTGGCGACGATCTGTTCATTCAGGTCAGCCAGCGGCAAACGCAGCGGCAGGCCTCGGTGCTGAGCCGCCCGACGCAAGGGCGCAGCACTGGCCTGACCATCGCCGACCAGGCTCGAACCTTCGGTGGAATCGTTCAACCACCAGCCGAGGATCGACGGCCGATTGGCCCCCCACACGGCCAGCCCGGCACGACGCAAGGCCTGCTCGGTGGTGGCCGGGTCGAAATCGACTTTCAGCACTTGCGGTGGCCCGGCGTCGTAGCCGAACTGACTGATGATCTGCTGAGGGTCTTTGCGCACGGCCGCAAGGCCAGGGCTTTGCGCCGCCTTGGGATCGCCGGTCAAGCGCAACACCAGCGTTTCCAGCGCCTGCTGAGTCGCCTGGTCGCGCTCCTCCGGTGTCTGGCCGCTGACCGGTTGGCGCACTTGATAGAGGCCTTTGACGGTTTCGGCATGGCTGGCCAGGCTGACCACGGATAAACAGCCCACGAACAAGAATTTAAGAAAACGCATGGAAGATTCCTGACGACAAGAGCGGCTGGAACAGACCGCATGAAGACGATTGAGCCAGGGCTGTGACCGCAGGCCCAAGCAAAACATTCACACGATCGCGGTAAGTTTTCGCACTGTCATAACGATAGACGGTTAACGTCGTACCTTATACAGCCATGTGGGACGTCGCCAACACGGGCAATATCAGTTTTTTTAACGCGATATGCCCCTGCCCGTCGGCACGAGGATGGCCGCTGCCCCTCAAGCCTGATAAAATCGCGCGCCTTCGCAGACCGGCTACAGCCGGGTGGTGTCGAAATAGCGCGTGAGGCAATTGCCTCATCAATTTCGACAGGCCCGCTGAACTCGGTCGTTACCCCTGAATCCCCCCTAAAGGCCTGGATCATGAGCAAGCAACCCTCCCTGAGCTACAAGGACGCCGGTGTAGACATCGACGCCGGTGAAGCATTGGTCGAACGCATCAAGAGCGTCGCCAAGCGCACTGCGCGCCCGGAAGTCATGGGCGGCCTGGGCGGTTTCGGCGCCCTCTGCGAAATCCCGGCCGGTTACAAACAACCGGTGCTGGTATCGGGCACTGACGGCGTCGGCACCAAGCTGCGCCTGGCGCTGAACCTGAACAAGCACGACAGCATCGGCATCGACCTGGTGGCCATGTGCGTGAACGACCTGGTGGTCTGCGGCGCTGAGCCGCTGTTCTTCCTCGACTACTACGCCACTGGCAAACTGAACGTCGACACCGCTGCTCAGGTTGTAACCGGCATCGGCGCCGGCTGTGAACTGTCCGGCTGCTCCCTGGTCGGCGGCGAAACCGCTGAAATGCCTGGCATGTATGAAGGTGAAGACTACGACCTGGCCGGCTTCTGCGTCGGCGTCGTGGAAAAATCCGAAATCATCGACGGTTCGAAAGTCGCTGCCGGCGATGCCCTGCTCGCCCTGCCGTCTTCCGGCCCGCACTCCAACGGCTACTCGCTGATCCGCAAGATCATCGAAGTGTCGGGTTCCGACATCGAGAATATCCAGCTCGACGGCAAACCGCTGACCGACCTGCTGATGGCTCCGACCCGTATCTACGTGAAGCCGCTGCTCAAGCTGATCAAGGACACCGGCGCCGTCAAAGCCATGGCCCACATCACCGGTGGCGGCCTGCTGGACAACATCCCGCGCGTACTGCCAAAAGGCGCTCAAGCGGTGGTTGACGTCGCGAGCTGGACCCGCCCTGCGGTGTTCGACTGGCTGCAAGAGAAAGGCAACGTCGACGAAACCGAAATGCACCGCGTGCTGAACTGCGGCGTCGGCATGGTCATCTGCGTAGCTCAAGAGCACGTTGAAACCGCGCTGAACGTCCTGCGTGAAGCTGGCGAGCAGCCATGGGTCATCGGTCAGATCGCCACCGCTGCCGAAGGCGCGGCTCAGGTCGAACTGAAGAACCTCAAGGCTCATTAATGTCCCAGACCTGTGATGTGGTGGTGCTGCTGTCCGGCACCGGCAGTAACTTGCAGGCCTTGATCGACAGCACGCGGACCGGCGACAGCCCGGCCCGCATTGCTGCGGTGATTTCCAACCGCGCCGACGCCTACGGCCTGCAACGCGCCAGGGACGCGGGTATCGACACCCGCACCCTGGATCACAAGGCTTTCGAGGGCCGCGAGGCCTTCGATGCCGCGCTGATCGAACTGATCGACGCCTTCAACCCCAAACTCGTGGTACTGGCCGGTTTCATGCGCATTCTCAGCGCTGATTTCGTGCGCCATTACCAGGGTCGCCTGCTCAATATCCATCCCTCGCTGCTGCCCAAATACAAAGGGTTACACACTCATCAGCGCGCGCTGGAGGCCGGCGATACGGAACACGGCTGCTCCGTGCACTTCGTCACCGAGGAACTCGATGGCGGACCACTGGTCGTACAGGCAGTAATACCGGTAGAGTTGCACGATTCGCCGCAGAGTCTGGCGCAGCGAGTCCACACCCAGGAACACCTGATCTACCCGATGGCCGTACGCTGGTTTGCCGAAGGCCGTTTATCACTCGGCGAACAAGGTGCTTTACTGGACGGACAGTTACTCGCGGCCAGCGGCCACTTGATTCGAACCTAGGAGATTTTATGCGTCGTGCCCTGCTCTTCGCTTGCGCCCTGCTCGCCCTGCCGTTTGCGCAGGCCGCGGACCTTCATCCCTTCTCCGCCAGCTACACCGCCGACTGGAAGCAACTGCCCATGAGCGGCACCGCCGAACGCAGCCTGACCAAGGAAGCCAACGGCGTCTGGAAACTCAGCTTCAAGGCATCGATGATGATCGCCAGCCTGACCGAAGAAAGCACCCTGACCCTGGACAAGGACACGCTGCTGCCGCAGTCCTACCACTTCGAACGCGGTGGCCTGGGCAAAGCCAAGAAGGCTGATCTGGATTTCGACTGGACCAACAAGATGGTCACCGGCACCGACCGCGGTGACGCCGTCAAGCTCCCGCTCAACCGCGGCATGGTCGACAAGTCCACCTATCAACTGGCGCTGCAGCATGACGTGGCCTCCGGCAAGAAAAGCATGAGCTATCAGGTCGTCGATGCCGGCGAAGTCGATACCTATGACTTCCGCGTGCTGGGCTCGGAGAAAGTCGACACCAAGGCAGGCCAGATCGATGCGGTCAAGGTCGAGCGCGTGCGCGATCCGACACAAAGCAAGCGCATCACCGTGCTGTGGTTCGCCAAGGATTGGGATTACCTGCTGGTCCGTCTGCAACAGGTCGAAACCGACGGCAAGGAGTACAACATCATGCTCCTCGACGGTACGGTCAACGGCAAGACGGTCAAAGGCAGCTGATCCGGACCGACATGAAAGCCCCGCAAACGCGGGGCTTTTTTTCGTCTGGCGTTAAGCGGGGGGGGGGACAGGACAATGACAACTTTGAGCTGTGGCCAAATCGTCCGGCGAAAAATAGGAACGCGAACGTGAAGGAATACTCTATAAATTCAGGGTCTTTTTTGATCGAATGACTTTTCCTGATCCCTGCGAGGTTTCCCATGACCGTTACCGTCAATACTGTCTCCGCCGAAGGTTTTCGTCACAGCGTCCAGATCGATGACCATGAACTGTTTGCCGATGTTCCCAAGTCGTCCGGTGGCGAAGGCACCGCGCCAGAGCCCCATGACTATTTCGACGCGGCCCTCGGCGCCTGCAAGGCCCTGACCCTGAAACTGTATGCGAAGAAGAAGGGCATCCCACTGACCGGCGTCGGGGTCGAGGTCAAGCGCGACAACAGTGAAGAGCAGAAAGGCAAATATGCCCTGCACGTCAAACTCACGCTCAAGGGCGTACTCACCGACGCCCAGCGCGACGAGCTGCACCGCGTGGCCGACCGCTGCCCGGTACACAAGCTGATGACCACCTCTGAAGTCAGCATCGAGACTCATCTGTCCGAAGGCGCCTTCAGCCAATAGCGGCAACGGCTGCGCAAGCGGGTTATGCTCCCTGCGTCACCCGCTCAGCCTGGAACGCACCATGAACACTCCGCTCGTGATCCGCCCCCGCGCCGAAGATGTCGAAGGCCAGCCGATCCTTCGCCCTTTGCCGTCAGCCAAATGCCGCAACGTCGGGCCCTTCGTGTTTTTCGACCACATGCTCGAAACCCGTTATCCACCGGGCAAAGGCATGGACATCCGTCAGCATCCGCACATCGGGCTGTCCACCCTCACCTACCTGTTCGAAGGGCAAATCCAGCACAAGGACAGCCTCGGTTCCGATCAGGTGGTGAATGCCGGCGATGTCAGCTGGATGACCGCCGGCAGTGCGATTGCCCACGTCGAACGCACGCCCGAAGCCTTGAAGAACAGTGGCGGTACGATGCACGGCTTACAGATCTGGCTGGCTTCGCCCAAGGACCGTGAGCACGGCCCAGGACACTACAGCCACCATCCAGCAGCCACGCTGCCCGCCAGCGAAAACCTTGGCGTGAAGATACGAATGATCGCCGGGAAGGGCTTTTGCCTTGAATCACCGGTCCCGGTGCTTTCGCCTACGCTGTATGCCGAATTGAACCTGCAAACGGCGACCACACTGCTGATTCCCACCGAGCATGAAGAACGGGCGCTGTATGTGTTGAGCGGCGAGGCGCAGCTTGATGGCGAGCTGCTGGAGCCCTACACGCTAGTAGTGCTGCCGGCCGGGGAAGAGATGACGCTGTTCGCCGAGAGTGACTGCCATGCCGTGCTGTTTGGCGGAGCGCCACTGGACGGGCCACGACGGATCAACTGGAACTTCGTGGCCAGTGATCCGGCGTTGATTGATGAAGCACGTCGGCGCTGGGCGGCCGGGGATTGGCCGACGGTGCCGGGGGAAAGTGAGCGGATTGAGTTGCCGAAACACCGAAGCCCGCCAACGCCCCTGTAACTGATCGGCTGATCGTTCCCACGCCGCGAGCTTCCCTGGAGGCATTCCCACGCAGAGCGTGGGAACGATCATCGTCCGGACCGAGAGCAGCAATCAGCCCTTGAACACTTCATCCAGCAAGTTATGCATCGACGTGAACGCGCGAGCCGCGGTTTTCGCGTCATACATCATCATGCCCGGCACGTTGGCATGCGGGTCGGTGAACGAATGCACCGCGCCGCCATAGCTCAGCAATTGCCAATCCACACCGGCGGCATTCATCTCAGCTTCAAACGCTGGCAGCTGCTCTTTCGGCACCAGCGGATCGGCAGCGCCATGCAGCACCAGCACCGAACCCTTGATGTTTTTCGCATCGTTCACGTTCGGCGTATCCAGCGTGCCGTGGAACGACACCGCAGCCTTCACCGGCGCACCGCTACGCGCCAGCTCCAGCGCGCAGCAACCACCGAAGCAGAAACCAAAGGTCGCCAGTTTCGAGGTATCGACCGCCGCCTCGCCCTGCCCTTGCAGTTGTTCGAAGGCTGCCTGCATGCGTTTGCGCAGTAAGGCGCGATCATTCTTCAGCGGCATCATCGCCGCGCCTGCCTCGTCGCCGTTCTGCGGACGAACCGATTGCCCGTACAGATCCGCGATCAGCACCACATAACCCTTGGATGCCACCGATTTGGCAATCTCCTCGGCGCCAAAGCTGACACCCATCCAGTTCGGCGCCATCAACAGACCCGGACGCGAGCCTTTATGGTCGGCATCGAAGGCCAGACGGCTTTCATACGATTGGCCGTCGATCTGATAGGCGACGGATCGAACAGTGACTTGGCTCATGACTGACTCCCAGTAAAAAAACACCAGAATGAAAAAACCCGCCGAAGCGGGTTTTTATACAACGTGGTTAAACCGACAGTTCAACCAGCAGCTTGTTCAGACGACGCACATAAGCGGCCGGGTCTTTCAAGCTGTCGCCGGCCGCCAGGGCCGCCTGATCGAACAGAATGTGCGACAGGTCGCCGAAGCGCTCGTCGCTCTGCTCGTTGTCGAGCTTCTCGATCAGCGGGTGAGCCGGGTTGAATTCGAAGATCGGCTTCGAATCCGGAACCTTCTGACCGCTGGCTTCCAGGATCTGACGCATTTGCAGGCCCAGGTCCTGCTCGCCGATGGCCAGAATCGCCGGGGAATCGGTCAGGCGATGGGAAACCCGCACTTCAGCAACGGACTCACCCAAAGCGGTCTTGAGACGCTCAACCAGGCCTTCTTTGGACTTGGCGACTTCTTCCGCGGCTTTCTTGTCTTCTTCCGAATCCAGGTTGCCGAGGTCCAGGTCACCGCGTGCCACGTCGACAAAGCTCTTGCCGTCGAAGTCGCTGAGGTAGCTCATCAGCCACTCGTCGATACGGTCGGTCAGCAGCAGCACTTCGATGCCTTTCTTGCGGAAAACTTCCAGGTGCGGGCTGTTTTTGACTTGCGCGTAGGTTTCGCCGGTCAGGTAGTAGATCTTGTCCTGACCTTCCTTGGTACGAGCCAGGTAGTCGGCCAGACTTACAACCTGCTCACCGTCGTCGCCCTGAGTGGACGCAAAACGCAGCAGACCGGCAATTTTTTCTTTGTTGGCGAAGTCTTCTGCCGGGCCTTCTTTCATGACCTGACCGAAGTTCTTCCAGAAGCCTTTGTATTGCTCAGGCTCGTTCTTCGCCAGTTTTTCCAGCATGTCCAGAACGCGCTTGGTCAGCGCCGATTTCATGGAGTCGATGATCGGGTCTTTCTGCAGGATTTCCCGCGACACGTTCAGCGACAGGTCGTTGGAATCAACCACGCCTTTGATGAAGCGCAGGTACAGCGGCAGGAACGACTCAGCCTGATCCATGACGAACACGCGCTGCACGTACAGTTTCAGGCCCTTCGGCGCTTCACGCTGGTACAGATCGAACGGAGCACGGGTCGGCACATAAAGCAGCGAGGTGTACTCGAGCTTGCCCTCGACTTTGTTGTGGCTCCAGCTCAGCGGGTTTTCGAAATCGTGAGCGACGTGCTTGTAGAACTCCTGGTATTCCTCGTCCTTCACTTCAGTGCGAGGGCGAGTCCACAGGGCGCTGGCGCGGTTGACGGTTTCCCACTCAACGGCAGGCTTCTCTTCGCCTTCGGCGGCTGCAACTTCTTTCGGCAACTCGATCGGCAAGGCGATGTGGTCGGAATACTTCTTGATGATGTTGCGCAGGCGCCAGCCATCGGCGAACTCGTCTTCGCCGGATTTCAGGTGCAGAACGATACGGGTGCCGCGATCAGCTTTTTCGACGGTGGCGATTTCAAATTCGCCTTCGCCCTTGGACGACCAGTGCACACCTTCGCTGGCAGCGAGGCCGGCACGGCGGCTGAATACGTCAACTTTATCGGCGACGATGAACGCCGAGTAGAAACCGACACCGAACTGACCGATCAGGTGCGAGTCTTTTTTCTGATCACCAGACAGGTGCTTCATGAAATCGGCGGTACCGGACTTGGCGATGGTGCCCAAGTGAGTGACCGCATCTTCACGGCTCATGCCGATGCCGTTGTCTTCGAGGGTGACGGTTTTAGCGTCCTTGTCGAAGCTCACACGGATTTTCAGCTCAGCGCCGCCTTCCAGCAATTCAGGCTTGGCCAGCGCTTCAAAACGTAATTTATCGACAGCGTCAGAGGCGTTCGAGATCAATTCGCGAAGGAAGATTTCCTTGTTGGAATACAGCGAATGGATCATGAGGTGCAGCAGCTGCTTCACCTCGGTCTGGAAGCCCAGGGTTTCCTTTTGAGTTTCCACACTCATGGTCATCAAACTCCAATCAGATGGCAGTGGCCGCGACCTTGAGGGTCGGCGGCGGGTTGTCCTCAGAGTTGGGGGCTGAGATCAGGATTTCAAGGGCTCTTCGATTTTGAAGTGGGCCCGGGCCGTGGCAATGGGCTCGGCTTCAGTGCTTTGCCAGGCGGTAATCGCCACGTTCGCCACCCGCCGCCCCTGGCGACAAACCTGGCATCGGGCCCAGGTATCGCGAAACTGCCCCGCGCGCAGGTAGTCGAGGGAGAAGTCGATAATCTTCGGCACACCGGGCGAGCCGGTGAAAATCAACAGGTGCAGCGCCGCCGAGAGCTCCATGAACCCGGCAATCACCCCACCATGAATCGCTGGCAGTAAAGGGTTACCAATGTTGTCCTTGTTGGCCGGCAGACGAAACAGCAGCTCATCTCCTACCCGCGAACATTCGACGCCGATCAGCTCGGCGTAAGGAATCAGCTGCAGCAGCGCGGCGTAGTCCCCCTGAGCATGGGCCTGTTGAAGCTGCTCCTTGAACGTGTCGGTCATTTCGTACCTCCGGAAATGGCGCCGCCAAAGTTTTTAGTACCTTTGATGCCCTTGCCCTTGCCCATGCGCATGAAAGTGCCCACTACATGAGCGATGGGCTGTTCGGGGTCGTCCTGATAGGCAAAACCGCGCGCAAAAATCACATCGGTAGTCACTCGGTAGCATTGGGCGAAGCCGTAAACGTCTTTGTGTGGCTCGGCGGCATGCATGTAGTCGATGCGCAGGTCGAGCGTCGGGCAGACTTCGAACTCAGGCAGCACGCAGAGGGTGGCCATGCCACAGGCGGTATCCATCAGCGAGGTCAGCGCACCGCCATGAATCACCCCGGTTTGCGGGTTGCCGACGATCTGCGGGCTATACGGCAGAATCACCGTCAGTCCTTCGCTGCTGGCGCTGTGAAGGCGCATGCCGAGTACCTGACAATGGCGCAACGCCGACAGGAATCGCATCGCACGCTCAAAAACGGGGTTTTCGGCCATTTGGTAAACGCTCCTTAGTGTCCGGGCGAAGTAGCCGGCTCTTAAGTAAAAGTTCCGTAGCAAAACAAACTTATATATCTGAATGATTTAAGGAACTTAACCCTGGTCGCTGTGCTCGAAAGGCCAGTAAATATTTTCCATCAGGAGAAA
Source organism: Pseudomonas sp. GR 6-02 (assembly GCF_001655615.1). Lineage (GTDB taxonomy): Bacteria > Pseudomonadota > Gammaproteobacteria > Pseudomonadales > Pseudomonadaceae > Aquipseudomonas. The sequence continues at coordinate 4,671,369 of NZ_CP011567.1, forward strand.
CACCCCCATGCGTAAGACTTTAGCTATTGCCTTGATGTTGACCGCTTCCCTCGGTCTCGCCGCTTGCGGTAAAAAATCCGAGGACAAAGCTCAAGAAGCCACCCAACATACAGAGCAAGCTCAGGAAAAAATGAGCGAAGCTCAGGATAAAGTGAACGAGGCGGCAAAAGAAAACGCTGAAGCTGCCAAAGCTCAGACTGAATCGAACGAAGCAGCGGCAAAAGAAGCCGCTCCAGAAGCACCTAAAAACTAAAAGCGTTTTTAGTGATAAAAGAAAACCCGCCAAGTGCGGGTTTTCTTTTATCTGAAATTTTGCTCGAAACGCGTCCTTAGAGCAAAACAGTCCTAAAAGTCGGACTAATCATCAGCAACAACGAACACACTAATCCGACGAACCACACCAGACTTCGCTGCCAGGCCAGATCAGCCCAATAACACAGTAAGTAGATAACGCGCGCGATCACGAAGGCGATCGCCAGTGCATCGATCAGCCATCCCGCCGTTTGCGTGGTGTGCGCCATCAACACCCCGACCGCAAACAAAATGAACGCCTCGAAACTGTTCTGGTGGGCCGCCAACGCCCGGGCGCCGAAACCTGTGAGTTGCGCCTGTTGTTGACGCGGCAGGTGATTGTTGTAACCGCCCTGCTCTTTCATCGCCTTGGCCACCGGCATGCGCGCCACGAAAATCAACAAGGCGCTGATAAACACACACCAGAATGGAATACTCATCAAGCCGCCTCTTTGTTCAGCTCAGGCAATGGCGCCTCTGTAGGTGTATAGACCATCACGTCAAGAACGTCGGAGTGAAACTCGCGGCGATACAATACCAACACGACACCGGCGCTCATCAACATGAACAACCAGGGGCTGACAAACCACGCCAGCATGCTCATGCCGAAGTAATAGGAACGCAGACCGAAGTTGAACTGGTTGGCCGCCATGGAGATGACACGGGCGGCTCGGGAAGCAAAGGCGTTACGCTCTTGCTCGGACACATGCCGCTCACCGATCATCGGTGCCGAACCCACGAGAATGGCCGCAAAGTTGTACTGACGCATGCACCAGCTGAACGTAAAGAACGCATAGACAAACACCAGCGCCAGGCACAACAACTTGATCTCCGACATGCCTTGGGAAGCCTGTTGCACCATCGGGATATCAGCAAGCAACGACACGGCTCTTTCGGATGCCCCCAACACCGTGAGAATACCGGCCAGGATAATCAACGTGCTGGAAGCGAAGAACGAGGCGTTGCGCTCCAGGTTACCGATCACGCTGGCATCGGCGATGCGGTTGTCGCGCAACAGCATGCGGCGCATCCAGTCTTCGCGGTACAGGTGCAGCACACTGGCCAGGCATGCGGTGTCACGGCCCTTCCATGTCGCGTAACGGGTGTAGCCACCCCAGCAGACGACAAACCAGAGCGCGGCGAGGATGTGGATCAGATTGGCGTGGATGAACGACATGCAGTTCCTTGTGATGTGTAGACGATGATGAAACCTGCGGATAGTGCTTCGACGTTAACCCAAGGAAAAAGACACTGCATCACACGCATAAAAAATGCCCCGTATCGATTGATACGGGGCATTTCCATTTGTAGCTCAAGCCCGCTTGTGGCGGGTCATGAAGCGGCTTAAGCCAGCGCTTCTTCGCGCTTGCCCAGCAGACGGTCGCAAACCACGGCAACCACCAGGGTCATGACCGAGGGCACCAGCCACGCCAGGCCCTGCTCGCTCAGCGGCAGGTGAGCCAGTTGAGCCGGCATCCAGTCGGCCAGACCGGCGCCCTTGAGAGCGTCGATCATGCCGAAAATGAACGACACCAGCATCACCGGACCGACGATGCGACCCTGCTCATGCCAGAAGTCCTTGCAGAAGCTCAGGGCCACCAGGGCGATGCACGGCGGGTAGATGGCGGTCAGTACCGGAATCGAGAACGCAATCAGCTTGGTGAGGCCCAGGTTGGACACCAGCAGGGAGAACGCGGCCAGGATGATTACCAGCGTCTTGTAGGACAGTGGCAGCACACGGCTGAAGTATTCGGCACAGGCGCAGGTCAGACCGACCGCAGTCACCAGGCAGGCCAGGGAGATCAGCACCGCGAGGAAACCGCTGCCGAGCGAACCGAAGGTGTGCTGCACGTAGGCGTGCAATACCGCCGCGCCGTTGGTGGCACCGGCGGCCACTTCATGGCTGCCCGAGCCGAGACGGAACAGGCTGACGTAAACCAGCGCCAGACCTACACCGGCAATCAGCCCGGCAATGATCGCGTAACGGGTGATCAACACCGGCGATTCCACGCCACGGGAGCGGATCGCATTGACGATGACAATGCCGAATACCAGCGCACCCAGGGTATCCATGGTCAGGTAACCATTGATGAAGCCCTGGGAGAACGGTGCCGCCACATATTCAGGGGTAGCCACGCCAATGTTACCGGCCGGCATCGCGAACGCTGCGATGCCGAGTACGGCCAGGGCGATGATCTTCAGCGGTGCGAGGAACCGTCCTACGGTGTCCAGCAGACGGCCCGGATAGAGCGAGATGAAGAACACCAGCAGGAAGTACACCGAGCTATAGAGAAACAGCGCCAGCGGGCTCTCGCCGGTCAGCGGCGCCAGACCCACTTCGAACGACACGGTCGCGGTGCGTGGTGTCGCGAACAACGGGCCGACAGCGAGGTAGCACGCGGCTGCCAGCAGGCCCCCGGCGATTTTACCGATCGGGCTGCTCAAGGCATCCATTGCACCACCGACCTTGGCCAGGGCGACCACGGTGATCACCGGCAGACCGACTGCGGTGATCAGAAAACCCAGCGCCGCCATCCAGACATTAGGCCCGGACTGCAAACCGACGATAGGCGGGAAGATGATGTTGCCAGCCCCGACGAACAGGGCAAATGTCATGAAGCCCAGTGCCAGGATGTCCTGGCCTTTCAACACTTTCATTAAGGAAATACCACACTACTGAATCGGAATTTAGAGAGGGATTTCCCTTATGGGTGAGGGAAATGCTGTCGATCCGTATAGGACTGACCCGTTTAGCGCGCCGCAGCCTTGTGGGCCGCAAACGCAAAATGGCGGCTAGCCTACCGAATTTGCCCGCCAAACGCACTATTACGGGGCGAACTATCCGATACGCGACATTTCAGTGTCGTGTTTACATATCTAATTTTCACAACCTCCCTCGCTACAAAAAGCGCTGCGAATATCTCAAACCCCGGAAATGACAAAGGCCACCCGAAGGTGGCCTTTGTTTGGTGGAGCGTCAGTTAAGCGCGAGGCTTACTTGACGGCCCAACCGGTCAGCTCGGCCAGGGCCTTGCCGATGTCTGCCAGCGAACGCACGGTTTTAACGCCTGCGTCTTGCAGAGCAGCGAATTTCTCGTCTGCAGTGCCTTTGCCGCCAGAGATGATTGCGCCAGCATGGCCCATGCGCTTGCCCGGAGGAGCAGTCACACCAGCGATGTAGGAAACAACCGGCTTGGTCACGTGTGCCTTGATGTAGGCAGCGGCTTCTTCTTCAGCCGAACCGCCGATCTCGCCGATCATCACGATCGCTTCGGTCTTCGGGTCTTCCTGGAACAGCTTCAGGATGTCGATGAAGTTCGAACCCGGGATCGGGTCACCACCGATGCCGACGCAAGTCGACTGACCGAAACCGGCGTCAGTAGTCTGCTTCACAGCTTCGTAGGTCAGGGTGCCGGAACGGGAAACGATACCGACCTTGCCTGGCAAGTGAATGTGACCTGGCATGATGCCGATCTTGCATTCGCCTGGAGTGATCACGCCTGGGCAGTTAGGACCGATCAGGACTACGCCCAGCTCGTCGCACTTGACCTTGGCATCCAGCATGTCCAGGGTAGGAATGCCTTCAGTGATGCAAACGATCAGCTTGATGCCGCCGAAGGCTGCTTCCAGGATGGAGTCCTTGCAGAAAGGAGCTGGAACGTAGATCACGCTCGCGGTGGCGCCAGTGGCAGCTACAGCGTCTTTCACGGTGTTGAACACTGGCAGGCCCAGGTGCTCGGTGCCGCCTTTGCCTGGAGTTACGCCGCCAACCATCTTGGTGCCGTACTCGATGGCTTGCTGGGTGTGGAAACTACCTTGCGAACCGGTAATACCCTGGCAGATAACTTTGGTGTCTTTATTGATCAGGACGCTCATTATTTGCCCTCCGCAGCTTTGACAACTTGTTGAGCAGCGTCGGTCAGGCTGGTAGCAGCGATGATGTTCAAACCGCTTTCTGCCAGTACTTTAGCGCCCAGCTCAGCGTTGTTGCCTTCAAGGCGAACAACAACCGGGATTTTCACGCCGACTTCTTTCACAGCGCCGATGATGCCTTCGGCAATCATGTCGCAACGAACGATGCCGCCGAAGATGTTGACCAGTACTGCAGCGACGTTAGTGTCGGACAGGATGATCTTGAACGCTTCGGTTACGCGTTCTTTGGTAGCACCGCCGCCCACGTCGAGGAAGTTGGCTGGTTTGCCGCCATGCAGGTTGACGATGTCCATGGTACCCATGGCCAGGCCAGCACCGTTGACCATGCAACCGATGTTGCCTTCCAGTGCTACGTAGTTCAGTTCGAACTTGGCAGCGTGCGCTTCGCGCGGATCGTCTTGCGACGGATCGTGGAAAGTCTTCAGCTTAGGCTGACGGTACATGGCGTTGGCGTCGATGTTGATCTTGGCATCGAGGCAGTGCAGATCGCCGTCAGCCTTGATCACCAGCGGGTTCACTTCCAGCAGAGCCAGGTCGTGATCCTTGAACAGCTTGGCCAGACCTACGAAGATCTTGGCGAACTGAGCAACTTGCTTGCCTTCCAGACCCAGCTGGAATGCCAGCTCGCGACCCTGGAATGGCTGAGCGCCAACCAGTGGATCGATAGTGGCTTTCAGAATTTTTTCTGGAGTGTCGTGAGCAATTTTCTCGATGTCCACGCCACCTTCGGTGGAAGCCATGAACACGATGCGACGGCTCGAACGGTCAACGACAGCGCCCAGGTACAGCTCTTTAGCGATATCAGTGCACGATTCAACCAGGATTTTGGTGACTGGCTGACCATTGGCGTCAGTCTGGTAAGTCACCAGACGCTTGCCCAGCCACTGCTGTGCGAATGCTTTAGCGTCTTCTTTGCTGCGAACCAGCTTTACGCCGCCCGCTTTACCGCGACCACCGGCGTGAACCTGGGCTTTGACAACCCATTCGCTGCCGCCGATTTTGTCGCAAGCTTCTGCTGCTGCTTCCGGGGTGTCTACCGCGTAACCGGTGGATACTGGCAGGCCGTACTCAGCGAACAGCTGCTTACCCTGATACTCGTGAAGATTCATGCTTATTACCGTCTTCGTTAGGTACTGCGCATTCGGTGCTGCACTCATTCAAGTGCCGCACCACCTGTGACTGCTGCTTGCGTAACCTTTCCGGGTACCCGGTGCAGCTACGCAAGACTGCGTCCAGCGGACATTCCGCGGTGAGTCTTGCTCGCAAGGCTCACGACGGGCCGTACCGCCGTGGTTTCTTATTATCCGCTTAGCGTTTCTTGCGGTTGGCGATGTGGATGGCGCCGCCATTCACTGCCAACGCTGCTTCGTGCAAGGCTTCAGACAGGGTCGGATGGGAGAAAACCATCATGCCCAGGTCTTCAGCGCTGGTGCCGAATTCCATGCCGATCGCGCCCTGCTGAACCAGTTCTGCGGCGCTCGGGCCAATCACGTGGACGCCCAATACGCGGTCAGTCTTGGCATCAGCGATGACCTTGACGAAACCACCGGTATCGTTGGCGGCCATGGCACGGCCAGAGGCTGCGAACGGGAAGGTGCCGACGTTAACTTCTACGCCTTCAGCTTTCAAGGCCTGCTCGGTTTTACCGACCCACGCGATTTCCGGGTGAGTATAAATAACCGAAGGGATCAGGTCATAGTTCATCTGGGCTTTATGGCCCTTGATGCGCTCGACAACCATGATGCCCTCTTCCGAGGCTTTGTGAGCCAGCATCATGCCGCGAACCACGTCACCGATGGCGTAAACGCCCGGTACGGTGGTGGCGCAGTGATCGTCAACGTGCACGAAACCGCGCTCGTCCAGGGTCACGCCGCAATCGGCAGCCAGCAGATCAGTGGTCACCGGACGGCGACCAACGGCTACGATCAGCTTGTCGAAAGTGATGTTCTGTTCGCCGTTGGCATCGGTGTAGTTCACAACGACTTCGTCGCCGTTCACTTTGGAACCGGTCACGCGAGCGCCCAGCTTGATGTCCAGACCCTGTTTGGTCAGGGTTTTCAGCGCTTCCTTGGAAACAGCGGTGTCCGCTGCCATCAGGAAGGTATCCAGTGCTTCGAGAACGGTGACTTCAGCGCCCAGACGGGACCATACCGAACCCAGTTCCAGACCGATAACACCAGCGCCGATTACACCCAGGCGTTTTGGTACGGATTGGAATTCCAGAGCGCCAGTCGAATCGACGATCACATTCTGGTCGACCGGAGCCGGTGGAATGTCGATCGGACGCGAGCCCGGAGCCAGGATGACGTTTTCGGCTTCGATGACTTCAACCGAACCGTCAGGCTTGGTGACTTCGACTTTCTTGCCAGCCAGCAGTTTGCCGTGGCCCTGGATCGAAGTGACGCCGTTAGCCTTGAACAGCGTTGCAACGCCGGAGGTCAGGCCTTTGACGATGTTGGCTTTACGGCCGACCATTGCTGGCACGTCCATGGTCACGCCAGCGTGGTTGATACCGTGGATCGCGAAGCCGTCTTGCGCTTCGTGAAACTTCCAGGAGCTGTCCAGCAGCGCCTTGGATGGAATGCAGCCGACGTTCAGGCAAGTACCGCCGAGGGCCAGTTTGCCTTCCTTGTCGGTGTATTTCTCGATGCAGGCAGTGGTGAGGCCCAGTTGCGCTGCTTTAATGGCAGCCACGTAGCCGCCAGGACCCGCGCCAATCACTACCACGTCGAATTTCTGAGTCATGTGTCATTCCTTCTCGAATCAAACCGGACGGCCCCTTTTGAGGACCGTCGTGGGACGAAGCTGGTCATTACAGAAGGGCCGTCCATCATTGAACGGCCCGTGCAACGAAATCAGATATCCAGCAGCAAACGAGCCGGGTCTTCCAGCAGGTTCTTGATGGTCACCAGGAAGGTCACAGCTTCTTTGCCATCGATCAGACGGTGATCGTAGGACAGCGCCAGGTACATCATCGGACGGATAACTACCTGACCGTTGATCGCCATAGGACGCTGGATGATGTTGTGCATACCCAGAATCGCAGCCTGCGGCGGGTTGACGATCGGAGTCGACATCATCGAACCGAAAGTACCGCCGTTGGTGATGGTGAACGTGCCGCCGGTCATTTCTTCCATCGACAGTTTGCCGTCACGGGCTTTCTTGCCGAAGGTAGCGATGCCGCCTTCGATTTCAGCCAGGCTCATCAGTTCGGCGTTACGCAGAACCGGTACAACCAGACCGCGGTCGCTGGAAACAGCCACACCAACGTCGGCGTAGCCGTGGTAAACGATGTCGGCACCGTCGATCGACGCGTTGACAGCCGGGAAGCGTTTCAGCGCTTCGGTAGCCGCTTTCACGAAGAACGACATGAAGCCCAGGCGTACGCCGTTGTGGGACTTCTCGAACAGGTCCTTGTACTTCGAACGCAGGGCCATGACTTCGGTCATGTCGACTTCGTTGAAAGTGGTCAGCATGGCCATGTTCGATTGAGCTTCAACCAGACGCTCGGCAACCTTGGCACGCAGACGGGTCATCGGAACGCGTTTTTCTACGCGGTCGCCAGCAGCGAATACCGGAGCCGAAGCAGCCGGTGCAGCAGCCTTGGCAGGTGCAGCAGCCGGAGCGGCTTTCTTGGCGGCAACAGCTGCTACCACGTCTTCCTTGGTCACACGACCGCCTTTGCCAGTACCGGCAACGGAAGCGATGTTGATGCCGTTTTCTTCAGCCAGCTTGCGAGCAGCCGGTGCAGCAACAGGATCGTCTTCGCCTGCTTCGGCAGGAGCAGCGGCAGCAGCGGCAGGTGCAGCAGCGGCTGGAGCGGCGGCAGCACCGCCCTCACCGATGGAGCCCAGAACTTCGTCGGACAGAACGGTGTCGCCTTCGTTCTTGACGATCGCGCCCAGCACGCCATCAGCAGTGGCCAGAACTTCCAGTACGACTTTGTCGGTTTCGATGTCGACGATCAGTTCGTCACGCTTGACGGCGTCGCCCGGTTTTTTGTGCCAGGTGGCAACGGTGCCATCGGCAACCGATTCCGGGAAAGTGGGGGCTTTGATTTCGATAGCCATTATCTGTGGGTCCTTAAATTCGGTTTCAGGTGCGCGAAGGCGTTAAACAGTGAAAGCATCTTGCAGCAGTTGTTCCTGCTGCTCGGCGTGCATCGAAGCGTAACCGCAAGCAGGTGCGGCAGACGCCTCACGACCAGCGTATTCCAGGACCAGGCCTTGTTTATGGTTGGTCAGGCTGCGACGCATGTGATGCTGGCTGCTGTACCAGGCGCCCTGGTTCATCGGCTCTTCCTGGCACCAAACCACGTTTTCGAGGTTGGTGTAAGGGGCGAGAGCCTCCATCAGGTCGTCCTCAGGGAACGGATACAGCTGCTCGATACGCACGATGGCGATGTCTTCACGACCTTCGGCACGGCGTTTTTCCAGCAGGTCATAGTAGACCTTGCCGCTGCACAGGATCATGCGAGTGACCTTTTTCGGGTCAAGCGCATCGATTTCCGGGATCACGGTCTGGAACGAACCTTCGGCCAGATCTTCCAGGGTCGAGATGGCCAGCTTGTGACGCAGCAACGACTTCGGAGTCAGGACTACCAATGGTTTGCGCAGCGGGCGAATCACCTGACGACGCAGCAAGTGGTAGATCTGGGCCGGCGTAGTCGGCACGGCTACCTGAATGTTGTGCTCGGCGCACAGCTGCAGGTAACGCTCCAGACGAGCCGAGGAGTGCTCCGGACCCTGACCTTCATAACCGTGCGGCAACAGCATGGTCAGACCGCAGAGACGGCCCCACTTGTGCTCGCCACTGGTGATGAACTGGTCGATAACCACCTGGGCACCGTTGGCGAAGTCGCCGAACTGGGCTTCCCAGATAACCAGAGCGTTTGGCTCGGTGGTCGAATAACCGTATTCGAACGCCAGAACCGCTTCTTCGGACAGGAACGAATCGTACAGGTCGAAACGTGGCTGACCCTTGTACAGGTTTTGCAGCGGGATATAGGTACCCGCGTCTTTCTGGTTGTGCAAGACAGCGTGACGGTGCGAGAACGTACCGCGACCGATGTCCTGACCCGTCATGCGAATCGGGTGACCTTCGAACGCCAGGGTCGCGTACGCCATGGTTTCGGCGTAACCCCAGTTGATCGGCAGGCCGCCGGCTTGCATCTTCTGACGGTCTTCGTAGATTTTCGAGACCTGGCGCTGAACCACGAAGCCTTCCGGAATCTCCAGCAGCTTGGCGGACAGTTCCTGCAAGGTTTTCAGATCGAAGCGAGTATCGTGACGCGCGGTCCAGGCGTGGCCCAGATACGGACGCCAGTCCACGAACAACTCTTTGTTCGGCTCTTTGACCAGGCTTTTTACTACGTGCAGACCGTTGTCCAGCGCGTTGCGGTATTCGTCGACTTTCGCCTGAACACGCTCAGCGTCCAGCACCCCACTCTGGGTCAGACGATCGGCATACAGCTCACGGGTGGTGCGCTGCTTGGTGATCTGCTGATACATCAGAGGCTGGGTACCGCTTGGCTCGTCAGCCTCGTTGTGGCCGCGACGACGGTAGCAGACCAGATCGATCACCACGTCACGCTTGAACTGCATGCGGTAGTCGATGGCCAACTGGGTCACGAACAACACGGCTTCCGGATCATCACCATTCACATGGAGGATCGGCGCCTGGATCATCTTCGCAACGTCGGTCGCGTACTCGGTGGAGCGCGAGTCCAGCGGGTTGCTGATGGTGAAGCCGACCTGGTTGTTGATCACGATGTGCACGGTGCCGCCGGTCTTGAAACCGCGGGTCTGCGACATCTGGAAGGTTTCCATGACCACGCCTTGACCGGCGAATGCCGCGTCACCGTGGATGGAGATCGGCAGAACCTTTTCACCGGTAGGATCGTTACGACGATCCTGACGGGCACGGACCGAACCCTCGACCACTGGAGAAACGATTTCCAGGTGAGACGGGTTGAAAGCCATGGCCAGGTGAACTTCACCGCCGGTGGTCATGACGTTGGACGAGAAGCCCTGGTGATATTTAACGTCACCGGAACCCAGCTCGACCTTCTTCTTGCCTTCGAACTCGTCGAACAACTCGCGCGGGTTCTTGCCAAAGGTGTTGACCAGCACGTTCAGACGACCACGGTGGGCCATGCCGATGACGATTTCCTTGGTGCCGTAGGAGCCGGAACGCTGGATCAGCTCATCGAGCATCGGAATCAGGCTCTCGCCGCCTTCCAGACCGAAACGCTTGGTACCCGGATACTTGGTCCCAAGGTATTTTTCAAGACCCTCGCCGGCAGTGACGCGCTCGAGCAGGTGACTCTTGATGTCGGCGGAGTACGTCGGACGGCCGCGCACGCTTTCCAGACGCTGCTGGAACCACTGGCGCTGCTCGGAATCGGTGATGTGCGTAAATTCAGCGCCGATGGTGCGGCAATATGTCTGCTGCAACGCTTCGTGAATTTCGCGTAGGCTCGCCTCCTCTTTGCCGATGAACAGGTCGCCGGCACGGAAGGTCGTATCAAGATCGGCATTGGTCAAGCCGTAATGATTGATTGACAGGTCTGCAGGTGCAGGACGCTGCCACAGCCCCAGCGGGTCAAGCTGGGCTGCCTGGTGGCCACGCATACGGTAGGCCTGGATCAATCGCAGCACTTCAACTTGCTTCTTCTCGTGCTCACTGCTCACGCTGCCGGCGGAAACCGGTTGGGCGCGGCGCTGGTTCTTTGCCAGCAAGACGAAATGATCGCGAATTGTGGAGTGCGAAACATCGGTGGCAGTGTTGCCATCAGCAGGCAACTTCTGGAAGTAGGTGCGCCACTCTTCTGGCACAGCGTTAGGGTCGTGCAGGTAGAGCTCGTAGAGCTCTTCCACATAGGCAGCGTTACTACCGGAAAGGTAGGCGCTGTTCCACATGCGCTGCATCACGCTTTCTTGCATGCTTGGTCACCCTCGGTTAGGGGAACACCACCGGCGTCGACACCGAGCAAACTTGCAGAAGTCCGAATGCAGCGACTAAAACAAGCCACTTAGGATCACGCTGATAGTCCGGGTACCAGCCCGGATGCCCCTGCTTGTCTCATTTCTTCAAAATAAGAGCCGCAGCCTTATGGGCTGCTGCTCAGGTTAAAACTACGGCGCCGGTTGAAGCCTGCGCCGTAGCATCTACGGGTACAGCGGTTCTACGGGTACAGCAGCTGAATCACACGCCGCTTTGCAGCAGCATGTTACGGATGTGACCGATGGCCTTAGTCGGGTTCAGGCCTTTCGGACAAACGTTGACGCAGTTCATGATGCCCCGGCAGCGGAATACGCTGAACGGGTCATCCAGCGAAGCCAGACGCTCGGACGTCTTGGTGTCGCGGCTGTCTGCCAGGAAGCGGTACGCCTGCAGCAGAGCAGCCGGGCCCAGGAACTTGTCCGGGTTCCACCAGAAGGACGGGCACGAAGTCGAGCAGCAAGCGCACAGGATGCACTCGTACAGACCGTCGAGTTTTTCACGCTCTTCAGGGGACTGCAGACGCTCGATGGCCGGAGCCGGCGTGTCGTTCTGCAGGTATGGCTTAACCTTTTCGTATTGCTTGTAGAAGATGCTCATATCGACGACCAAGTCACGGATAACCGGCAAACCTGGCAGAGGACGAACGATCAGCTTGTTACCTTTTACGACGGCAGACAGCGGCGTGATGCACGCCAGACCGTTTTTGCCGTTGATGTTCATGCCGTCGGAACCGCAAACACCTTCACGGCAAGAGCGACGATAGGAGAAACCCTCGTCCTGCTCTTTGATCAGGGCCAGCACGTCCAGCACCATCAGGTCTTTACCACCGGTATCAACCTGGAATTCCTGCATGAACGGCGCAGCGTCCTGATCAGGGTTGTAACGATAAACACTGACTTGCAACATGGCGGCCACCCTTAATAAGTCCGAATCTTAGGTTCAAAAGTCGGAACAGTCTTCGGCGAGAAGTTCACTGCACGCTTGGCAACGCGCTTCTCACCCGGGAAGTACAGGGTGTGGCACAGCCAGTTTTCGTCGTCACGATCTTCAAAGTCTTCACGGGCGTGAGCACCGCGGGACTCTTTACGTACTTCTGCAGCGATGGCGGTAGCTTCGGCCACTTCCAGCAGGTTCTGCAGCTCCAGCGCTTCGATACGCGCGGTGTTGAACGCCTGGCTCTTGTCGTTGATCTTGACGTTGGCGATACGGCCACGCAGATCAGCCAGTTGAGCAATACCCTTCTGCATGTATTCGCCAGTACGGAATACACCGAAGTAGTTCTGCATGCAGCTTTGCAGCTCGCGACGCAGGGTTGCCACGTCTTCACCATCGGTACGCTCGTTCAGAGCGGACAGACGCGACAGGGCCGCATTGATGTCGGCGTCGGTGGCGTCGTCGTATTCGATACCGTCGGTCAGCGCTTTTTCCAGGTGCAGACCGGCCGCACGACCGAAAACCACCAGGTCGAGCAACGAGTTGCCGCCCAGACGGTTGGCACCGTGAACCGATACGCAAGCCACTTCACCGACCGCGAACAGGCCAGGAATGATGGTGTCCTTGCCTTCGGCGTCCTGAGTGATCGCCTGGCCATGAATGTTGGTGGCAACGCCGCCCATCATATAGTGGCAAGTCGGAACAACCGGAACCGGAGCGACGACCGGGTCAACGTGCGCGAAAGTCTTGGACAGTTCGCAGATGCCTGGCAGACGGCTGTGCAGCACTTCCTCGCCCAGGTGGTCGAGCTTGAGCATTACGTGGTCGCCATTCGGACCGCAACCGTTGCCGGCGATGATTTCCTTAACCATCGAACGGGCAACCACGTCACGACCGGCAAGGTCTTTGGCGTTCGGAGCATAACGCTCCATGAAACGCTCGCCGTGCTTGTTGATCAGGTAACCACCTTCACCACGGCAACCTTCGGTTACCAGTACACCGGCGCCGGCGATGCCGGTCGGGTGGAACTGCCACATTTCGATGTCTTGTACCGGTACGCCGGCACGCAGCGCCATGCCAACGCCGTCACCGGTGTTGATCAGGGCGTTGGTGGTCGAAGCGTAGATACGACCTGCACCGCCGGTGGCCAGTACGGTGGCCTTGGCACGGATGTAGGTGGTTTCACCGGTTTCGATGCAGATCGCGATCACACCGACGAACTCGCCTTGACCGTTCTTTACCAGATCGACAGCGTAGTATTCGTTCAGGAACGTGGTGCCGGCTTTCAGGTTGCCCTGATAAAGGGTGTGCAGCAGCGCGTGACCGGTACGGTCGGACGCCGCGCAGGTACGTGCAGCCTGGCCGCCCTTGCCGTAGTCCTTGGACTGACCGCCGAACGGACGCTGGTAGATGCGACCGGTTTCGGTACGGGAGAACGGCAGGCCCATGTGGTCCAGTTCGAAAACTGCGGCCGGACCTTCCTGACACATGTATTCGATAGCGTCCTGGTCACCGATGTAGTCGGAACCCTTGACGGTATCGTACATGTGCCAGCGCCAGTCATCGTTCGGATCCGCAGATGCAATGGCGCAAGTGATGCCGCCCTGGGCCGATACGGTGTGCGAACGAGTCGGGAAAACCTTGGTGATCACGGCAGTCTTGTGACCGCCTTGTGCCAGTTGCAGCGCTGCGCGCATGCCGGCACCGCCGCCACCAATAATGATGGCGTCGAAAGAAATCGTTGGAATGTTAGCCATGGATCAGATACCCCAGAGAATCTGCACACCCCAGACGAAGTAAGCGAACATCGCAACGCCGCATACCGCCTGGAAAAGGAAACGTACTGCAGTCGCGGACTTGCCCAGCGCCATCGGCGTCAGGTAGTCGGTCGCGATGGTCCACATGCCGACCCAGGCGTGAGCGCCCAGGGCCACAAGGGCCAGCAGACTGAAGATACGCATCCCGTTGTGGGCGAACAGGCCATGCCATTGGGCGTAGCCAATGCCAGGATTCGCAGCGAGGTATCCGATCAGGAAAATGAAATAAGCCGCGAGAACAACCGCAGACACACGTTGCGCCATCCAGTCATAGAGGCCCGAACGCGAAAGGTTCGTAACGCTGGTTACCATATCCAAACTCCTGCCAGAACGATCAACACCACGGAAACGGCGATGATAATTTTCGAGCCCAGGCGGCCGCCTTCCAGCGTCTCACCGATGCCCATGTCCATGATCAAGTGGCGCACACCGGCTACCAGGTGATACAGAAGAGCGGACAGGAGGCCCCATGCTACGAACTTGGCCAGCGGGCTGGTCAAGCATGCCTTCACCTCGGCAAAACCTTCCTCGGAACCCAGAGACTTGCCCAATGCATAAAGCATGAAGCCAAGGCCCAGGAAGAGGATGATGCCGGAAACACGGTGAAGAAACGACGTAACGCCGGTGATGGGGAGTTTGATGGTCCTTAGGTCTAGGTTTACAGGTCGTTGGCTTTTCACGGCTTTTTTTTCACACTGAAGAGCCCCTAACAATCAGGGCAAAGTTGTTGGGGAGTGCACTGGTCAGGTAACCACCACCCAGGGATGCGACCCCCAATAAAGCAGGCCCAAAAGCCCCTGGCGGTCGGTGGCCGAGTATAGACAGTTAGGCTACTAATGACAACGCGTTCACCTTCCCCTAATAGCGGATTGCACAAGTGACATAAAAGGCGTAAACGGCAGACAATTTCGAGAAAAAAGTGCGGTTAAAGCCTTCTGGAGCAAGACTTTAGGCAAATTGACATTCGAATTTATCTCACTATAGTGGTGCGGGCCCTGCGTGGGGGGTCTGTCTGATGATTTCAAGCATAAATAGGAGGCCACATGGCTGACAAAAAAGCGCAGTTGATCATCGAGGGCGCAGCCCCCGTCGAGCTGCCCATTTTAACCGGCACCGTTGGTCCCGATGTTATCGACGTTCGGGGCCTGACGGCCACGGGCCGTTTCACCTTTGACCCTGGTTTCATGTCGACCGCCTCTTGCGAGTCGAAGATCACCTACATCGACGGCGACAACGGTATTCTGCTGCACCGCGGCTACCCGATCGAACAGCTGGCTGAAAAGTCGGACTACCTGGAAACCTGCTACCTGCTGCTCAACGGCGAGCTGCCGACCGCAGAACAGAAGGCCCAGTTCGTCGGCACCGTGAAGAACCACACCATGGTCCACGAGCAGTTGAAGACCTTCTTCAACGGCTTCCGTCGCGACGCCCACCCGATGGCCGTCATGTGCGGTGTAGTTGGCGCCCTCTCGGCGTTCTACCACGACTCCCTCGACATCAATAACCCGCAGCATCGCGAAATTTCCGCGATCCGCCTGGTTGCCAAGATGCCGACCCTGGCTGCAATGGTTTACAAGTACTCCATGGGCCAACCCATGATGTACCCGCGCAACGACCTGTCGTACGCGGAAAACTTCCTGCACATGATGTTCAACACCCCGTGCGAGATCAAACCGATCAGCCCGGTACTCGCCAAGGCCATGGACCGGATCTTCATCCTCCATGCCGACCACGAACAGAACGCATCGACCTCCACCGTACGTCTGGCAGGTTCCTCGGGTGCCAACCCGTTCGCCTGTATCGCCGCCGGTATCGCTGCACTGTGGGGCCCTGCCCACGGCGGTGCGAACGAAGCCGTGTTGACCATGCTCGATGAAATTGGCGATGTCTCGAACATCGACAAGTACATCGCCAAGGCCAAAGACAAGAACGATCCGTTCAAACTGATGGGCTTCGGTCACCGGGTTTACAAAAACCGCGACCCACGCGCTACCGTCATGAAGCAGACCTGCGACGAAGTATTGAAGGAACTGGGCATCACCAACGATCCGCAACTCGAACTGGCCATGCGCCTGGAAGAGATCGCCCTGACCGATCCGTACTTCATCGAACGCTCGCTGTACCCGAACGTCGACTTCTACTCGGGGATCATCCTCAAGGCGATCGGCATTCCAACCAGTATGTTCACCGTGATCTTCGCCCTGGCGCGGACTGTCGGCTGGATCTCCCACTGGAAAGAAATGCTCTCCAGCCCATACAAGATCGGCCGTCCGCGCCAGCTGTACACCGGCTACGAGTCGCGTGACATCACCCCGCTTGAAGACCGCAAATAAGACCTGTCTTGCGATAACGTCTTAAGTTGCACCGAGAACGGCCTCTATGTAGATAGAGGCCGTTTTTGTTTGTGCTCTTTGGTTGTGTATATATCCGTTTCTTCGGTAACGGCGGCTCGGCCTCCGGGAAACGTGCAGACAGATCAAAAGCCAAAGCAACGGCAAGATCAAAAGATCGCAGCTTTCGGCAGTTCCTACGGGAGGAATATATCCCCACGTCCGATCAGGCCGGCCGGTCGGCCGCCTCGCTTTGGCTTTTGCATATAGCCTTCGCGGGCAAGCCTCGCCCCTACAAAGGGCGATAACCGCCCATAAAAGCCCAATAAAAATGCCCCGATCTCTCGACCGGGGCATTCGTGTCAGCGCAGCTTATATATAAGAAGCCTTAGTGCGAAACCGCCCCACTCGCCCCCAACCCCGTCTGCGAACGGACAAACTGCGGGAAGAACAGCGCCCGCTCATTGTCAGCCGCAGCAGATTTGTCAGTGATCGAGAAGAACCAGATCCCGATAAAGGCAATGATCATCGAGAACAGCGCAGGGTATTCATACGGGAAGATCGCCTTCTCGTGACCCATGATCTGCACCCAGATGGTTGGCCCCAGCACCATCAAGCCAACCGCACTGACCAGCCCCAACCAACCGCCGATCATCGCACCGCGAGTCGTCAGTTTCTTCCAGTACATGGAAAGCAGCAGCACCGGGAAGTTACAGCTCGCCGCGATGGAGAACGCCAGGCCCACCATGAACGCGATGTTCTGCTTCTCGAACAGAATGCCCAGGCCGATCGCCAGCACCGCCAGGGCGATGGTGGTGATTTTCGAGACGCGGATTTCGTCCTTCTCGTTGGCCTTGCCCTTCTTGATCACGCTGGCATACAGGTCATGGGACACTGCCGAGGCACCGGCCAGGGTCAGGCCGGCCACCACCGCCAGAATGGTCGCGAACGCCACCGCCGAGATGAAGCCCAGGAACACACTGCCACCCACCGCGTTGGCCAAATGCACCGCCGCCATGTTGTTGCCGCCCAATAGCGCACCTGCCGCATCTTTAAAGGCCGGGTTGGTGCTGACCAGCAGGATCGCGCCGAAACCGATGATGAAGGTCAGGATGTAGAAGTAACCAATGAAGCCGGTCGCATACAGCACGCTTTTACGCGCTTCTTTCGCGTCACTCACGGTGAAGAAGCGCATCAGGATGTGCGGCAGGCCAGCGGTACCGAACATCAGTGCCAGGCCGAGGGAGAACGCCGAGATCGGGTCTTTCACCAGGCCGCCCGGGCTCATGATTGCTTCACCTTTGGCGTGAACCTTGATCGCCTCGGAGAACAGCGTGTTGAAGTCGAAGTTGACGTGTTTCATCACCATCAGCGCCATGAACGAGGCACCGGACAGCAACAGCACTGCCTTGATGATCTGCACCCAAGTGGTCGCCAGCATGCCGCCGAACAGCACGTACAGGCACATCAGGATACCGACCAGGATCACCGCAACGTGGTAGTCCAGGCCGAACAGCAGCTGAATCAGCTTGCCGGCACCGACCATTTGCGCGATCAGGTAGAACGCCACCACCACCAGCGAACCGCACGCCGACAGCGAGCGAATCTGGGTTTGCCCCAGGCGATAGGACGCCACGTCGGCAAAGGTGTACTTGCCCAGGTTACGCAGGCGTTCGGCGATCAGGAACAGAATGATCGGCCAGCCCACCAGGAAGCCGATCGAGTAGATCAGGCCGTCGTAGCCGGAGGTGAACACCAGGGCGGAGATACCCAGGAAGGACGCCGCGGACATGTAGTCACCGGCAATCGCCAGACCGTTCTGGAAACCGGTGATCTTGCCACCCGCCGCATAGTAGTCGGCGGCCGATTTGTTGCGCTTGGACGCCCAATAGGTGATGCACAAGGTTGCCCCGACGAATACCACGAACATCATGATCGCGGATACGTTGAGCGGTTGTTTCTGCACTGCACCTGTCAGGGCCTCAGCCGCCCAGGCGCCCGGTGCAAAGGCTGCGATGCTCAAGAGAGCGATTAGACGCCGGATCATTGCTGAGCCTCCTTGAGAATCGCATTGTTCAAGTCGTCGAATTCGCCGTTGGCGCGTCGTACGTAGATGCCAGTCAGGACAAAGGCCGAGACAATCAGCCCGACACCGATCGGAATGCCCCAGGTAATCGAAGACTCGGGGCTGATTTTTGCGCCCAGAATATGCGGCCCGTAAGCAATCAAAAGGATGAATCCTGAGTACAGCCCAAGCATGATCGCTGAAAGAATCCAGGCGAATCGTTCTCTCTTGCTAACCAGCTCCTTGAAGCGCGGGCTGTTTTGAATCGAGAGGTAAATGCTGTCGTTCATTGTTTTTATCCTCGCAGCACAGATTTTAGTTGGAACGTTATCCACTCTATGCGGCTGCCGGAGAGGTTCCAGACGACCTTAGTATTAGAACGACATGACGGTTTCTCCCCCGCCGAATTCCCACAGAAAGCAAAAAGCCCCTTGGCATTTAAGCCAAGGGGCCTTGGGAGGTGCTGACCAGACGCTTCAGCTCAAATCATTTGGTCCATTCGGCAACGCGATCCGGGTGTTTAGCCACCCAATCTTTCGCTGCCGCTTCAGGCTTGGCACCGTCCTGAATCGCCAACATGACCTGGCCGATTTCGTCTTTCGACGCCCACTGGAAGTTCTTCAGGAACTTCGCGACTTCAGGCGCTTTGGTTGCCAGTTCTTTGCTGCCGATGCTGTTCACGGTTTCAGCTGCGCCGTAAACGCCTTTCGGGTCTTCCAGGAAGCGCAGTTTCCACTTGGCGAACATCCAGTGCGGCACCCAACCGGTGACGGCAATGGATTCGTTTTTCTTCTCGGCACGGGTCAGCTCGGCAATCATGCCGGCGCCGGAACTGGCCTTGAGGGTGTAATTGTCCAGACCGTAATCCTTGATGGCCTGATCGGTCTTGAGCATCACGCCTGAACCGGCGTCGATGCCGACGATACGGCCCTTGAAGCTCTCGTCGGTTTTCAGGTCCGCAATCGACTTGGCCTTGACGTACTCCGGCACGATCAGACCGATTTTCGCATCCTTGAAGTTCGGGCCGTAGTCGACGACCTGATCCTTGTTCTTCGCCCAGTATTCGCCGTGAGTCACAGGCAGCCACGCCGACAGCATGGCGTCGAGTTTGCCGGTGGCCACACCTTGCCACATGATCCCGGTGGCAACCGCTTGCAGTTTCACGTCATAACCGAGTTTCTGTTTGATCACTTCAGCAGCCACGTTGGTCGTGGCGACGCTGTCCGACCAGCCGTCCACATAACCGATCGTTACTGCCTTGCCTTCAGCGCTGGCTACGGTAGAACTGATTGCCAGCACCAAAGCGGCACCTGCGCCCAAGAGTCGTCGCATCTTCATCGTTACTTCCCCGAAAGTGCTGCACTCGACGGATGCCGAGTCGCTCAACGTATTTTTATGGTGCACAGCGCCCCCATCACGCCGACCGCAAACTCGCTCGATTATCAGTGGAGTACTGACGTGTCGATCATCAACCTGACGCCAACAGTGACCTGCTCTGCCAGCGACCTCAAGACATCGAGAAACGACATCAGAAGGCCATTAATCGCGACCGCTAAAAATGCATAGGCCATCCCGCCTGAACTTTGCATGTCAAAACCAAGCAGCCCACCAAGCGTAGGCCAAATGCAGGTAACATGCCCGGCTTTGCTCCCAGACGGCCTGAACATGCCCGCGACATCACGCTTTCCTTTTTTGGCTTATCTTTTCGCTTGCCTGCTGGGGCTGTTTGCCCTCGGCGGCTTCTGGTACGGCCTCGGCAAACCGGTGATCCTGCCGGACGTGGTCAGCGCAACGCACAAGCTGCAATGCGCCTCCTACACCCCGTTCGACAAGGACCAATCGCCATTCGACGTGCCGTTCAAACTGCGCCCCGAGCGCATGGACGCCGACCTCGCGCTGCTGGCGACCCGTTTCGAATGCATCCGCACCTATTCCATGACCGGCCTCCAGGATCTGCCCGACCTGGCGCGCAAGCACGGCTTGAAGCTGATGATCGGCGCCTGGGTCAACAGCAACCCGGTGGACACCGCCAAGGAAGTCGACCTGCTGATCGCCTCGGCCAATGCCAACCCGGATGTGGTGACCTCGGTCATCGTCGGCAACGAAGCCCTGCTGCGCAAGGAAGTCACCGGCGCGCAACTGGCAACGCTGATCAATAAAGTCAAAAGCCGGATCAAGCAACCAGTGACCTACGCCGACGTCTGGGAGTTCTGGCTCAAACATCCGGAAGTCGCCCCGGCAGTGGATTTCCTGACCATCCATTTATTGCCGTACTGGGAAGACGATCCGTCGAACATCGATGCTGCGCTGCAACATGTGGCAGAAGTGCGCCAGGTGTTCGGCAACAAGTTCGCGCCCAAGGACGTGATGATTGGCGAAACCGGCTGGCCGAGCGAAGGTCGTCAGCGCGAAACGGCGCTGCCGAGCCGGGTCAATGAAGCCAAGTTCATCCGCAGCTTTGTGATCATGGCCGAGCAGCAAGGCTGGCATTACAACCTGATCGAGGCGTTCGACCAGCCCTGGAAACGCGCCAGCGAAGGGGCGGTGGGCGGTTATT
The DNA here is from genome assembly GCF_001655615.1 of Pseudomonas sp. GR 6-02. Classification (GTDB taxonomy): domain Bacteria; phylum Pseudomonadota; class Gammaproteobacteria; order Pseudomonadales; family Pseudomonadaceae; genus Aquipseudomonas. The sequence continues at coordinate 4,692,300 of NZ_CP011567.1, forward strand.
GGGGACTGTTCGATGCCGATCGCCAGGACAAGGGCGTGCTCGCCGGGCCGGTCTCGAACGTGCCGTACTGGTCGCAATGGCTGGCGGTGGGTGGCTTGATCTTCATCGGCACGCTGATCCTCGGCGGTCGGGTTCGCAGCACCCGCGCAGCGTTGGTGCTGCCACTGCTCGGTGCCCTGGCGGCCTGCTCGATTGGCGCCTGGGGCGACCTGGCCCGCGTCACCACCCGATTTGCCAGTGAATGGTTGTGGGTAGCGTTGCTGACGGGGTTGAACCTGTTGGTACTGGCCCATGCCGCGCTGACCTTGAGCGCCCGCACCGGTTGGCGTGGACGCGCCTTCAATGCACTGGAACGTCGAGCCGGCTGGTGGCTGGCAGCGACAGGTTTTGCCGCGGCGGTGATGATACTGGAACTGGTGTTCGACCCGCGTTATCGCAGCTTCCCGAGTGTCGCCTTCATCCTGCCGGCGCTGGTGTACCTGTGCCGGCCGGTGAGCGTGCCTCGTCGGGAAATCGCCGTACTGACCTTCATCATCGGCGCCGGCATTGCGCCGCAGCTGTTTCGTGAAGGTCTGCAGAATCAGCAGGCTTGGGGCTGGGCGCTGGTGAGTGTGTTGATGGTCGCGGCGTTGTGGCGCAGCTTGCGGGTTCGCAAAGGGTAATCAACACAGCAAGATCAAAAGATCGCAGCCTGCGGCAGCGCCTACAGGGAAACGCATATCCCCGTGTAGGAGCTGCCGCAGGCTGCGATCTTTTTTATGCCCGAACCAGACGCAAAGCAGCAATCACCACCGCAAACACCGCCAACGTGGTGGTGTACAACGCCAGCGCCGGAAACCCGAGCACCAGCGCCAGTACCGCCAGCCACCACCCTGCCCGCCCCGGCAGCACAAAACCGGTCACGGCTGCCGCCACTGCCGCCCAGCCCAGCACCTTGAAGTGAATCATCAAGCCCAGGTTCGAGCGCACCTGGCACTCCCAGCGGCTGGCCTCGTCAACGCAGATGCCGACCCATTGAGCATCCTCCATGAAGCCATAACGCGCGCCATAACTGGCGGCCAGCCACAATGGCAGAAGAACGAGCAGCAGAATCACGGGCAGACGGCGGGACATGAAGCACTCCAATAAACGAAATCGGCCGCCAGCTTAATCCCCCGCCCGTGGTAAGCAAATAACATCAATTAACTGTTCATGAAATAACTGCAAAGTGTATCGTCCCGCTACCGTTGCTCCGAAATCAGGCCTGTTTGCGGCCGATGCATGGCACTTTGGCCCAAATCCGATGGTCATAGCCTGCGAACTTCATCTGGCACCTTCCTCTAAGGGATCTAGTCATGCTCCGTTCCTTGCGCTTCGTCGCCCTGTTTGGCGGCTTGCTTTTAAGTGCGTCCGTACTGGCGGCCGATATTGACGCCGCCAGTTATGGCTACCCCCTGACCAACCCGTTCGAGGCGACCATCGCCACGACACCGCCCGACTTGCGCCCGGAATTGCCGCTGGATGAAGACATCAATCAGTCAGACCGCAGTGTCACGATGCGCCCGGAGCGTGAGTTCAATCTGCCGGACAACTTCTGGCCGGTGAAAAAACTCACCTATCGCATCGCCACGCAGGATCATGCCGCACCGTTGATCTTCCTGATCTCCGGCACCGGTGCACGCTATGACAGCACCCTCAACGAATACCTGAAAAAACTCTATTACAAGGCCGGCTATCACGTGGTGCAGCTGTCGTCGCCCACCAGCTTCGACTTCATGAGCGCCGCCTCGCGCTTCGCCACCCCGGGCGTAACCAAGGAAGATGCCGAAGACATGTACCGGGTGATGCAGGCCGTGCGGGCGCAAAACCCGAAGCTGCCGGTCACCGATTATTTCCTGACCGGTTATAGCCTCGGCGCCCTGGATGCGGCTTTCGTTGCACACCTGGATGAAACCCGTCGCAGCTTCAACTTCAAGAAAGTCTTGCTGCTCAACCCGCCGGTCAACCTTTACACCTCGGTCACCAACCTGGACAAGCTGGTACAGACCGAGGTCAAGGGCATCAACAACACCACCACTTTCTATGAGCTGGTGCTGGGGAAACTGACCCGCTACTTCCAGCAAAAGGGCTACATCGACCTTAACGATGCCCTGCTCTACGACTTCCAGCAGTCCAAGCAACACCTGAGCAACGAGCAGATGGCGATGCTGATCGGCACTTCGTTCCGTTTCTCGGCGGCGGACATCGCCTTTACCTCGGACCTGATCAACCGTCGCGGCCTGATCACGCCACCGAAATTCCCGATCACCGAAGGCACAACCCTCACGCCGTTCCTTAAGCGCGCGCTGCAGTGCGACTTCGACTGCTACATCACCGAGCAGGTCATCCCGATGTGGCGCGCCCGCACCGATGGTGGCAGCCTGCTGCAACTGATCGATCAGGTCAGCCTGTATGCACTGAAGGACTACCTGCACGACAGCCCGAAAATCGCCGTCATGCACAACGCCGACGACGTGATCCTCGGCCCTGGCGACCTGGGCTTTCTGCGCCGCACCTTTGGCGACCGTTTGACTGTTTATCCATTGGGCGGCCATTGCGGCAACCTCAACTATCGCGTCAACAGCGACGCCATGCTGGAGTTTTTCCGTGGCTAAATACTTCCTGCTGATCGCAGCGTTACTCTGTGCAGGCGTCGCCAATGCCGACAACAGCAAAGCCAACGCCCCAGTGGTGATCGATAAAGACGGCTTCAAGGAACCGCTGAGCAAACTCAAATTCAACCCGGGGCTGGATCAGCGCGAGTTCGAACGCTCATCGCTCAACGCACTGAACGTCTATGACCCGCTGGAGGAGTGGAACCGCCGCGTCTACCACTTCAACTACCGGTTCGACGAATGGGTGTTCCTGCCCGTGGTCAACGGCTATCGCTACGTCACCCCAAGTTTCCTGCGCACCGGCGTCAGCAACTTCTTCAACAACCTCGGTGATGTGCCGAACCTGGTGAACAGCCTGCTGCAATTCAAGGGGCAACGCTCGCTGGACACCACCGCGCGCCTGCTGCTCAACACCACCATCGGTGTCGCCGGCCTGTGGGATCCGGCCACCGCCATGGGCCTGCCGCGCCGCAATGAAGACTTCGGCCAGACCCTGGGCTTCTACGGCGTACCGGGCGGCGCCTACCTGGTGCTGCCAATCCTCGGCCCGTCGAACCTGCGCGACACCGCGGGCCTGGCGGTCGACTACACCGGCGAATCGGCGATCAATTTCCTGAACGTGTCCGAAGTCAGTTCCAACCACCCGGAAATCTGGGTACTGCGCGGCATCGACAAGCGCTATCAGAACGGCTTCCGCTACGGGCAGATGAACACACCGTTCGAGTATGAAAAAGTGCGCTACGTGTATACCGAGGCGCGCAAGCTGCAGATCGCCGAGTAACTTCGTCGACAACAAAAAAAGGCCATTCGATTTGCGTCGAATGGCCTTTTTCATGCGCGTGTATCAAACACCACCAATCACTGTAGGAGCGAGGCTTGCCCGCGAAGAACGATAACGCGGTCATTCAGTTCAACCGACGCGCTCCATTCGCGGGCAAGCCTCGCTCCTACGGGACTGACCAGGTTTCAGGCTTTCACTGTCTTCCAAACCCTGCTGACAGCCATTACCCCAATCAGCACCGCCGCCCCTGCCACAATCCCGGCCACTGCATTGAGCAACGTCGGCACGATAAACCCGGCCCCACCAGACGCTGCGGTGACACTTTCGATCCAGTGATGCACCACCGGCACGCCATGGGTCAGAATCCCGCCGCCGACCAGAAACATCGCCGCCGTGCCGATTACCGACAGACTTTTCATCATGTACGGCGCCGCGCGCAGAATCCCGTCGCCGATGCTTTTAGCCATCTGGCCCTGCTTCTGGGTCAGCCACAGGCCAAGGTCGTCGAGCTTGACGATGCCGGCCACCAGGCCATAGACGCCGATAGTCATGACGATGGCGATGCCCGAGAGCACGATCACTTGCTGGGTCAGTGAAGCGTCAGCCACCGTGCCTAACGTGATGGCGATGATTTCTGCCGACAAAATGAAATCGGTACGAATCGCCCCTTTGATCTTGTCCTTCTCGAACGCCACCAGATCGACTGCCGGGTTGGCCACGGCCTCGACCAGCTCTGCGTGTTCAGCCTGATCTTCGGCTTTGCTGTGCAGGAATTTGTGGGCGAGTTTTTCGAAGCCTTCGAAGCACAGGTAAGCGCCACCGACCATCAGCAACGGTGTGACCAGCCACGGAATGAACGCACTGATGGCCAACGCCGACGGTACCAGGATCAGCTTGTTGAGAAACGAGCCCTTGGCGACCGCCCATACCACCGGGATTTCCCGTTCGGCACGCACGCCGGAAACCTGCTGGGCGTTGAGCGCCAGATCGTCGCCCAGGACACCGGCGGTCTTCTTCGCGGCCATTTTGGTCATCAACGCTACATCGTCCAGTACGGTGGCGATGTCGTCGATCAGCACCAGCAAACTGCTTCCTGCCATGAATCGGGTTTCCTTCTTGAATGAATGGTGCGCAGCATAACGCGACCCGAGGCCACACGGGGCATTCTTGAGCGTCGCGCGAGGCCGGTGCTACCATGCGCAACCGCCAGAACAGGCAAGGAACCCCTTGGTTTATGAGCACTATCCGCGAGCGCAACAAAGAACTGATCCTGCGTGCCGCCAGTGAAGAATTTGCCGACAAGGGCTTCGCTGCGACCAAAACCAGTGACATCGCGGCCAAGGCCGGGCTGCCCAAGCCTAACGTCTACTACTACTTCAAATCCAAGGAAAACCTCTACCGCGAGGTCCTGGAAAGCATCATCGAGCCCATCCTGCAAGCCTCGACGCCGTTCAATGCCGACGGCGTGCCCAGCGAAGTGCTCAGTGGCTACATCCGCTCGAAAATCCGCATATCCCGCGACCTGCCCTTCGCCTCCAAGGTGTTTGCCAGCGAAATCATGCACGGCGCCCCGCATTTGAGCCCCGACCTGGTCGAGCAGCTCAACGGCCAGGCCAGGCACAACATCGACTGCATCCAGACCTGGATCGACCGCGGCCAGATCGCCCCGATCGACCCCAACCACCTGATGTTCAGCATTTGGGCCGCGACCCAGACCTACGCCGATTTCGACTGGCAGATTTCTGCAGTGACCGGCAAGGCCAAGCTGGATGAGGCCGACTATGAAGCGGCGGCGCAGACAATTATCCGGTTGGTGCTCAAGGGATGTGAGCCGGACTGATAGCGGCCCAGGATCAATGCCGACTCGGCAGTCCATGAAAACTGCCGGTCGGGATTGCGTGTTTGCGCCCTCTAAACCTTCGGCAGCGGATTCAACACCACGGCTGCCTTGGGCTTTCTGAAGAAGATCCAGTAGACGATCGTGAGGATCAGCAGGAAAGGCACACCGAATACCAAGGTCATTTTGAAGGCATCGGTGAAGTAGGTGGTGATCATCACCGCGCCCATCAGCAGCAGCCCCAACAGCGTGGTGTACGGGAACAGGCGCATGCGAAAGGACAGTTTCCGTTCACCGTTGCGCTCGTGGTAGCGACGGAAACAGTAGTGGGTCAGGAAGATCATGAACCAGGTGAAGATCGCGCCGAACATCGAGATCGCCATCATCAAGGTGAAGGAGCTTTCCGGGTACAGCACATTGAGCAACGTTGCCAGGGCAATGCCGGAGCTCGACAGCAACAAGGCATTCAGCGGGATTCCGGTCTTGCTCAACACCCCCATGGACTTGGGTGCATAACCGCCGCGGGACAGGCTGAACATCATGCGGGTGGTGATGTAGAGCTGACTGTTCATCGCCGACAACGCCGCAATCAGGATCACGAAATTCATCACGCCGGTTGCGCCGGGAATGCCGATGGTCTGCATGACGGTGACGAACGGGCTCTGCGCTTGACCGGCCTGGACCCACGGCACAATCGCCAGCATCAGGGCCAGGGTCAGCAGGTAGAACACCACCAGCCGCACGATGGTCGCACGAAAAGCCTTCTTCACCGCCCGCTCCGGGTCCTGCGCCTCGCCAGCGGCCACTGCGATCATTTCCACGCTCAGATAGCTGAAGATCGAGACGATCACCGCAATCCACATGCCTTGCAGACCATTGGGAAAGAAGCCGCCGTGGGCGGTGTAATTGTGCACGCCGTAATCCGCGTTGCCGGATCCGAACACCACATACACCGCGAGGATGATGAAGCCGACAATCGCACCGATCTTGATGGTCGAGAACCAGTACTCGAAGGTGCCGAAGGTTTTCACGCTGATGGCGTTGAGCACGATCAGCATGCTCGAGAACGAAACAATCCAGATCCATTCCGGCACGTTGGCGAACCAGTACTTCATGTACATCGCCACCGCCGTCACTTCCGTACCCACTGCCAGCACAATCGCCGCCCAATAGGCATAGCGCACCAGGAACCCGGCCAATGGGCTGACATAGAATTCGGCATAGGCGCCGAACGAGCCGGAGGTCGAATGGGCCACCGTCATTTCCGCCAGACAGCCCATCAACAGCAGGGTGATGATCGCGCCAATCGCGTAGCTGAGCAAAACACTCGGCCCGGCATAACCAATGGCGTAGGCACTGCCCATGAACAGCCCGGTGCCAATCGCACCGCCAATGGCGATCATGCTCATCTGACCCGAGGTGAGCTGGCGCCTGAGGCCCTGCTCACGCTTGGAGATGTTTTCAAAACCGGCGTTATCGGTCATTTTTCTTTCCTCTGAATATTGTCTTTCTTGAAGAGAGCAAATCGTTTGGGTTGCCGGTGGGGATCAGCCACGGATCAGAAAATATTCAGCGGATACTCGATGATCACCCGGACTTCGTTGTTGTCGGTGGTGTCCGCCCGGGCCACCTGGGCGGTGGAACGTATACTGGCCTGACGCACACGTATCGACAGGTCCTTGGCCTTGCCCTCCTGCACCACGTAGCGCGCTTCAAGGTCGCGTTCCCAGCGTTTGCCGTCACTGCCGTAACGCCCATAGGCACCATTGGGGCCACCGTCGTAGTGGCTGTCGTCGATATGGTCACCGCTCACATAGCGCGACATGAAGCTCAGGCCCGGCACGCCAAAGGGCGCCATGTCCAGGTCATAACGCAGCTGCCAGGAGCGTTCATTGGGCGCGTTGAAATCGAGGATCTGTACCGAGTTGGCAAGGTATATCGAGGTGCCCGGCTGCTGATCGAAGCCGAGATAATCGAACGGTTCATCGCCATCGACCCGTTGGTAGGCCAGGGTCAAGCGGTGCGCGCCAACCTTGTAAGCGGCGGCCAGGGACCAGGTGGTGTTGTCGATCTTGCCGGCCAGGCGTTGGCCATAGTCGTTGGTGCGATAGAGGTTGAAATCCAGGTTCAGCGACTGGTTTCCGCTCAGGGCATACCTGTAGTTGGCGTTGGCGTAGTACTGCCGCCAGATATCAGCGAACTGCGAACCGTACAGGCTGACGCTCAATTGATCGCTCAGGGCATAACTGCCGCCCAGATAATCGACGCTGCGGGTTTCCACCCCGGCATACAGTGCCTTGAGGGCGCCATCGTCGTTGGTCGACGCACTGTCATTGCCCGAGGTGAAGTGCCCGGCATCGAGTTGCAGTCCTTTCAACTCGTTGCTGGTCAGCTGGAAACCATTGGCGTAGGTGGTGAACAGGCGCGCCGAGCCGGTGCCGAACACCGGGTTGAGCGGTGTCAGATTGCCGTATTTGAGTTCGGTCTTCGAGATCCGCGCCTTGAGCGCGCCACCCGCTTCGGAATACTCATCCTCGGCGCGTCCATCGGAACCGACCGGCAACAAACCGGTGCCGGAACGCCCCCTGCCGCTGTCGAGCTCGAGACCCAACTGCGCGTAGGCGTCGACTCCGAAACCCACTGTGCCCTGGGTATAGCCGGAACGATAATCAAGCATAAGTCCGTGGGCCCACTCCTCCCGATAGTTCTGGCCGCCCGGGTTGTTGAGGTTGTTGCGGTAGAAATAGAAATTGCGATGGGTCAGGGTCAGGCTGCTGTCTTCAACGAATCCATTGTCGGGTGCGGCATGGGCCACTTGGCCGAGACAGCTGGTAATGGCGAGCGGCAAGGCGGGCCAAAGGGACAATTTCATTCTGCGTGTTCCTTATTATTGTGTTTTCACAGAAGTGCTTATCGGAGGCGACCGAAGCCCTGCTGCCGGGAAATTCGCGGCAGCAAGACAAAGGCGTCGGGGGGTATCAGGTGACGCTGTGGCGGATCTGGAATTGCTCTTGCGACCAGGTTTTCTGATCTAGTATTTCGCCGAGGATCTGCACCGCATCCCAGACCTCGGTGAAGCGGGTGTACAGCGGGGTGAAGCCGAACCGCATGATCCGCGGCTCGCGGTAGTCGCCGATCACGCCACGGGCGATCAAGGCCTGGATCACCGCATAACCCTGGGGATGTTCGAAGCTGACATGGCTGCCACGCTTGGCGTGTTCGCGCGGAGTGACCAGGGTCAGCTCGTGAGCGGCGCAGCGCTGCTCGACCAACTGGATGAACAGGTCCGTCAGCGCCAGGGACTTGCTGCGCAGGCTGGCCATGTCGGTCTGGGCGAAGACATCCAGACCACACTCGATCATCGCCAATGAAGTGATGGGCTGGGTGCCGCACAAATAGCGGGCGATTCCGCTGCTCGGCTGGTAATGCGACTCCATGGCAAACTGCCGCGAATGACCGAACCAGCCGGACAGCGGTTGCGCCACCAGATCGCACAACTCAGGGGAAACCCAGACGAAAGCTTGCGAGCCCGGACCGCCATTGAGGTACTTGTAGGTGCAACCGATGGCGTAGTCGGCGCGCGCCTGATGCAGGTCGACCGGCACCGCCCCGGCGGAATGCGCCAGGTCCCAGATGGCCAGCGCGCCGCATTCATGGGTCAGCGCGGTCAGGGCCTGCATGTCGTGCATGTAGCCGGTCTTGTAGTTGACGTGGGTGAGCATGACCACCGCGGTGTCCTGGTCAATCGCTTGCGGCAGCTCTTGCGGGCTGTCGACCAGACGCAGGCTGTAGCCCTGCTGCAGCATGTCCGCCAGACCTTCGGCGATATACAGGTCAGTCGGAAAGTTGCTGGTCTCGCTGACGATCACCCGCCGCGTCGGCGCCCGCATGGCCTGCACGCGCAGGGCGGCGCTGAGTACCTTGAACAGGTTGATCGAGGTGGTGTCGGTCACCACCACTTCGCCGTCACCGGCGCCAATCAGCCCCGCCAGTCGATTGCCCAGACGCTCAGGCAAATCGCGCCAGCCAGCGCTGTTCCAACTGCGGATCAGGCCATTGCCCCATTCATCGGCGATCACTGCCTGAGCACGCGCCAGCGCTGCGACCGGGCGCGCGCCGAGGGAGTTGCCGTCGAGATAGATCACCCCTTCGGGGAGCGCAAACTGCTGACGCAGAGGGGCCAGAGCGTCCTGCGCATCAAGCGTCAGACAATCGTTTCTTGTAGTCATTGGGTGTCCTGCTTTTTGAAAGAAGTGCCGTCCGGGCAGATCGCAATAGTCGGGTGTGAGTGTCGTGTTTCAGGCGTTATTTGCGCCTTCACGATGAGGAAATAATGAACGAAGCTTTAGAGAATTTTCGTGCAAAGTAAGCAGCCATCTAGTATTTATCTCGTAGAAAATTCGAATCCAACGCCAAATATCGAGGATTTATTCTATCCATGACTCTCGACCCGACAGACCTGCGGATCCTGCATCTCTTGCAACGTGACGGCCGTATCAGCAACCACGAAATGGCAGAAAAGGTCGCACTGTCGCCGTCGGCCTGTTTGCGCCGTTTACGCCTGCTGGAAAGTGAAGGAATCATCACCGGCTATCGCGCGATGCTGAACGCAGAGAAGCTGGGAGTCGAACTGGAAGCCATCGTCCATGTGTCATTGCGACAGGACGTCGAGGACTGGCACGAGACCTTCATCAAGAAGGTCCAGTTGTGGCCGGAAGTGGTCACCGCCTACGTGATTACCGGGGCGAGCAACTATGTGCTGCGGGTCCAGGCGCGCAACGTCAAACACTTCTCCGACTTCATCGTCAACCAACTGAACCGCACGGCGGGGGTGACTGATATCCGCTCGGAAATCGTGTTGCAGAAAATCAAGGAGCGGGAGACGTTGCTTGATTTGGTGGTGCGTAAGTGAGCACCAGTTAATGGATATCGATGATCAGGTGATCAATTGTGGCGAGGGAGCTTGCTCCCGCTGGAGCGCGAAGCGGTCCTGAAATTCGCAACCGAGGTTTGTCAGAGATCCCCCATCCGCAGGCTTTAGGGCTGCTTCGCAGCCCAGCGGGAGCAAGCTCCCTCGCCACAAATAGAGCTTCATCAGGCTGCTGTCGCAGATCTGATTCAATTCTGGACACCGGGATATTCAGCCCCCGCGCATGCGCCGGGCTTCGTTACGCTGCAAGGTCGTGCTGGGGGACTCGTCGAACAACTTGCGGTATTCGGCGGAAAAACGTCCCAAATGCGTAAAGCCCCAGCCCATGGCAATCGCAGAAATATTGCGCGCCGAGCCGTGTTCGAGGATTTCCTGGCGCACAGCGTTCAACCGGTACTTTTTCAGGTAGACCATCGGCGACAGGGCGAAGTACTTCTTGAACGCCTCGCACAGCTTGAAACGCGAGACCCCGGCCGCGACCTCGATATCCTCCAGGTGCAAGGCTTCGCGAGCATTGTCGTGAATGTATTGCTTGGCCCTGATCAGGTAGTGCGGCAGTTTCACGCCGAGCACGTTGCGCAATTCTTCGGAGTAGTTGTTCGGCTGGGCGAGGATCAAGCCTTTGATCAATGAGCTTTCGATGTCCCGAGTGAAGACCACCTGTTCGTACAGTTCATTGCTGCGTTCCAGCTCCGCGATGAAATAACGCGCCATGCGCCACCACGAGGCCGACGCGCCGTCCACCGCATCCATCACCGGCTCGAAACGCAGCGGCGTATCCAGCGGTCGCTGCAGCAGGCCCTCCAGCGACTCGCTCATGGCGACGCGGGTGATCACCACCTGAACTTTGCGGCAGTCGCCGGAGATCGCCAGCATCTGGTTCTCGTTCGGGGAAATAATCACCCCTTGATCGCGGTTGGATTTCGACACGCTGCCGTTCTTGCTCAGCTCCTGCTCGCCCACCAAAGGCAAACTCAGGCTGTAACTGCTGAAGTGCTCGGCGTCTTCGATATCGATGGTGACATCGGTGCCGTACGAGAGCGTGCCCAGGGTCGTGGCCATCGACTTGAACACATTGGCGCTGTGATGAAAGCGGATCCGCTCGGGCGTCGAAGTCTGGAGGGGTGCGGTCCGCAGATACCAGACATCCAGTTCCTCGCACCCTCGAGGTCATAGTGATCGATACGAATGTCGCGAAACTGCGGATCAGCGTTGCTACTCATCACGGCGCACCCACGGCAAAGGCTATTGAACTATCGGCAAGGCCCGATCCTTGGCCATACGCATCCGGTAAAAACCGAAGATGATCAACACCCACACCGGTATGGCGAAGACTGAAGCGCGTATCCCTGGAATCATCAGCATGACGCAGACAATCATGGCCATGAAGGCCAGGCACAAGTAATTGCTGTAAGGGAACCAGAACGCCTTGAAGCCCGGCACGATACCTCGCTGGCCCATGATTTTGCGAAATTTCAGGTGCGTCAGGCTGATCATCGCCCAGTTGATCATCAGCGATGCGACCACCAGCGCAAAGAGCAACTCAAGCGCTTCATGCGGGGCGAGGTAGTTAACCAGCACGGACAGCATGGTGATCAACGCAGATACGCCCAGCGCCAGTAGAGGCACGCCCTGCTTGTTCAGTTTCATCAGCGCCTTGGGTGCGTCGCCCTGTTCGGCCAGGCCATAGAGCATGCGGCTGTTGCAGTAGACGCCACTGTTATAGACAGAGAGTGCCGCGGTGAGCACCACGAAATTGAGGATGTGCGCTGCGGTGTCGCTGCCGATCAAGGAGAAGATCTGCACGAACGGGCTGCCGCTATAGGCATCGCCCGAAGCGCCCAGTGTCTGTAGCAGTTGATCCCACGGATACAGCGACAACAACACGGTGAGTGCGCCGACGTAGAAGATCAGCACGCGATAAACCACCTGGTTGATCGCCTTGGGAATCACCTTACCCGGCTCGCTGGCTTCAGCGGCGGTGATGCCGACCAGTTCCAGGCCGCCGAAGGAGAACATGATGAACGCCATGGACATCAGCAACCCAGTGGTGCCGTTGGGAAAGAAGCCGCCGTGACTCCACAGATTGCTGACCGAGGCCTGCGGGCCGCCCGTTCCGCTGAACAACATGTAGCAGCCCAGGACGATCATGCCAATGATCGCGACGACCTTGATGATTGCGAACCAGAACTCCATTTCGCCGAAGACTTTGACGTTCATCATATTGATCAAATTGACCAGGACGAAGAACACTGCCGCGCTGACCCAGGAGGGGACTTCCGGCCACCAGAACTGCACGTACTTGCCGACAGCCGTCAACTCGGCCATGCCCACCAGCACATACAGCACCCAGTAGTTCCAGCCGGACAGAAAGCCGGCATAGCCGCCCCAGTACTTGTGGGCAAAATGACTGAAGGAGCCGGCCACCGGTTCCTCGACAATCATCTCGCCCAGCTGGCGCATGATCAGAAAGGCGATGAAGCCGGCAATCGCATAGCCGAGGATCATCGACGGCCCGGCCGATTTGAGTACTCCGGCAGAGCCGAGAAACAACCCGGTCCCTATCGCTCCGCCCAATGCGATCAGCTGAATATGACGATTTTTCAGCCCTCGCTTGAGCTCGCCTTGCCTCAAGATTTCATCCGCCATCTGGTTACCTTTTAATTGTTATGGTCAGGCATGGTTTGAATGCGTCAATTTACTCAATTGCCGCTCGGTTTAAGCGTTCCAACATCATTCTCGGTAAATTAAAGAGTTGAGCGCACTCGCCACAACTCCGGGAACAACACGGTATCGAGCATCTTGCGCAGATAACCGACACCTTCTGTGCCACCGGTCCCTGGTTGAAAGCCGATGATCCGCTCGACCGTGGTCACATGCCGGAAGCGCCATTGACGGAACGAGTCCTCAAGGTCGATGAGTTTCTCCGCCAGCTGATAGAGATCCCAATAACGCGAAGGGTCAGTGTAGACCTCGCGCCAGGCGGCTTCGACCGACGCGTCATGCGCCGTCGGACTGCTCGGATCGCGCTCGAAACGCTGTGGGTCGATGGTCAAGCCTGCGCTGGCCATCAAGCGAATCGCCTCGTCATACAGCGACGGTGTGGCGATCGCCTTTTCAAGCGCCTGCAACAGTTCCGGCCGATGCGCATGGGGGCGCAACAGGGTCGCGCTTTTGTTGCCCAGAATGAATTCGATCTCGCGGTACTGGAACGACTGAAAGCCCGATGACTGCCCCAGAAACGGCCGTATCGCGTGGTACTCGGTGGGTGTCATGGTGGCCAGCACCGTCCAGGCATGCACCAGTTGATCAAAAATCCGCGAGACCCGCGCCAGCATCTTGAACGCGGGCGGCAACTCTCCCTGTCGAATGTGTTCACGAGCGGCTTTGAGCTCGTGCAGCATCAGCTTCATCCACAGCTCTGACGTCTGATGCTGGATGATGAACAGCATCTCGTTATGGTCCGGAGATAACGGGTGCTGTGCGCTGAGAATGCGCCCCAGATCCAGGTAGTCGCCGTAGCTCATGGAGTCGGAAAAATTCAGCTCGGCGTTATGCCATTCTTCCGTCTGGTTTGCAGTTGAATAGGGGCATTGGCTCATTGAGTCGGCTCCTCAAGTTGCGGTTTATTCAGTGGACGCAAAATTGCCCTGACCGGACTGGCGTCCAGATGGGCAAAACGCAGCGGCAGCGCGATCAATTCATAGTCCCCTTCCGGGACGTCATCGAGCACGATGCCCTCGAGGATGGCCATGCCATGTCGGGCTACGGCATTGTGCGAATCCATGGTTTTGGATTGCTGAGGGTCCAGCGATGGCGTATCGATACCGATCAAGCGCACACCGAGGTTCGCCAGCAGGTCGACGGTTTCTTTGGCGACGGCGGTGAAATCCGGATCCCAGGCGCTCAATGGCGCTTGTTGCCAGGTGCGCAGCAGCACCCGTTCAGGCAGGTCTTGCAAGCGACCTTCAAGCTGCTCGGGGTGTACCAGCCGGCCGCTATTCAGGCAATGCAGCACACGGCAAGGCCCCATATAGACATCGAGCGATACATCGCCAATGGCCACTCCATCAGCGCTGTAATGCAGCGGCGCGTCGACATGGGCCCCCGTGTGAGGTGACAGGGTGATACGCCCGACATTTACCGGACACTCGGGTCCGAACGTCCAAACGCGCTCTTCCTGGAAAGGTGTGTCACCCGGCCAGGTAGGTGTAGCGGTGCTCAGAGGCGGGCTGATATCCCACCACGACAGTGTTGTTTTCATTGTAAAGCTCTCGGCCTGTTCCGAGAGAATGATACGAGTGATACCTATGAATTTTCTTGCGAAAATATTCGGCAACAGCCAAATGTTTCGCACAAAATTCTAAAAATCCGGAATTTACCGGATGGAAATTTCAACGGAGAAAGCAGGCAGCTAAAAAGCTGTTTTCGTCCGCAAGGCACTTTCGCGAGCAAGCTCGCGAAAGCGGTAAATCAGGCGCCGAAGATCAACCAGCCACCCCCGCATCCGCCTTCAACCCCTGCCCCTCGATCGCGCGGATCGCACATTGCTCATCGACATCTGACAGATCACCGCTGATGCCCACCGCTCCCAACACAGTCCCGTCCTGATCCCGAACCAACACGCCGCCGGGTACCGGGACGACGCTGCCCTGCCCCAGACTATTCAGCGCGGCGAAGAAGGCCGGGCGTTGTTGGGCGTCCTGTGCCAGCAGGCGTGAGCCCTTGCCCAGGGCAATCGCGCCCCAGGCCTTGCCGATGGCGATCTGCGGACGCAGCAGGCTGGCGCCGTCTTCACGTTGCAGCGTTATCAGGTGCCCGCCGGCATCCAGTACTGCAACGGTCAATGGCGCGGCAGAGATCGCCCGCCCCGCAGTGATGGCCTGATCGGCCAGGTTGACTGCGACTTTCAAGGTTAAAGCGCTCATGGTGCCGTCCTCATTTTGTTATAGGGAAAGCCGTTGGATTGCTTTGTGTTGCGCAATCCGATGTAACAAATAGAACACAATGAATTATTTTTTTGTATACAATAATTTTCGAAAAGCGCGACATGCGACGAAAAGCCACAGTTATTTGGGCTTCCGACGAATGAAACAGCCGCTTGAGAAAATGGATTGACCTGCGCCGTCCGCCGTGAATACACTCTGCGCAAAGCCACTTGTATACAATTACAAAACGTAAGAGGCACAAAACCATGAGCAAAATGAGAGCAATCGAAGCCGCCGTTCTGGTGATGCGCCGCGAAGGGGTCGATACCGCTTTTGGCATCCCGGGCGCCGCGATCAACCCGCTGTACTCCGCCTTGCAGAAGGTCGGTGGCATCGATCACGTCCTCGCTCGCCACGTTGAAGGCGCCTCGCACATGGCCGAGGGTTACACCCGCACCAAGGCCGGCAACATCGGCGTGTGCATCGGCACATCGGGACCTGCCGGTACTGACATGGTCACCGGGCTCTACAGCGCTTCGGCCGACTCGATCCCGATCCTGTGCATCACCGGGCAAGCACCGCGGGCCCGTATGCACAAGGAAGACTTCCAGGCCGTCGACATCACCAGCATAGTCAAGCCGGTCACCAAGTGGGCGACCACGGTTCTGGAGCCGGGCCAGGTGCCTTACGCGTTCCAGAAAGCCTTCTATGAGATGCGTTCCGGCCGTCCGGGCCCGGTGCTGATCGACCTGCCGTTCGATGTGCAGATGGCCGAAATCGAATTCGACATCGACGCCTACCAGCCGCTGCCATTGGCCAAGCCGAGCGCGACCCGCGTGCAGGTGGAAAAAGCCCTGGCCATGCTCGACCAGGCTGAACGCCCATTGCTGGTGGCCGGTGGCGGCATCATCAATGCCGACGCCAGCGAGTTGCTGGTGGAGTTCGCCGAGCTGACCGGTATTCCGGTCATCCCGACCCTGATGGGCTGGGGCACCATCCCGGACGATCACCCGTTGATGGTCGGCATGGTCGGGTTGCAAACCTCGCACCGCTATGGCAACGCCACGATGTTGAAGTCCGACGTGGTGCTGGGCGTCGGTAACCGCTGGGCCAACCGTCACACCGGTTCGGTCGACGTTTACACCGAAGGCCGCAAATTCATCCACGTCGACATCGAACCGACCCAGATCGGCCGCGTGTTCACCCCGGACCTGGGCATCGTGTCCGACGCCGCTGCCGCGTTGACCGTGTTCATCGAAGTCGCTCGCGAGTGGCAAGCCGCTGGCAAGCTGAAAAACCGCAGCGCCTGGCTGCAAGACTGTCAGCAGCGCAAAGCCAGCCTGCAGCGCAAGACTCACTTCGACAACGTGCCGGTCAAGCCGCAGCGCGTTTACGAAGAGATGAACCAGGTGTTCGGCAAGGACACCTGCTACGTCAGCACCATCGGTCTGTCGCAGATTGCCGGCGCGCAGTTCCTGCACGTCTACAAACCGCGTCACTGGATCAACTGCGGCCAGGCCGGCCCGTTGGGCTGGACCATTCCGGCCGCGCTCGGCGTGGTCAAGGCCGATCCGACCCGCAAGGTGGTGGCGCTCTCGGGCGACTACGACTTCCAGTTCATGATCGAAGAACTGGCGGTGGGCGCGCAGTTCAAGCTGCCGTACATCCACGTCGTGGTGAACAACTCGTACCTGGGGCTGATCCGTCAGGCGCAGCGCGGTTTCGACATGGACTACTGCGTGCAGCTGTCCTTCGACAACCTCAACGCTCCAGAGCTCAACGGCTACGGTGTCGACCATGTCGCGGTCGCCGAAGGCCTGGGTTGCAAGGCCCTGCGGGTATTCGAACCGGGCCAGATCCAGCCTGCCCTGCGCAAGGCTCAGGAGATGATCGAAGAGTTCAAGGTGCCGGTAATCGTCGAGATCATTCTGGAGCGCGTGACCAACATTTCCATGGGCACCGAAATCAACGCCGTCAACGAATTCGAAGACCTGGCGCTGGTCGGCAACGATGCGCCAACGGCGATTTCGCTGCTCGATTAACTGCTGATCGTTCCCCTGTGGGAGCCGGCTTGCTGGCGATGGCGATGTGTCAATCACATCAATGTCGATTGATACACCTCCATCGCCAGCAAGCCGGCTCCCACAGGAGGCCTCACACATATACGGGAGACCACCATGCCGCGTTTCGCAGCCAACCTGTCCATGCTGTTCACCGAGCAGGATTTTCTTGCCCGTTTCGACGCTGCCGCCAAGGCCGGCTTCAGTGGTGTCGAATACCTGTTCCCCTATGACTTCAGCTCTGCCGAAATCAAGGCCAGGCTCGATGCCAACGGTCTGACCCAGGTGTTGTTCAACCTTCCGGCCGGTGACTGGGCCAAGGGCGAACGCGGTATCGCGTGCCTGCCGGATCGGGTCGAAGAGTTCCGCGCCGGTGTCGATCTGGCCATTGCCTACGCCCAAGTGCTGGGCAACACCCAGGTCAACTGCCTGGCCGGTATTCGTCCACAAGGCGTCGACGAGGCCACCGTGGAAAAAACCTTCGTCGCCAACCTCAAGTACGCGGCCGACAAGCTGCAAGCGGCGGGCATCAAACTGGTGATGGAAGCGATCAACACCCGCGACATTCCGGGCTTCTACCTGAACAACACGGCGCAAGCCCTGTCGATTCGCGAACAGGTCGGCAGTGCCAACCTGTTCCTGCAATACGACATCTATCACATGCAAATCATGGAAGGCGACCTGGCCCGCACCATGGCCGCGCACCTGGACGAGATCAACCACGTGCAATTGGCAGACAACCCAGGGCGCAACGAACCGGGCACAGGTGAAATCAACTACCGCTTCCTGTTCGAACATCTGGACCGCATCGGTTATCAGGGTTGGGTCGGCTGTGAATACAAGCCGCTGACCACGACTGAAGCGGGCCTGGGCTGGTTGAAAACCCATAACGCGATCTGATGTTGAAACAGAACCATTGTGGCGAGGGGGCTTGTCGGAACGCCGCACCGCCCCGTTCGGCTGCGAAGCAGTCGTAAACCTGCGAGCAAGTTTTATCTGGCACACCACGGCGGTTGGTTTGGGGTCGCTTCGCAACCCAGCGGGAGCAAGCTCCCTCGCCACAGAATGTGGTCTACCTCCGCTACGCGCACATTATTTGGCGACACAAAAACAAGAGGATTTTCTCATGGCTAAAATCGGATTTATCGGCACCGGCATCATGGGCCACCCAATGGCGTTGAACCTGCAGAAAGCCGGTCACAGCCTGTTCCTGTCGGCGCACCACGACGCCGCCCCTGCCGATCTGCTGGCTGCTGGCGCCGTTGCGCTGGCCAACCCGAAAGAAGTCGCCCAGGAAGCCGAATTCATCATCGTCATGGTGCCGGATACCCCGCAGGTCGATGACGTGCTGTTCCGCGCCGACGGTGTTGCGGCGGGTGTCAGCAAGGGCAAAGTCGTGATCGACATGAGCTCGATCTCGCCGACCGCCACCAAAACCTTCGCCGCCAAAATCAACGAGAAAGGCGCGCAATACCTCGACGCACCAGTTTCCGGCGGTGAAGTCGGCGCCAAGGCTGCGACCCTGAGCATCATGGTCGGTGGTGAAGCCGATGCCTTCGAACGCGCCCTGCCGCTGTTCCAGGCCATGGGCAAGAACATTACCCTGGTCGGTGGCAACGGCGATGGGCAAACCGCGAAAGTGGCGAACCAGATCATCGTCGCGCTGAACATCCAGGCCGTGGCCGAAGCGCTGCTGTTCGCCTCGAAAAACGGTGCCGACCCAGCGAAGGTGCGTGAAGCGCTGATGGGTGGTTTCGCCTCGTCGAAGATCCTGGAAGTTCACGGCGAGCGCATGATCAAGGGCACCTTCGACCCGGGCTTCCGCATCAGCCTGCACCAGAAGGACCTGAACCTGGCCCTGGCCGGTGCGCGCGAGCTGAACATCAACCTGCCGAACACCGCCAATACCCAACAGGTGTTCAGCACCTGTGCGGCCATCGGTGGCAGCAACTGGGATCACTCGGCGCTGATCAAGGGCCTGGAACACATGGCGAATTTCTCGATTCGCGACAAGAAGTAAGCCCTGCCCCAAACCGCATCAAACCTGCAGGAGCGAGCCTGTGGCGAGGGGGCTTGCCCCCGTTTGAGTGCGTAGCACTCACAAGATCTTCAGTGCATCACAGATTTTGGGGCTGCTTCGCAACCCAACGGGGCGGTGCGGCGTTCCGACAAGCCCCCTCGCCACAGAGTCGCTCCCACAGGGTCCGCGACAAACCCAATAACAAGAATTCCGGGAGCCCGCCATGTCGGTCAATCCGCAACAATTGCTGCGCGAGCTGTTTGCCACAGCCATCGACGCGGCCCATCCGCAGCATGTCCTTGAAGCCCATTTGCCAACCGACCGCAGCGGTCGGGTGATCGTCATCGGCGCCGGTAAAGCCGCCGCAGCCATGGCCCAGGTGGTCGAACGCTGCTGGCAGGGTGAAGTGTCTGGCCTGGTGGTGACCCGCTACGGCCACGGCGCCCCGTGCGAAAAAATCGAAGTGGTCGAAGCCGCGCACCCGGTGCCGGACGCTGCCGGTCTGGCCGTCGCGAAACGGGTTCTGGAACTGGTCAGCAACCTGAGCGAAGACGACCGTGTGATCTTCCTGCTCTCGGGCGGTGGCTCTGCCCTGCTCGCCTTGCCCGCCGCCGGCATCACCCTCGCCGACAAGCAATCGATCAACAAAGCGCTGCTCAAATCCGGCGCGACCATCGGCGAGATGAACTGCGTGCGCAAGCACCTCTCGGCGATCAAGGGTGGGCGTCTGGGCAAAGCCTGCTGGCCCGCCACGGTTTACACCTATGCGATTTCCGATGTGCCGGGCGACCTCGCCACGGTCATCGCCTCCGGCCCCACCGTGGCCGACCCGAGCACCTCGGCTGAAGCGTTGGCGATCCTCAAGCGTTATGCCATCGAAGTCCCGGCCTCGGTGCGCACCTGGCTGCAAAGTCCCGAGTCGGAGACGGTCAAACCTGGCGATCCGAGCCTGGCCCGCAGTCATTTCCAATTGATCGCCCGCCCACAGCAGTCACTGGAAGCGGCGGCGGTGAAAGCCCGTCAGGCGGGTTTCAGCCCGTTGATTCTCGGCGACCTGGAAGGTGAATCCCGGGAAGTGGCGAAGGTCCACGCCGGCATTGCGCGGCAGATCGTCCAGCACGGCCAGCCGCTGGCGGCGCCGTGCGTGATTCTGTCCGGCGGCGAAACCACCGTCACCGTGCGCGGCAATGGCCGTGGCGGGCGCAACGCCGAATTCCTGTTGAGCCTGACCGACAGCCTCAAAGGCCTGCCCGGCGTCTACGCCCTGGCCGGTGACACCGACGGCATCGACGGCTCCGAAGACAATGCCGGCGCGATCATGATTCCGGACAGCTATGCCCGCGCCGCCGCTCTCGGCCTCGCTGCCTGCGATGAGCTGGACAACAACAATGGCTATGGCTACTTCGCGGCGCTCGATGCACTGATCGTCACCGAGCCAACCCGCACCAACGTCAACGACTTCCGCGCCATTCTGATTCTCGAGAGCCCTAATCATGACGCCTGACAAGAAGGTCAAAATCCTCGCCACCCTCGGCCCGGCCACCGACGGGATCGACGATATCCGTGAACTGGTGCGCGCCGGGGTCAATATCTTTCGCCTGAACTTCAGCCACGGCGATCACGCCGACCATGCGCAGCGCTATCAGTGGATTCGTGAAGTCGAGCGCCAGCTGAATTATCCGCTGGGGATTCTGATGGACCTGCAAGGCCCGAAACTGCGGGTCGGCAAATTCGCCCAGGGCAAAGTGCAGCTATATCGCGGCCAGGCGCTGCGCCTGGATCTGGATGCAACGCCGGGGGACGAGCGCCGGGTCAACCTGCCCCACCCGGAAATCATCGCCGCGCTGGAGCCCGGCATGGACTTGCTGCTGGATGACGGCAAGCTGCGCCTGCGGGTGGTGACCAAGTACGCCGACGCCATCGACACCACGGTGCTCAACGGCGGCGAACTGTCGGACCGCAAAGGCGTCAACGTGCCGCAAGCGGTGCTCGACCTGAGCCCGCTGACCGCCAAGGACCGCCGTGATTTGAGCTTCGGTCTGGAGCTGGGGGTGGACTGGGTCGCGCTGTCGTTCGTGCAACGCCCGGAAGACATCCGCGAAGCCCGCGCGCTGATCGGCGACAAAGCGTTCTTGATGGCCAAGATCGAGAAGCCATCGGCCGTGACTCAGCTGCGGGAAATCGCTGAATTGAGCGATGCGATCATGGTCGCTCGCGGTGATCTGGGCGTGGAAGTGCCGGCCGAAAGCGTGCCGCAGATTCAGAAAAACATCATCGGCACCTGCCGCCAACTCGGCAAACCGGTGGTGGTGGCGACGCAGATGCTGGAGTCGATGCGCTTCTCCCCGGCCCCGACCCGCGCCGAAGTCACCGACGTCGCCAACGCGGTGGCCGAAGGCGCGGACGCGGTGATGCTGTCGGCGGAAACCGCGTCTGGCGAGTACCCGCTGGAAGCCGTGCAGATGATGAGCAAGATCATCCGCCAGGTGGAAAACGGCCCGGATTATCAGACCCAACTGGACGTGAGCCGGCCAAAAGCCGAGGCCACGGTGTCGGACGCCATCAGTTGCGCGATCCGCCGCATCAGCAACGTGCTGCCGGTGGCGGTGCTGGTGAACTACAGCGAGTCCGGCACTTCGAGCCTGCGGGCCGCACGGGAGCGGCCGACGGTGCCGATCCTCAACCTGACGCCAAACCTGCAAACCGCCCGGCGATTGACGGTGGCGTGGGGCGTGCACTCGGTGGTCAACGATCGACTGCGACAGGTGGATGAAGTGTGCTCGACGGCGCTGGAAATCGCCCAGGCTCAGGGGATGGCTCAGCGCGGGGATACGCTGCTGATTACCGCGGGCGTGCCCTTTGGGCAGCCGGGGTCAACCAATTCGTTGCGCATCGAGACATTGCTCTAAAGAACTCCCCCTGTAAGAGCTACCCCGGTAAGAACTACCCCTGTGGCGAGGGAGCTCGCTCCCGCTCGGCTGCGAAGCAGTCGTCGCTTTGGCATGACGGTTTCAACAGAAAGACCGCATTGCTGATTTCAGGGCTGCTCCGCAGCCCAGCGGGAGCAAGCTCCCTCGCCACAGGTTTGTGCAAGACCCTGGATTTTCCTCTGCCCTAGACCCCACCCATGCCTGCCAACCACTTCAACACCCACTGCCCCGACTGGGCGACCGCCCTGCTTAACGGCTTCAGCCAGATCTTTCTCCAGCGCCATCCGCTGAGCGGGCTGTTGTGTCTGTTAGCGATTCTTTTCACCGCGCCCGCTCTGCTCGGCGGTGCGCTGCTGGGCGGTGTCGCCGGGTTGCTTACCGCGCAACGTCGCGGGTATGCCAAGGCGGATCGTCAGGCCGGGCTGTTCAGTTACAACGGTATTTTGCTCGGCCTGCTGCTGAGCCTGTATTTCCCATGGTCAGCACTGTTGCCACCGCTGATCATCGCCTGCGGCGGCCTGAGTGCGATGCTCACTCAGCAATGGCTCAAAGGTGCTCGCGATCATCAATGTCTACCGGCGTACACCGCACCCTTCGTTGGGTTGAGCTGGTTATTGCTCGGCTTTGCCGCACCACAGCAACCCGCGCCGCTGATCGAACTGAACACCCTCAACCTGCTCACTGCCGAATTGAAAGGCCTGGGGCAAGTCATGTTTCTCGGCCATCCCCTGGCCGGCGCGCTGATTGCCGCCGGATTACTGATCGCTGATCGCCACGCCTTTGTGTGGGCGCTGCTGGGCTCCGCTGCCGGCCTCGGATTTGCCCTTCTGCATGGCGAAACTTCAAATGCCTTGCAGGGTTTGAGCGGTTACAACGCGGTACTCGCCGCCCTCGCCTTCAGCCCGCAACGCCGCCAACCCTGGCTGCCGCTGCTCGGCATTCTGCTCGCGGTATTGCTCACGCCGGGGTTCGCCGCACTGGGCCTGGCAACGCTGACCGCGCCGTTCATTCTTGCCTGCTGGCTGATTCGCGCTGGCATTCGGGTGTTGCGTCAGTCCGCCATGGACAGCGCACCTTGCGCTGGCGGGGAGAATCACCCTAGGCTGCGCTGATTCTCGATTCAGGCGTTATCCATGGACAGCAGCAAAAACTGGCGTGAAGAGCTTTACGTCATGATCTTCCAGACCGACACCCGGGCCGGTCGGCGCTTCGACAGCATCTTGCTGTTGATCATCCTCGCCAGCCTGGTGATCGTGGTTCTGGACAGTATCGACAGCGTTCACCAGAACTACGCCGACGTGCTGGCGTACATCGAATGGGGCTTCACCGTCATTTTCGTCATCGAATACGGCCTGCGCCTGTATTGCTCGCCCAAGCCGCTGCGCTACGCGTTCAGCTTCTATGGACTGGTGGATTTGCTCGCGATCGTGCCGGGTATTCTCGCGCTGTATTACAGCGATGCGCAGTACCTGCTGATCATCCGGATCATACGAATGCTGCGGATTTTCCGCGTGCTCAAGCTCAGCCCGTATCTGAAACAAGCCAACTATTTGATGTCGGCGTTGCGCGGCAGCAAGCAGAAAATCGTCGTATTTCTGCTCAGCGTCAGCACCCTGGTGACGGTGTTCGGCACCTTGATGTACGTGATCGAAGGCCCGGAGCACGGCTTCACCAGCATCCCCAAAGGGATCTATTGGGCTATCGTGACGCTGACCACCGTGGGTTTTGGCGACATCGTGCCCAAGACGCCGCTGGGCCAGGTGATTTCATCCCTGGTGATGATCACCGGTTACTCGATCATCGCTGTGCCGACGGGGATCTTTACCGCGGAACTGGCCAACGCCATGCGCGGTGATCAACTGCAACACGATTGCCCGGTCTGCAAGAAAAACAGCCACGAGCACAGCGCGGCGTTCTGCTCTCGTTGTGGCAATGCGTTGTTCAAGAAAATGGAATAAGCAAAGTGTTTTTTAATCTTTAAGCGACTATGCGAGTCCGGCTATAGTCGCTGGCAAATTGCCAATAATCTCCATCGAACACGTTTGATAAAACAAGGAATGCGCAGTGAAAAAACTCTTTGGCGCCTCACTTCTGGCCGCTGGCCTGGCCTTGAGCGGCCTGGCTCAGGCCGCACCGACCCTGCTTAACGTTTCCTACGACGTGATGCGAGATTTCTACAAGGACTACAACGCTGCCTTCCAGAAACACTGGCAAGCCGAGCACAACGAAAACATCACGCTGCAGATGTCCTTCGGCGGCTCCAGCAAACAGGCGCGCTCGGTGATCGATGGCCTGCCGGCTGACGTCATCACCATGAACATGGCCACCGACATCAACGCCCTGGCGGACAACGGCAAACTGGTTCCGGACAACTGGGTCACACGCCTGCCGAACAACAGCGCGCCGTTCACTTCGGCCACCGTATTCATCGTGCGCAAAGGCAACCCGAAAGCCCTGAAAGACTGGCCGGACCTGCTCAAGGACGGCGTGCAGGTGATCGTCCCCAACCCGAAAACCTCGGGCAACGGCCGCTACACCTACCTCTCGGCCTGGGGCTATGTGCTGAAAAATGGCGGTGACGAAAACAAGGCAAAAGCCTTCGTCGGCAAACTGTTCAAACAAGCGCCGGTGCTGGATACCGGTGGCCGCGCGGCCACGACTACGTTCATGACCAACCAGATCGGCGACGTGCTGGTGACCTTCGAAAACGAAGCGGAAATGATTGCTCGCGAGTTTGGTCGTGATCAGTTCGAAGTGATTTACCCGAGTGTTTCCGCCGAAGCCGAGCCGCCGGTGTCGGTGGTCGACAGAACCGTCGACAAGAAAGGCACTCGCGCGGTTGCCGAGGAATATCTGAAGTACCTGTGGTCGCCGGAAGGTCAGGAAATTGCGGCTGCCAACTACCTGCGTCCGCGTGACCCGGCGGTGTTGGCGAAATACACCGATCGCTTCCCGAAAGTGGATTTCCTGTCGGTGGAGAAGACCTTTGGTGACTGGCGCACCGTGCAGAAGACTCACTTCAACGATGGTGGGGTTTTCGACCAGATTTACAACGGCCAGTAATCACTGAGCTCAATGAAATAGGCGACCTGTGAAGGTCGCCTTTTTTGTGGGATACCGTTACATCGGCGGCGTCACACCGTCCTTGCCGGCCGAGATGGATTGAGCGGTCAATGTCCCGTCGGCACTCTGGGTCACAAACGTCACGATCTTCACGCCCACCTTCAGCAAGCTGCGATCCCCCGGCACCAGATTGACGATCGGCACATCCTCCGGCACCAGAATCGTCTGTTGGCCGCCCTTGTAATTGACGGTCAGAACCCGGCCGTTGCTGACCACCAGATCACCCACGCTGCCGTTGGTCATGCTGCTGCCCTTGACCAGATCAAAAGGCCGATGGCCGTCGCCGCTGCCGGCCAGTTCCGGCGGGAAGACGTGGACTTCCAGCGCCTTGAGCGTGCCATCCTCCTGCGGCACGGCAGCCGAGCCGATGTAGCTGCCGGGCTTGATGTCTTCGATATTGGCCAGGGTGACAGCGCGGATTTTGGTGTCCTTGGTCAGGTTGATCACCACGTTTTCGCCGCTGTTGACATGGACCTTCATGACGTCGGCGCTGATGCCGGTGATCTCGCCGCGCACGCCAATGCGCATTCCCGGCGCCACATCGGCGGCCTGGGCAAGACCTGCCGTGAACAAACTGATCAAGGTAACAACGCAAGCGCCGCGAATCAGGTGACGGAACATCGCATTCATATCGAAGTACCTTCCGGTTTATGGAGCGCAGGACAACATAAGCACGCTATCGAAGAGGATGTCAGTGAATGTATCATCGGATCCCACTGTTTGGACGCATGGTTCATCGGCAGACAGCGCATACCGGCGTCACTCATTCCGCAAAAGAATGATTACTATCAATCCAAACCCTCTTCCGCCGCTCTAGCCAGCCGATTAGCCTCTGCGCATTCCTTCTTGTTCAGCGAGCCATGTTATGAATCCAGCGACTCAGGCGCCCCACGGTGCCGCGACAATGACCCGGGGCATGGTGCTGCTTTTCGCCTTCTGCTGCGGCGCGATCGTCGCCAACATCTACTACGCCCAGCCGATCATCGGCCTGATCGCGCCGGACATCGGCCTGACCGACACCATGGCCAGCCTGATCGTTTCGCTGACGCAGATTGGCTATGCGCTGGGCCTGTTCTTCCTGGTGCCGCTGGGCGATCTGCTGGAAAACCGCCGCTTGATGATCATCACCACCGTGGTGGCGATTGCCAGTTTGCTAGGCGCGGCGTTCACCGATCAGCCGAACGTGTTTCTGCTGATTTCGTTGCTGGTGGGTTTCAGCTCGGTGTCGGTACAGATCCTGATTCCGCTGGCCGCCCACCTGACGCCGGAAGCGTCGCGCGGCCGTGTGGTTGGCGGGATCATGGGCGGTTTGCTGTTGGGGATTCTGCTGGCCCGGCCGGTGTCCAGCGTAGTGGCTGACCACTTCGGCTGGCGCGCTATGTTCGTCATTGCCGCAGTTTTGATGGCTGCAATCAGCATCGTACTGGCCCTGACGGTGCCCAAGCGCCAGCCTGATCACAGCGCCTCTTATGGCCAGTTACTGGGCTCGCTCTGGACGCTGCTGCGCCAGCAACCGGTGTTGCGTCAACGGGCGTTTTATCAGGGTTGCATGTTCGCTACGTTCAGCCTGTTCTGGACCGCCGTGCCGCTGGAACTGGCGCGCAATCACGGTCTGTCGCAAACCCAGATCGCGATCTTCGCCCTGGTCGGAGCCATCGGCGCGATTGCCGCGCCCATCGCCGGTCGACTGGCCGATGCCGGCCACACCCGCCTCGCCTCGCTGCTGGCGATGCTGTTCGCCAGCCTGAGCTTCCTGCCGGCCTTCATCCACCCGGCCTACAGCGTCATCGGCCTGGCCGTGACCGGCGTGGTGCTGGATTTCTGTGTGCAGATGAACATGGTCCTCGGCCAGCGCGCGGTCTACACCCTCGACGCCAAGAGCCGCGGCCGTCTGAATGCGCTGTACATGACCAGCATCTTCATCGGCGGCGCGTTCGGCTCATCGGTGGCCAGTGCGGTGTACGAACACGGTGGTTGGTTGTGGATCGTGATTGTCGGCAGCGTGTTTCCGCTGCTGGCGTTGTTGCGGTTTTTGAGTGCTTCGGAGAAGCCGGCACTGGCGACGGCGTAACAACGTTAGAAACATCGTGAACAAACGTAAGTCCCTGTGTGAGCGGGCTTGTCCGCGAAAGCGTCAGGTCAGTCGACATTTCTGCTAAATGTCACACCGCCTTCGCGAACAAGCCTACACACCCGATCTCCAGCACTAACGCGACTGCATAAGGAGCTGAAAAGCCGGTCGTTTCGTTTATTGCGATTTTCGTTTGATTCGAATAGCCTTCCAATATCGATTATTCAGAATATTGGAAAGCATCATGTCACCAGTTATCCATCCCCCCCTTAACCTGCCCATGGAGCGTGAGGTCCAGGCCGCTATCGAAGGTCAGCGCGCCTTGGCTGCCTGCCTCGCCACCCAATTCGAAACTCAGCATATCCAGATTTTCGATGAGCAGAATGAAGCACACAGCGTCGAACTTCCCACCTCAGCGCTTCGGTTGCTTGTCGACATCCTGGCAGAGCTCGCTGCAGGCAACGCCGTCAAAGTGGTCCCGGTACACGCTGAACTGACCACCCAGGAAGCGGCGGACTTGCTCAATGTCTCACGCCCGCACCTGATCAAACTGCTGGAGTCCGGTGAGTTGTCCTACCACAAAACCGGCAAGCACCGACGTGTGCGCTTTACCGATTTGATGGACTATAAAACCCAGCGCGACATAGCCAGCGAGCAAGCAATGACGCTTCTCGCCGAGCAGGCACAAGCGTTAAGGACAGGATACGAGTGAGGCACTCCCCTTTTACCGCTGTATATGACGCATGTGTTTTGTACCCCGCGCCCTTGAGAGATTTTCTGATGTGGCTCGCGCTCTCCGGGCGTTTCAGGGCGCGATGGTCACTGGAGATACATAACGAATGGAAGCGCAATCTACTGAAGAACCGCCCGGACCTGACAACAGAGCAGTTGGATCGCACGTCCGACTTGATGGATCAGGCCATACCTGATGCTTGCGTCTACGGTTACGAAAGGCTGATCGAAGGGCTAACCCTACCTGACGTCGATGACCGACATGTTCTGGCTGCCGCTATACGCTGCAATGCCAGTGTCATTGTGACCTTTAATCAGAAAGATTTTCCTGACGAAACACTGGGACCTTTTGGCATCGAGGCCCAGCATCCTGACGAGTTCGTCGATAACCTCTTCGATCTGGACCCGGCAGCAGTTGTTGCGGCAGCACAACGACAACGCAAACAGCTAAAGACGCCGCCGATGGATGTCAGCACTTATCTCGAACTGCTGTTACGCCTGGGCCTGACTCGGTCGAGCAAGGCGTTGACCCACTATCAGGCCATTCTTTAATCGCCTTTCATAAATGCCAAAAAGCAAAACGGCGATCCTCAGATCGCCGTTTCCATTCACTGCCCGAATTGTCTGCCCAGCCCACCCGGCACACCGTGAATATCCGTCTCTTCCCACGGCCCGTTCGGGCTGATCGAGCGGCTCCAGCCGTTGTCCCAGCGGTAGTAGGTGCGCTGGCGGTAGAAGGTGTTGGTTTGATTGTCGAGGACGTAAACACCGAGTTTCGCATCCCAATGGCTGTTGCCCCCCGGTGGCGGGGCGAAGCTGGCGGAGGTGCGTGGCACCGGCTTCGATGGTTTGCTCGGCGTGACTGGTTTGCTCGGTGTGGTCGGTTTGGTGCTCGGCTGCGAGGGCGGGATTGGCGGCAACCGTTCCGGTTCGTACTCCTGGACCGCACACGCGCTTAGCCCCAAAACCATCATGCTGAGGAGAGTGATACGAGCGAAGGCGGTCATGGTGGCGTTTCCTGTTATTTATCCGGGCTGTCGATGGTCAGTTTTTGTGGCGCGCTGGTGCTGGTGGCCAAAGGTTGGCTACGACCGATCCATTCGCCGGCAGTCGGTTGGCCGGCGCGGGAGACGCGCGCAACCAGTTGGACTTCGGGGAAGTTCGACAGTTTCAACTGGGGCATCATTGCATCCGCATCGCCCAGCTCGACGGTCGCTGGCAGGTCGGCAACGGTCAGACGCTTGGCCGCCAATGGTGCGGGCGGGCCTGCGGTGGCGCGGGCGAAGATGAACACGCTGTCGCCGGGCTGGACCTTGGCTTTCAAGTCCGGTGCAAGATCGACACGCACCTTGAGCAGTGCTGCAACCTTCACTACCGGAGCCTGAACCTGAGCCACCTTGCCACCGCTGGCTTCAAGCTTCTCGGCGGCCTTGGCGATACCGCCTTGCAGTGCGACACGGGATTGGTCATCCGGCGGCAGTTGCACCAACAGACGATTCCAGTAGTCGATAGCTTCCTGGTAACGCTCGCCTTCGAAGGCCGCGATGCCCAGCAGACCGAGGCTGGTGACCTCCTTCGGATCGGCTTTCAGTGCTTCGTCAGTCAGGGCCTGGACCTTGCCCGACCACTTCTTGCCATCGGCGAAGTATTGGGCCTGAGCCCACTGCCCGAGCAGTTCCGGCTGGCGACCGGCCAGGTTCACGGTGCGTTCGAAGATCTTCGCCGCATCGCCAGGGCGGTCCTGAGCCATGTAAGTGCGGCCAAGGAAATACAGGCCTTCGGCCGAATCCGGTTGGGCCGCAACCGCACGCTCCAGGCGACGGGTCATGTCTTCCATCGACTGCGGCGCCTGGGCGAACTCGCGGGTCAGCTCGACTTTGTCGCTGGCACCGAAATGCAGGTACAGCCCAAGGCCCAGCACGGGCACCAGAATTGCCGCCAGCAATGGCAATGGCTTGCCCAGGCGCGACACTCGCGGTGCCTCGACGCCTTCAGTGTCGGCAAGCAGTTCACGGGCGGCTTCGGCGCGGCCGGCATTCATTTGTTCGGCGTTGAGTACGCCTTCTTCTTGCTGAGTCTGCAACTCAGCCACGCGCTCCTGATACAGCGCGACGTTAAGCGCCGTACGATCCTCTTCAAGCTGGGCGCGACGACCGCGCAGAACGGGGATCAGCAAAAAACTCAGGGCTACCAGAAGCAGCAGGCCTGCAGCGAGCCAGAAATCAATCATGCTTGGTTTTATCCAACAGGTGGTCGAGGCGCTCGCGCTCATCAAAAGAAAGCGTGTCCGGGCTGTCAGCGCGTTGCACGCGACGACGGCGGACGATCACGGCGATGATCACAAAACCGCCCAGCAGCAGGCCGGCCGGGCCGAACCAGAGCAATGCGGTCTTGGCATTCAGAGCAGGTTTATAACGGACGAAATCACCATAGCGGTCGACCATGAAGTCGATGATCTGCTGATTGTCCTTGCCCTCGCCGAGCATGCGGAAAATCTCTTTGCGCAGGTCGGCGGCGATCGGTGCGTTGGAATCGGCAATGTCCTGATTCTGGCACTTGGGGCAACGCAGCTCTTTGGTCAGCTCGCGAAAACGCTCGCGATCGCCTTCTTTGGCGAACTCATAGGTATCGATGGCGGCGTGGGCCACGCCAGCCATGCTCAACCCCAGAGCGGCGGCGGCAATCCAGCGCTTCATGGCTTGGCCTCGTCGACCAGCGCCTGATACTTGGCCGCCAGTTTTTCGCGCCAGACCTGTTCGTCGATCACCCCGACGAATTTGTCGCGGATGATGCCCTTGGCGTCGATGAAGAAGGTTTCCGGTGCGCCATACACGCCAAGGTTCAGGCCCAGGGTGCCTTCATCGTCACGGACGTCCAGTTGATACGGGTTGTGGAACTCGGCCAGCCACTTCAAGGCATCTGCATTGGTGTCCTTGTAGTTGATGCCGTAGATCACCACGCCCTTCTCGGCCAGTTTGTTCAACACCGGGTGCTCGACCCGGCAGGAAATGCACCAGGTGCCCCAAACGTTGACCAGCGCCGGTTTACCCAGAATGTCCGCTTTGGTCAGGGTTTTGTCGCCCTGCACCGAGAGCAGGGAAAACTCCGGGAACGGCTTGCCGATCATCGCCGAGGGCAACTCGGCCGGGTTCAGGTACAGCCCCCGATACAGAAAAACAGCAACCACCAGAAAAATCGCCAGCGGCAACAGCATCAACCAACGTCTCATGCGGTGGCTCCCGTCATGCCGAGCGCTTCACGCACACGACTTTTTACCTTGACCCGATAACGGCGATCCAGCGCCGCCAGCAACCCGCCTACACCTGTGAGCAGCCCACCGAACCAGATCCAGCGCACGAACGGTTTGACGTGCACGCGAACCGCCCAGGCGCCCTCGCCCAACGGCTCGCCCAGTGCGACGTACAGGTCACGGGTGAAACCGGCGTCGATCCCGGCCTCGGTCATCATCGAGTTCTGCACCGTGTACAGGCGTTTTTCCGGGTGCAGCACGCTGACTTCCTTACCGTCGCGGATCACCCGTACGGTGCCCTTGTCGGACGTGAAGTTCGGGCCTTCGAAGTGCTTGGCGCCTTCGAACACAAACTGGTAACCGGCCAGGCTCATGGACTCACCCGGTGCCAGGCGCAGATCACGCTCGGCACTGTTCTGGCTCGACAACACGACACCCAGCGCGCACACGGCAATGCCCAAATGCGCGAGTTGCATGCCCCAATAACTGCGGGTCAGGGTCGGCAGTCCTTTGATCAAGCCTTTGTGGCGAGTCTTGTCGAAAATGTCCCGCACACCGGCCAGCAACACCCAGGCAGCCAACATGAAGGTTGCCAGCACCGCCCAGTTGAAATCGCCGTAAGCAACACCCGCCACGACGGCCAGCGCGGCGCTGCCGAGTAATACCGGGGTCAGCATGCTCACCAGCCATTTGACCGGGGTGTCTTTCCAGCGCACCACCACACCGACCGCCATCACTATCATCAGGATCGCCATCAACGGAATGAACAGCGCGTTGAAGTACGGCGGGCCGACCGACAGCTTGGCACCAGTCATCGCGTCAAGGATCAGCGGATACAGGGTGCCCAGCAGAATCATCGAAGCAGCCACCACCAGCACCAGGTTGTTGCCCAGAAGCAGGGTTTCCCGGGACCAGAGGTTGAAGCCGACATGGCTCTTGACCACCGGCGCGCGCAGGGCGAACAGCGTCAATGAACCACCGACCACAAACAGCAGGAAGACCAGAATGAACACACCACGCTCAGGGTCGGAGGCAAAGGCGTGAACCGAGGTCAGCACGCCGGAACGCACCAGGAAGGTCCCGAGCAGGCTCAACGAGAATGCGGCGATGGCCAACAGCACGGTCCAGCTCTTGAACACGCCACGTTTTTCCGTGACCGCCAACGAGTGAATCAGCGCCGTGCCCACCAGCCAAGGCATGAAGGACGCGTTTTCCACCGGGTCCCAGAACCACCAGCCGCCCCAGCCGAGTTCGTAGTAGGCCCACCAGGAACCCAACGTGATACCGATGCCAAGGAAGGCCCAGGCGACGATGGTCCACGGACGGGACCAGCGCGCCCACGCCGCATCGAGACGACCGCCCAACAGCGCGGCGATGGCGAAGGCGAAGGCCACGGAGAAGCCGACGTAACCCATGTACAGCATCGGCGGATGAACGATCAGGCCGATGTCTTGCAGCAGAGGATTAAGATCGCGCCCGTCCGCCGGCATCTGCGGCAGGATCCGGGCGAACGGGTTGGACGTCAGGATCAGGAACAGCAGGAAACCCGTGCTGATCATGCCCATCACCGCCAGCACCCGGGCCAGCATCACTTGCGGCAACTGTCGGGAGAACACCGACACCGCGAAGGTCCAGCCGCCGAGAATCAACGCCCACAGCAGCAACGACCCTTCGTGAGCGCCCCACACGGCGCTGAACTTGTAGTACCACGGCAGCGCGCTGTTGGAGTTGCTGGCCACGTAGGCGACGGAGAAGTCGTCCGCCATGAACGCATAGGTCAGGCAACCGAAGGCGAACAGCAAAAACGCGAACTGCCCCCACGCAGCCGGCTGGGCCAGGCTCATCCACAAACGGTCGCCGCGCCAGGCACCGAGCAACGGCACCACGGCCTGCACCAACGCAAAACACAACGCCAGGATCATGGCCAGATGGCCGAGTTCGGGGATGAACAGCCCCGAGCTGTAAAGTGCGGAAGTCATCCGTTAGCCCTCCTTGGCTGGCGTAGGTGCCGACTGACCACTGTCTTTCAACGCTTTGGTCACTTCCGGCGGCATGTACTTCTCGTCGTGCTTGGCCAGCACTTCGTCGGCCACCACCACGCCATCAGCGTTGAGCTTGCCGAGGGCAACGATGCCCTGCCCTTCGCGGAACAGGTCCGGGAGGATGCCGCGATAGCTGATGGTCACGGATTTGTTGAAGTCGGTGACGATGAATTTCACGTCCAGGGAATCGCCAGAACGTTGCAGCGAGCCTTTTTCGACCATGCCGCCCGCACGGATGCGCGTGTCTTGCGGCGCTTCGCCATTGGCGATCTGGGTCGGGGTGTAAAACAGATTGATGTTCTGCTGCAGGGCGCTCAGGGCCAGGCCGACGGCAGCGCCGACACCGACCAGGATCGCGAGAATGATGACAAGACGCTTTTTACGCAGCGGATTCACTGGCCGTTCTCCCGGCGCAAACGACGCGCCTCTTGTTGCAGATACCGCTTGCGGGCCAGGATCGGCGCCGCCACGTTGAGGGCCAGCACCGCCAGGCAAATGCCATAGGCTGACCAGACATACAGGCCGTGATGGCCCATGGCGAGAAAGTCGCCGAATGAAGCGAAACTCATCGAGCGGCCTCCAGACTGTTCTGCACTTCGGATTTCACCCAGCTCGCCCGGGCTTCGCGCTTGAGCACTTCAAGGCGCATGCGCAGCAACAGCACCGCGCCGAAGAAACAGTAGAAACCCAGCACCGTCAGCAGCAGTGGCAGCCACATCTCGGCGGGCATCGCCGGTTTTTCGGTGAGGGTGAACGTCGCGCCCTGGTGCAGGGTGTTCCACCACTCCACCGAGTATTTGATGATCGGGATGTTGATCACGCCGACAATCGCCAGCACCGCGCAGGCCTTGGCCGCGCTGTCACGATTGCTGATGGCGTTGCCCAGCGCAATAAGACCGAAGTACAGAAACAGCAGAATCAACATGGACGTAAGTCGCGCATCCCAGACCCACCACGAACCCCAGGTCGGTTTGCCCCAGATCGCTCCGGTGACCAGCGCCACGGCGGTCATCCAGGCACCGATCGGGGCGGCGCATTGCAGGGCGACGTCGGCCAGTTTCATCTTCCACACCAGCCCGACAACGCCGCACACGGCCAGCATCACGTAGATCGACTGCGCCAGCATGGCGGCAGGAACGTGGATATAGATGATTCGAAAGCTGTTGCCTTGCTGGTAGTCCGGCGGTGCGAAGGCCAGGCCCCAGACCACGCCGACGCTAATCAGCAGCAACGCCGCGACGCTCAGCCAGGGCAGCAATTTGCCACTGATGCCGTAAAACCATTTGGGCGAGCCGAGCTTATGAAACCAGGTCCAGTTCATTGCTGTTTCCATCACGGTTGCTGTTCGTTATCACGAAACAGCCAAAGGGTCTTTACTGGTTAAATTTTAACCAGACCTCATTATTCGCCGACACTGATCTTCAGGCCAGCAGCTATTGCAAAAGGTGCCAGGGTTATCGCCAGGGCGGTCAGGCTACCAAGCCACAAGAGATAACCGGTCGCCGGCATGCCCTGCAATGCCGCCTGCAAGGCGCCACTGCCGAGAATCAACACCGGGATATACAGCGGCAGAATCAGCAGCGCCAGCAACAGGCCACCACGCTTCAATCCTACCGTCAGCGCCGCGCCCACCGCACCGAGCAGGCTCAACACCGGTGTACCGAGCAATAAAGAAAGCAGCAACACCGGCAGACAAGCGGCAGGCAAACCGAGCATCAGCGCCAGCAATGGCGCGAGCAAAACCAGTGCCAGGCCGGAAAAGGCCCAGTGTGCCAGCACCTTGGCCAGCACCAGAAGAGGCAGGGGGTGCGACGAAAGGACCCACTGTTCAAGGGATCCATCTTCGAAATCACTGCGGAAGAGCCCGTCCAGCGAGAGTAAAACCGATAAAAGCGCCGCCACCCAGACCAGCCCCGGAGACAAGGTTTGCAACAATTGAGTCTCGGGACCAACCGCCAGCGGGAACAAGGAGACGACGATGGCGAAAAATACCAACGGGTTCGCCAATTCGGCGGGACGGCGGAACAGCAAACGAGCCTCACGGGCGACCAACAGGCCGAAAACACTCATACGGCCCAATTCCCCAAATCAATGTCGCGATAACCGGCCGGCATCCGGCTCAGCGTGTGGTGAGTGGTCAGCACCACCATGCCGCCGCGCTCGCAGTGCGCGGCCAGGTGTTCTTCGAGTTGCGCCACGCCTTGTTTGTCGAGCGCGGTGAATGGCTCGTCGAGGATCCACAGCGGCGGGCTGTCCAGGTACAACCGCGCCAACGCCACACGACGTTGCTGGCCGGCAGACAGGGTGTGACAGGGAACATCCTCGAAACCGCGCAGCCCCACCGACGCCAGTGCTTGCCAGATCGCCTCATGGGAGGCCGGTTGATGCAAGGCGCAGAGCCAGCTGAGGTTTTCTTCGGGGGTCAGCAGGTCCTTGATGCCGGCGGCATGGCCGATCCACAGCAGGTTGCGCGCCAGTTCGCTGCGTTGTTCGTTCAGTGGCTGGCCGTTGAGCAACACTTGACCGGCGGTCGGATGCATCAAACCGCAAAGCAGACGTAGCAGGCTGGTCTTGCCACTGCCGTTGGGGCCGCTGATCTGTAACATTTCGCCACTGGCCAGTCGCAATTCGAGATTTTCGAAAAGCAGCCGAAGGTCTCGCTCACAGGCAAGGGCAACGGTTTGCAGGACAGGACTGGTCAAGGGTTCACGGGCCTTATGCGGTTCAAGTCGGCTCTGGCGCGGCCGTTAAAGAGATGCAGCATAGATGCAATGACGGCTTGTTCTAGAGAGCTGCGTCAATCAATTGCAATGTTTTCGCCACTCAGCGGAAGACGGGCGGCATTATACATGCCGTGTCTCACTCTCAAGAGTGCAATTTCCTCAGGTTGTGTCCGCGTATGACAGGCGAAATGAACATCCTCCCGCTCCCGCCAACCACCCCGGCGACTTCGCGTCCATTGGTGATCAGCAGCGAGTTGCTCAATCTGCTGACGCCGATGGAGGGCCTGATCACGGCCGGTCAGACCGCCAAGGCTGAAGTGCTGTCGCTCAAGCAGGCGGATCAGACCTTTCAACTGTTGCTCAAGGTCACTCTCGACAGCGGCCGCCAGACCACTGTCCAGGCCACCAGCACTCAGCCGTTGCCCCAGGGTACCAGCCTGTCGATCACCCAGCCGTCGGCGGGCAATCTGGCAGTCACGGTGCAACAGGCCATCGCCTCCAGCGTCGCCACCCTTACCCGTATCGACACGGCGCAACTGCCGGTCGGCACCCTGCTGCAAGGCAAAGTGCTGACCTCTCAGGTGATGCCGCAGGTGCCGGGCCAGCCGACGGTGTTTCGCTCGATGGTGAGCCTGCTCAACACCGCGCTGAGCGGCAGCACGCTGAGCATCGACAGCCCGACGCCGCTGCGCATCGGCACCTTGCTGAGTGCCGTGGTGCAGGACACCCAGACACTCAAATTCGTGCCGCTGAGCAGCCGTCAGGAACAGTTGGCGGTGACGCAACAATTGGTCAGCCAGCAAAGTCGCCAGGGTTCTCTGGATGGCTTGATCAAGGTCCTGCAAAACCTGCCGCCGTCGGATCAAACCTCCAGCGACCTGCGCGCTGCCGTGGACAAATTGCTCGCTGGCCTGCCGGACGCCCAACAATTGAGTACGCCCAAAGGCCTGGCCCAGGCGCTGGCCAGCAGTGGCCTGTTCCTCGAAGCCAAATTGCTGACCGGACAAAACCCGACGCTGGCGCCAGACATGAAAGGCGACCTGCTCAAGCTGATCGCCCAACTGACGCCGGGCCTGCCGGCCAACACCAATCTCAACGCAATCATCGCCGCCAACACCCTGGCCCAGGCCATGCCGAGTTTCGTGCGCAATGCCCTCGGCATGCTCGGGCAAGTCAGTGCCAAACCGTCGCCGACCAGCTTCCCACTGCCCGAGCGCCTGCTGCAAAGCGCGGAAGGCGAAGATGATCTCGAGCACCTGCTGCGCCTGGCTGCGGCGGCGGTTTCACGTTTGCAAAGTCATCAGCTGTCGAGCCTTGAGCAGACTGGCGTCACCAGTGACGGGCGGTTGATGAGCACCTGGCAACTGGAAATCCCCATGCGCAACCTGCAGGACATCGTGCCGTTGCAGGTCAAATTCCAGCGCGAAGAAGCCCCCGAAAAAGAACAACCGCGCGAACGCCGCGACGAACGCGAACCCAAGCAACCGCTATGGCGCGTCGAGCTGGCATTCGACATGGAACCGTTGGGGCCGTTGCAGATTCAGGCCCAACTGATCAAAGGCAGCCTCTCCAGTCAGCTGTGGGCCGAACGGCCGTACACTGCGAGCCTGATCGAAAGCAATCTGGCCGCGCTGCGCCAGCGCCTGCTGGATTCCGGGCTGAACGTCGGCGATCTGGATTGCCACCTCGGCACACCGCCACAAGGCCCTCAAACCCGTCTCGAACAACGCTGGGTCGACGAAACCGCATGAACGAATCCACCGCACCGCGCCAGGCCATCGCCCTCAAATACGACGGCAGCCACGCCCCTACCCTTACGGCCAAAGGTGACGAAGAACTGGCTGAAGAAATTCTACGGATTGCCCGTGACTACGAAGTGCCGATTTACGAGAACGCCGAACTGGTGAAACTGCTGGCGCGGATGGAATTGGGCGAGAGTATTCCCGAGGAGTTGTACCGCACGATTGCCGAGATCATTGCGTTTGCCTGGAATCTGAAAGGCAAGTTTCCGGCGGGGCATGATCCGCATGCGGTGACGGTGGAGAAGGACGTCACCGAGCGCGGGGATGATTATTGAATCTTTGTTGAATGTAAAAAGATCGCAGCCCCGTTTCACTCGACAGCTCCTACAGGGCGTACACCATCCCAATGTAGGAGCTGTCGAGTGAAACGAGGCTGCGATCTTTTGCTCTTCTCAGTTTCTGTGCAACTTGCTCATCAACTCCGCCTCAGCCTGGGTCAAGCCGCAAGACTGAGTCAGCTCATCGACGCTGGCCCCCATCCCCACCAGGCGCGCGGCCTGGGCGAATGAAAGGCTCGACGGATCACGCTGCTCCA
Organism: Pseudomonas sp. GR 6-02; assembly: GCF_001655615.1. Lineage (GTDB taxonomy): Bacteria > Pseudomonadota > Gammaproteobacteria > Pseudomonadales > Pseudomonadaceae > Aquipseudomonas. Next base: position 4,730,697 of record NZ_CP011567.1, read on the forward strand.
ACTGCGCCAGCTTGTCCGGCAACGGCCCGACCACCGCGCGCAGTTCGTGCAGGTCTTCACCCATGCGCACGTTGCCGTTCTGGTAGTCGTCGACGCGCTTGGCCAGGTCCTTGATGCGCTGATCGCGCAGCGCATCGCCCTGAGCCTGTTGTGCGGCGACCTGCCTTTGAGCGCGGATGTACGCCAGGAACATCGCCAGCGTGCCTGCCCACAAAAGGAACAGGACAATCACAGCCACCTCAAGAATCAATCAGATACTCTCCAGTTCCGACCATTCTTCTTCGCTCATCATCTTGTCCAGCTCGACCAGGATCAGCAGTTCATTGTTCTTGTTGCACACGCCTTGAATGAACTTGGCGGACTCTTCGTTACCGACGTTCGGTGCGGTCTCGATTTCCGACTGACGCAGATAAACCACTTCAGCCACGCTGTCGACCATGATCCCGACCACTTGCTTGTCGGCTTCGATGATGACGATGCGGGTGTTGTCGCTGACGTCGACCGTGCCCAGGCCGAAACGCTGACGGGTGTCGATCACGGTGACCACGTTGCCGCGCAGGTTGATGATACCCAGCACGTAGCTCGGGGCACCCGGTACCGGAGCGATTTCGGTGTAGCGCAGGACTTCCTGAACGCGCATCACGTTAATGCCGTAGGTTTCATTGTCCAGCTTGAAGGTGACCCATTGCAGGATCGGATCTTCGGAACCTTTTGCCGCCGTCGCCTTGTCATTCATACCCTGACCCCTCGAAAAACCGCCCTAGCGGTGTGTATTCAGTGCACCGGCACTTGAATGCCGATGCGTGTTTTTTATGTCGGTTTGTGGTTCGGCTTACTGCCGCCCATGTGCTTCGCCCCGCCGCTGGCGATCAATTCGGCCAATGCGGCGACATCGAGCAAAGCGCACATGTGTTCAATCACCGTGCCGGCGAGCCATGGCCGCTGCCCCCGGTGACTTCTCCATTTGATTTCATTCGGGTCCAGGCGCAACGAGCGGCTGACCTGATGCACCGCCAGCCCCCACTCATAGCCCTGAACTGAAATAACGTATTGCAGGCCCTGGCGGAAATCGTCGCGGTAGCGGTCCGGCATGACCCAGCGTGCGGTATCCAGCACCTTCAGGTTGCCGGCCTGGCTTGGCAGGATCCCGAGGAACCATTCCGGCTGACCGAACAACGGCGTCAGCTCGTGGCCGGCCAGGGAATAAATCGAACCCAGGCACACCAGCGGCACCGCGAGGGTCAACCCGGCGACATCGAACAACAGGCATTCGAACGGCTCGGCCGCCCAGGCCGGACGATCGTCATTTTCCACCGGAGGCGGCGTGTTGCTCGGCGGCAGATGAACTTCCACCACCGGCGGCACCAACGCTTGCAGCAACGGCGCAATCGTCGACACGGACGCCAGAATCGGCGCCGGCGCTTCGATCACGGCCACCGGTGCCTTCGCCACTGGCGCAACAACGGGGGCCGCGACCACTGCCGGCTTCTGCGCATCGCGCGCCTGCTCTTCGAGCACCGCCGCCTGGAACTCGTCCAGCGCAGCTTCAGCCTCGACAACCTCAGGCAGCGCCTCGACTTCAGGCAACAGCTCTTCGGTCGCGTCCTGCAGCAAGCCATCCAGATAAGACTGAAGGGCCAATTGCGGGCGCGAGGTGATCTTCACCGGCCGGGTCATGCGAATACCATCGTAGGAATCAGGCTCATCTCAAGCCACCTGCGGAACAAGTTGCTGGGCCAACAGATGCTTGAGCAGTGCGCGGTAGGCGAGAACGCCGCGACTCTTGCCATCGAATTGCGACGGCGTCAGCCCTGCCCGGCTCGCGTCACGCAAGCGGGTGTCGATCGGGATGTAGCCTTGCCAGATTTCTTCCGGGTACTTGTCGCGCAGCACGCGCAGAGTGCCAAGCGAAGCCTGGGTGCGGCGGTCGAACAGGGTCGGCACGATGTTGAACGGCAACGCCAGTTTGCGCGAGCGGTTGATCATCGCCAGCGTGTTGACCATGCGTTCCAGGCCTTTGACCGCCAGATGCTCGGTCTGCACCGGAATCACCAACTGCTGGCTGGCCGCCAAGGCATTGACCATCAGCACGCCGAGCAACGGCGGGCTGTCGATCACGGCGTAATCGAAGTCTTGCCACAACTGCGCCAGACTCTTGGCGATCACCAGGCCCAAACCGCTCTGGCCCGGCGACTGGCGCTCAAGGGTGGCCAGCGCGGTGCTCGATGGCAACAGGGAAATGCGTTCGTCGCTGGTGGGCATCAACAACTGACCGGGCAAGCCTTGCGGCACGTTGCCCTTGTGCAGAAACAGGTCGTAGCTGCTGTGCTCCAGGCTGTCGGGGTCGTAACCGAAGTAGCTGGTCATGGAGCCGTGGGGGTCGAGATCGACCACAACCACGCGCTTGCCCGCCTCCGCCAGTAAACCGGCTAAAGCAATGGAGGAAGTGGTTTTACCGACACCACCCTTTTGATTGGCAACTGCCCAGACTCTCATTCGGATTGTTCCTCCCGGTCGAAAACGTCGACCGAGAAATAGCTCAACGTATTAATGCGGGTGACGGAGAATTGACGGCACTCTCGCGTCCCGGCGACTTGACCGGGGTCGGTGCAGTTTGTGTGCCAGCCCGCTTCAATGCGGCATCCGGTTGTGCATGAGCCGTTCCGGTACCGGTGAGGCTACGGCGTACATCAAGATTGCGTGACACCACCAGCACCACCCGACGGTTGCGCGCACGGCCTTCGGCGGTGGCGTTGTTGGCCACTGGCTGGAATTCGCCATAACCCACCGATGCCAGGCGACCAGGGTTCACGCCCTGCATCGCCAACATCCGCACGATGCTCGCCGAACGGGCCGAGGACAGTTCCCAGTTGGTTGGGTATTGCGCGGTGCGGATCGGTTGATCGTCGGTGAAACCTTCGACGTGGATCGGGTTGTCGAACGGCCGGAGGATCGCAGCGACCTTGTCGATGATGTTGAACGCAATGTCGCTGGGCATGGCGTCGCCGCTGCCGAACAACAGGCTGGAATTGAGTTCGATCTCGACCCACAACTCGTTGCCACGCACGGTCATCTGGTTGGAGCTGATCAAGTCGCCGAACGCCGCGCTGATGTCATCGGCGATGCTTTTGAGTGGATCGTTGGCGGCCTGGGCGATGCCGGCGTCGATCTGCTCGCTGTCCTTGACCAGCGGTTTGGCCGGGGTCACGGTCTTCGGTCTCTCTTCGCCAATGGGGATCGGCTTGAGGGCGCGGTCAGAGTCGGTAAACACCCCGATCAACGCCTCGGAAATGATCTTGTACTTGCCTTCGTTGATCGACGAGATCGAGTACATCACCACGAAGAACGCGAACAGCAAGGTGATGAAGTCGGCGTAGGAAACCAGCCAACGTTCATGGTTCACATGTTCTTCATGTTGCCTGCGACGAGCCATGATCCATTTCCCCCATCAATCCATGAAGCCCTGAAGCTTCAACTCAATAGAGCGAGGGTTTTCACCTTCGGCGATCGACAGGATCCCTTCCAGCAACATTTCGCGATAGCGCGACTGCCGTAACGCGATGGACTTGAGCTTGGCGGCAATCGGCAACAGCACCAGGTTGGCACTGGCCACGCCGTAGATGGTAGCGACGAAGGCGACGGCGATGCCACTGCCCAGTTGCGATGGGTCGCCCAGGTTGCCCATGACGTGGATCAGGCCCATCACCGCACCGATGATACCGATGGTCGGCGCGTAGCCGCCCATGCTTTCAAAGACCTTGGCGGCTTCGATGTCGCGGCTTTCCTGGGTGTAGAAATCCACTTCCAGAATGCTGCGGATCGCTTCCGGCTCGGCACCGTCGACCAGCAATTGCAGGCCTTTACGCGAGTAGCTGTCAGGTTCGGCGTCGGCCACCCCTTCCAGCCCGAGCAAACCTTCCTTGCGAGCGGTCAGACTCCAGTTCACCACGCGATCAATGCCGCCGGCCAGGTCCACGCGAGGCGGAAACAGAATCCAGGCGAGAATCTGGATGGCACGCTTGAAGGCACTCATCGGCGATTGCAGCAGCGCGGCACCGATGGTGCCACCGAGTACGATCAACGCCGCCGGGCCGTTGGCCAGTGCGCCGAGGTGACCGCCTTCAAGGTAGTTGCCGCCGATGATGGCGACGAACGCCATGATGATCCCGATAAGGCTGAGCACATCCATCAGATGCAAGCCTCAACCAGGTGCCGACCGATGTCGTCGAGGCTGTACACCGCGTCCGCGAGTTCGGCTTTGACGATGGCCATTGGCATGCCGTAGATCACACAACTGGCTTCATCCTGAGCCCAGATCGCACTGCCACCCTGCTTGAGCAGACGCGCGCCTTCGCGACCGTCGGCGCCCATGCCGGTCAGTACCACCGCCAGAACTTTGTCGCCGTAGGACTTGGCCGCGGAACCGAAGGTAATGTCCACGCACGGCTTGTAGTTCAGACGTTCGTCGCCCGGCAGGATTTTCACCGCGCCACGGCCGTCGATCATCATCTGCTTGCCACCCGGTGCGAGCAGCGCCAGGCCCGGACGCAGGATGTCGCCATCCTCGGCTTCCTTGACACTGATGCGGCACAGCTTGTCCAGGCGCTCGGCGAAGGCCTTGGTGAAGGCTGCCGGCATGTGCTGGATCAACACGATGGGTGCCGGGAAGTTGGCCGGCAACTGTGTCAGAACCCGTTGCAGCGCAACCGGGCCACCGGTGGAGGTACCGATGGCGACCAATTTGTAGGCTTTGCGTTTCGGCGCGGGAGATGACGAAGCCGCTGCATGGGGGCGCGCCGCAATCGGTGCCGGTGCCGGACGCGCAGGCGCGCTGCTGCCGTAGCTGCCGACGCTCGAAGGCGCAGGCGTCGGGGCTGGCGCAGCGACCGGTGCCGGAGGGGTGTAGGCGCTGACACGACGGTTACTGCGCGAGATGCTGAGAATCTTCTCGCACAGCAGTTGCTTGACCTTCTCCGGGTTACGGGAGATGTCTTCGAAATTCTTCGGCAGGAAGTCCACCGCGCCGGCGTCCAGCGCATCGAGGGTGACCCGGGCGCCTTCGTGGGTCAGCGAGGAGAACATCAACACCGGGGTCGGGCAGCGCTGCATGATGTGCCGCACCGCCGTGATGCCATCCATCATTGGCATCTCGTAGTCCATGGTGATCACGTCTGGCTTGAGGGCCAGGGCCTGATCGATCGCCTCTTTTCCGTTGGTCGCCGTACCGACGACCTGGATATTTGAATCCGCTGCAAGAATTTCCGAGACGCGGCGGCGGAAAAACCCCGAATCGTCCACCACCAGGACTTTGACTGCCATAAACACTCCGTTAGACGGGGCGAGGCTCTGGCGCCCCGCTCCCCCAGAATCAAATACGCCGTGCGGCGTAACGCTTGAGCATGCTCGGAACATCGAGAATCAGAGCAATGCGGCCGTCACCGGTGATGGTGGCACCGGACATGCCCGGGGTTCCCTGGAGCATTTTGCCCAATGGCTTGATGACCACTTCTTCCTGGCCCACCAACTGATCGACGACGAAGCCGATCCGTTGAGTGCCCACCGAAAGGATCACCACATGGCCCTCGCGCTGCTCTTCGTGAGCGGCGGAGCTGACCAGCCAGCGCTTGAGGTAGAACAAGGGCAGCGCCTTGTCCCGCACGATCACCACTTCCTGGCCGTCCACCACGTTGGTGCGCGACAGGTCGAGGTGGAAGATCTCGTTGACGTTCACCAGCGGGAACGCGAACGCCTGGTTGCCGAGCATGACCATCAGCGTCGGCATGATCGCCAGGGTCAACGGGACCTTGATGACGATCTTCGAGCCTTTGCCCTTGGTCGAGTAGATATTGATGGTGCCGTTGAGCTGGGCGATCTTGGTTTTCACCACGTCCATGCCCACGCCACGACCGGACACGTCGGAGATCTCGGTCTTGGTCGAGAAGCCCGGCGCGAAGATCAGGTTGAAGCAATCGGACTCGCTGAGACGGTCCGCCGCATCCTTGTCCATCAAACCTTTTTTCACGGCGATACCGCGCAAAACGTCAGCGTCCATGCCCTTGCCGTCATCGGAGATGGACAGCAGGATGTGGTCGCCTTCCTGTTCAGCGGACAGAATCACTTTGCCGCTGCGAGGCTTGCCCATCGCTTCGCGATCAGCCGGCTCTTCGATACCGTGGTCGACCGAGTTGCGCACCAAGTGGACCAACGGGTCGGCCAGGGCCTCGACGAGGTTCTTGTCGAGGTCGGTTTCTTCGCCGACCAGTTCCAGGTTGATCTCTTTCTTGAGCTGGCGAGCCAGGTCGCGAACCAGGCGCGGGAAGCGCCCGAAGACTTTCTTGATTGGTTGCATCCGGGTCTTCATGACCGCGGTTTGCAGGTCGGCCGTGACCACGTCGAGGTTCGACACGGCCTTGGACATGGCTTCGTCGCCGCTGTTGAGGCCCAGACGAACCAGGCGGTTACGAACCAGTACCAGCTCGCCGACCATGTTCATGATTTCGTCGAGACGCGCGGTGTCGACCCGCACGGTGGTCTCGGCTTCGCTGGTTGGCTTTTCCGCGGGCGGCGCGGCCGGGGCACGAGCAGGAGCCGGCGCTGCGGCGGCAGCAGGCTTCGGCGCTTCGGCTTTTGGCTCGGGAGCCTTGGCCACAGGTGCTGGCGCCTTGGCAACCGGAGTCGCTACCGAAGCAACAGCAGACGCAGTGCCCACTTCAGTGAACTTGCCCTTGCCATGCAATTCGTCGAGCAGCGATTCGAATTCATGATCGGAGATCAGATCGCTACCGGCCGCAGCGGCGGTTGGCGCAGCCGGGGCTGGCGCCGAAGCGATTGCCGATTCCAGCGCATCGACCGCAAAGTTGCCTTTGCCATGCAGCTGGTCGAGCAGAGCTTCGAACTCGTCGTCGGTGATATCGGAGCTGTCGCCGGCGGCTTTCGGAGCAGCCGGCGCAGCAGGCGCAGCGGCTACTGCATCGGCGGCGAACTGGCCTTTGCCGTGCAATTGATCGAGCAACGACTCGAACTCGGCATCGGTGATTTCGTCACTGGCGGCTGCATCGGCGGCAGGCTGCGAAACAGGCTGCACAGCCGCTACGGGCGCCTCGGCCTGGGCCTTGACGGCGTTCAGCGAGTCCAGCAGTTGTTCGAATTCGTTATCGGTAATGTCGCCCGATTCGCTTTCGGCGACCGGTGCTTCAACCACTTCAGCGACCGGCGCCGGTGCAGCTTCCATTTGCGGCTCGGCCAGACGGGCCAGCGCCGCGAGTAATTCAGGCGTGGCAGCCGTGATCGGGCTGCGTTCGCGGACTTCGCTGAACATGCTGTTCACCGCGTCCAGCGCTTCGAGAACCACGTCCATCAGTTCCGAGTCGACGCGACGCTCACCCTTGCGCAGGATGTCGAACACGTTCTCGGCGATGTGACAGCACTCCACCAGCTCGTTGAGCTGGAGGAAGCCGGCGCCCCCTTTTACAGTGTGAAAACCGCGAAAAATTGCATTGAGCAAGTCCGCATCATCAGGTCGGCTTTCCAGCTCGACCAGCTGCTCGGACAGTTGCTCTAGAATCTCGCCGGCCTCAACCAGGAAATCCTGAAGGATCTCTTCATCGGCGCCGAAGCTCATTAAGGGGGTGCTCCTACAGGTCTAAAAACCCAGAAAACTAAAATCCAAGACTGGATAACAAATCGTCCACATCGTCCTGACCGGACACAACGTCTTCTCTTTTATCGGCATGAATCTGCGGACCTTCACCCTGAGAGAGATGTTTTTGTGGATCTTTTTCAGCAAGCATCGCCTCACGGTCGTGTTCGATACCCGCAAAGCGGTCTACGTGACTGGCCATGAGCACGAGCTTGAGCAGATTGCTTTCAACTTCGGTGACCAATTGGGTCACACGCTTGATCACCTGACCGGTGAGGTCCTGGTAATCCTGGGCCAGCAGAATGTCGTTGAGGTTGCTCGACACGACGCGGTTGTCTTCACTGCTGCGTGTCAGGAAACCATCAACCCGTCGGGCCAGTTCGCGGAACTCTTCAGCCCCGACTTCGCGACGCATGAACCGTCCCCAATCCGTGCTCAGCGCCTGGGCTTCATCGCTCAGGCTGTTGATCAGCGGCGTGGCGTTTTCCACCAGGTCCATGGTGCGGTTGGCCGCGGCCTCGGTCAGCTTGACCACATAGGACAGGCGCTCGGTGGCATCCGTGATCTGAGACACTTCCTCAGCTTGCGGCATGTGCGGGTCAATCTGGAAATTGACGATCGCGCTATGCAGCTCGCGGGTGAGCTTGCCCACTTCCTGATACAGGCCGCGGTCACGGGTCTGGTTGAGCTCATGGATCAGTTGCACAGCGTCGCCAAACTTGCCTTTTTCAAGGCTGTCGACCAGTTCGACCGCGTGTTTTTTCAGGGTCGACTCAAAATCGCCCTGTGAAGATTCGTTATGCTCCATAGCTCCCCCGTGCGCAGTACATCAGCCGATGCGTTCGAAAATCTTCTCGATTTTTTCTTTCAACGCCTGGGCTGTGAAGGGTTTGACCACATAGCCGTTAACACCGGCCTGGGCCGCTTCGATGATTTGCTCGCGCTTGGCTTCGGCGGTCACCATCAGCACCGGCAGGTGCTTGAGCCTTTCATCGGCGCGCACCGCACGAAGCAGGTCGATGCCGGTCATACCGGGCATGTTCCAGTCGGTAACCAGAAAATCGAAGTTACCGCTTTGCAGCATCGGCAACCCGGTCAGCCCGTCATCGGCTTCGGCGGTGTTGGTGAACCCAAGGTCACGCAACAGGTTTTTTATGATCCGCCGCATCGTTGAGAAGTCATCAACGATGAGGATTTTCATGTTCTTGTCCAATTCGACCTCCAAGCAGTCTTAAACGCGCCCAGCACCTGGACGCGCCATTTCAATCAATCCGGCAAAGCACTCAATGACTGTCTGGAGCACAACAGATCGAGACCGGTACGGTTCAACACCACACCAGCTCCATTCGCAGTGTCCCCACACTGCCTTCAGCGCGCTCGCCACTCCCCCAAACGCCCCCGCAAACGGGCCGCGCACTGGCTGTGTAACTGGCTGACCCGCGACTCGCTGACCCCCAGGACCTCACCGATTTCCTTGAGATTCAACTCTTCGTCGTAGTACAGCGCCAACACCAGTCGCTCACGCTCCGGCAAATTGGCAATCGCGTCCGCCAGCGCCGCCTGGAAGCGTTCATCTTCCAGATCGCGTGACGGCTCGAGATGAGCACTCGCGCCATCCTCATGCAGCCCTTCGTGTTCGCCGTCCTGCAACAGATCGTCGAAACTGAATAACCGGCTGCCCAGGGTGTCGTTCAAAATCCCGTAATAATCGTCGAGACTCAATTGGAGTTCGGCCGCAACTTCGTGATCTTTAGCGTCACGGCCGGTTTTAGCTTCAATCGAGCGAATCGCGTCGCTGACCATGCGGGTATTGCGGTGGACCGAACGTGGCGCCCAGTCCCCCTTGCGCACTTCATCGAGCATCGCGCCGCGGATTCGAATGCCCGCGTACGTCTCGAAACTCGCGCCTTTGCTGGCGTCGTATTTGGTTGATACTTCAAGCAGGCCGATCATCCCGGCCTGGATCAGGTCTTCGACCTGGACACTGGCCGGCAGACGCGCCAGCAAGTGGTAGGCAATGCGTTTGACCAGTGGCGCGTAACGCTCGATCAGCTCGTACTGCGCGTCACGTGCCGACTGCTTGTAGAGGTTGTAACCGCTGGCTGTCATAGCACGGGTCCTGCAGTTTGTTGCACGAGGCGCTCGACGAAAAACTCCAGATGTCCACGAGGGTTGGCCGGCAGTGGCCAGGTATCGACTTTCTGCGCAATGGCCTTGAACGCCAGGGCGCACTTGGAACGCGGAAAGGCTTCATACACCGCGCGTTGCTTCTGCACGGCCTTGCGTACGCTTTCGTCGTAAGGCACTGCGCCGACGTATTGTAAGGCGACGTCGAGGAAGCGATCCGTGACCTTGGTCAACTTGGCGAACAGGTTGCGGCCTTCCTGCGGGCTCTGCGCCATGTTGGCCAGGACGCGGAAGCGGTTCATGCCGTAGTCGCGGTTAAGCAGTTTGATCAGCGCGTAGGCGTCGGTGATCGAGGTCGGTTCGTCGCACACCACCAGCAAGACTTCCTGCGCGGCGCGCACGAAGCTGACTACCGAGTCACCAATGCCCGCAGCGGTATCGATCACCAATACGTCGAGGTTGTCGCCGATATCACTGAACGCCTGGATCAGGCCGGCATGCTGGGCCGGGCTCAGATGAACCATGCTCTGGGTGCCGGAGGCGGCCGGGACGATGCGGATACCGCCAGGCCCTTGCAACAGCACGTCGCGCAGCTCACAGCGGCCTTCGATCACGTCGGCCAGCGTGCGTTTGGGTGTCAGTCCCAACAGAACGTCGACGTTCGCCAGCCCCAGATCGGCATCCAGCAGCATGACGCGCCGGCCGAGCTCAGCTAGAGCCAGGGACAAGTTCACTGACACGTTAGTCTTCCCGACGCCACCTTTGCCGCCGGTCACCGCGATCACCTGTACGGGATGCATGCTGCCCATGTTATTTCTTTACCTTGTCTTACTTAGACGGAGGCCACATTACTGGCTGCGCGTTCACCATCGGAACAATGCATGGCAGACCATCGATGTAGGTACAAAAAATGTTCATTAACACCTCAGCCAACCTGCTTGGTCGGGCTGTGGTAAATATCAGCGAACATGTCAGCCATGGCTTCTTCGCTGGGTTCTTCCTGCATTTGTACGCTAACGGCGCGGCTGACCAACTGATGACGACGTGGCAGATGCAAATCATCCGGAATCCGTGGACCATCGGTCAGGTAAGCCACCGGCAACTCATGACTGATCGCCAGGCTCAACACCTCGCCCAGACTTGCCGTTTCATCCAGTTTAGTCAGGATGCAGCCGGCGAGGCCGCAGCGTTTGTAACTGTGATAAGCGGCAGTTAGAACCTGTTTCTGGCTGGTGGTTGCCAGGACCAGATAATTTTTTGATTTGATGCCGCGCCCGGCCAGGCTTTCGAGCTGCATCCGCAGTGCCGGATCGCTGGCCTGAAGGCCGGCGGTATCGATCAGCACCACGCGTTTGCGCAGCAAGGGCTCCAGCGCCTGCACCAGGGATTGACCTGGATCGACGTGGGTCACCGACACGTTAAGGATCCGGCCCAGCGTCTTGAGCTGTTCCTGGGCACCAATGCGATAGCTGTCCATGCTCACCAGCGCGATGTTCTGCGCGCCGTACTTGAGCACGTAACGGGCCGCGAGCTTGGCCAGTGTGGTGGTCTTGCCCATGCCGGCGGGTCCGACCATGGCAATCACCCCACCCTCTTCCAGCGGCTCGATTTCCGGGGTAGCGATCATCCGCGCCAGGTGCGCGAGCAGCATGCGCCAGGCCTGACGAGGCTCTTCAATGTCGGTAATCAGTGCCAGCAGATCGCGCGACAACGGGCCGGACAGGCCGATGCGTTGCAGGCGACGCCAGAGGTTGGCCTGGGCCGGACGGCTGCCTTGCAGCTGATTCCAGGCCAGCGAGCCAAGCTGCACTTCCATCAGTTCACGCAGGCTGTTGAGCTCGAAACGCATCGAATCGAAGGCGCGCGGATCGACACCGGTCGCCGCAGCAGGCGCGGGGGCCGGACGCCGAGGTTCGGCGAGCGCCGGTTCGATCAGCGGTTCGGCGGCGGTCAACGGCAGGCCGGCGAACAACTGGCGATTGGTGGTCTTGTCGCTCTCGCCATCGCCGCGCAGGCTCAGTTCGGCCTGGGCGGTGACGATCCGCGACTGGGTCTTGCGCAGCTCATCCTCGAGTTCCATGTTCGGAACACGCGGGGCCAGCGCCGACAATTTGTAATCCAGGGCAGCCGTCAGCTCGACACCGCCGGCGATCCGGCGATTGCCAATGATGGCGGCATCAGCGCCCAGCTCATCACGAACCAGTTTCATGGCCTGACGCATATCGGCGGCGAAAAAACGCTTAACTTGCATAAACCACTACCTCAGCCGTTGGGCCCTACTGTCGCAACGATGGTCACTTGCTTGTTGTCAGGAATTTCCTGGTAAGCCAACACGTGCAAACCCGGCACTGCCAGCCGACCGAATCGCGAGAGCATCGCGCGAACCGGACCGGCCACCAGCAGAATCACCGGCTGACCTTGCATTTCCTGACGCTGCGCCGCATCGATCAACGAGCGTTGCAGTTTTTCCGCCATGCTTGGCTCCAGCAGAACGCCCTCTTCCGAGCCTTGTCCTGCCTTCTGAAGACTATTGAGCAATATTTGTTCCAACCTTGGTTCCAAGGTGATCACAGGCAGCTCCGACTCAGTGCCTACAATGCTTTGCACGATTGCACGGGATACGCCGACGCGCACTGCGGCCACCAAAGCGGCGGTATCTTGACTCTTGGCGGCGTTGTTCGCGATGGCTTCGGCGATGCTGCGGATGTCCCGCACCGGCACCTGTTCGGCCAGCAACGCCTGCAAGACTTTGAGCAGTTGCGACAGCGAAACCACCCCCGGCACCAGCTCTTCGGCCAGCTTCGGTGAGCTTTTGGCCAGCAACTGCATGAGTTGCTGGACTTCTTCGTGGCCGATCAGCTCGCTGGAGTGCTTGTACAGAATCTGGTTCAAGTGGGTCGCCACCACCGTACTGGCATCGACCACGGTATAACCGAGGGATTGCGCCTGGGCACGCTGGCTGATTTCGATCCACACCGCTTCCAGGCCAAAAGCCGGATCTTTGGCGGTGATGCCATTGAGCGTGCCGTAGACCTGACCCGGGTTGATCGCCAGTTCGCGCTCCGGGTAAATCTCCGCTTCAGCCAGGATCACGCCCATCAGGGTCAGGCGATAGGCGCTAGGCGCCAGGTCGAGGTTGTCACGGATATGCACAGTCGGCATCAGGAAGCCCAGGTCCTGGGAGAGCTTTTTACGCACCCCCTTGATCCGCGCCAGCAACTGCCCACCCTGGTTGCGATCCACCAGCGGAATCAGGCGGTAGCCCACTTCCAGGCCAATCATGTCGATCGGCGTCACGTCATCCCAGCCAAGCTCCTTGGTTTCCTGAGCCCGGGCCGGTGACGGCAGCAACTCCTGCTGACGCTTGACCTCTTGCAGGGCCTGAACCTTGACCGCGTTCTGCTTCTTCCAGAACAGGTAAGCGCCACCGGCCGCCAGGGCTGCCATGGACAGAAAGGAGACGTGTGGCATGCCGGGCACCAGGCCCATCACCGCCATCAAGCCTGCGGCCACCGCCAAGGCTTTCGGCGAGGCGAACATCTGACGATTGATTTGTTTACCCATGTCTTCCGAGCCGGAAGCACGGGTCACCATGATCGCGGCGGCGGTCGACAACAGCAGTGATGGCAATTGCGCCACCAAACCGTCACCGATGGTCAACAGCGCATAAACCTTGCCGGCATCACCAAAGCTCATGCCGTGCTGGAAGATACCCACCGCCATGCCGCCGATCAGGTTGATGAACAGAATCAGCAGACCGGCGATGGCATCACCGCGCACGAATTTGCTGGCACCGTCCATGGAACCGTAGAACTCGGCCTCCTGGGCGACTTCCATCCGGCGCAGTTTCGCCTGGTTCTGATCGATCAGGCCGGCGTTCAAGTCGGCGTCGATCGCCATCTGTTTACCGGGCATCGCGTCGAGGGTGAAACGCGCGCTCACCTCGGAAATCCGCCCGGCGCCCTTGGTTACCACGACGAAGTTGATGATCATCAAAATCGCGAAGACCACGATACCGACCACGTAGTTACCGCCGATCACCACTTCACCGAAGGCCTGGATCACCTTACCGGCGGCGGCATGGCCGTCCTGACCGTGGAGCATCACCACCCGCGTGGAGGCCACGTTCAGCGCCAGTCGCAGCAATGTCGCCACCAGCAGAATGGTCGGGAACACCGCAAAATCCAGCGGCCGCAAGGCGTACACGCAGACCAGCAACACGACGATGGACAAGGCAATGTTGAAGGTGAAAAACACGTCCAGCAGGAACGGCGGCACCGGCAACATCATCATGGCCAGCATGACCAGCAGCAACAGCGGCACGCCCAGATTGCCCCGACTGAGGTCGGCGACGTTTGTGCGGGCACTGTTGATTAACTGAGAGCGATCCACCGGTTTTCCCCGTTCCTTTAAAGCAAACTTTTGACGCCTGAAGCAGGCGCAGGGCGGCTATTGCAAGAAGCCTTCCAACTTTTGCCAAGGAGGGAAATAGATAGATTTGTTGAGCCCGGGGTAGCAGCTGCCGAGCTACGCGAGGCTGCGTTCGGCTGCGCAGCAGTCGCAAATCCTTTGCGAGGACTGCGTCCTCGAACGCAGCCTCGCGTAGCTCGACAGCTGCTACGAACAAGGTGGATCAGAGGCGGGACATGACATCGCTCAAGTTCACTGCCCCACCATTCGTCCAAAGACCTGCACAGCCGTAAGTTTTGATAGTAGCCAAAACGGCCTTATGGGTATTGGATGGTGATCATCAGCGTTGGTAATACCAAGCGCCGGAGCAGCGATCATGCCCAAGAAAGCGGTCAAGTCATTCAACGATGCCAAAGGCTTCGATCTGGTTGCGCCCAAGCAACAGGACGACAGGAAGAAACAGGAAAACAGTATCGCGAAAGAGCCCGGCAATGAAAAAGCCAATAGGCGGCATCAGCGCCCGTAGGCGCTGTCGAAGGCGGCGATCTTTTTGATTTCAGAACCGTAGACCCAGTCAGGAATCGCGACGCAGATCCGGCGGAATCGGCAAATCATCCTTCAACGGATCCGGACGCTTGCCCTTGCCGGCGCGGTACTGGCGGATCTGATAGACGTACGCCAATACCTGAGCCACCGCCAGATACAGCCCGCCTGGAATTTCCTGATCCAGTTCCGTGGAGTAGTAGATCGAACGCGCCAGGGCGGGCGATTCGAGTAACTGCACTTGGTTGGCCACGGCGATTTCGCGGATCTTCAAGGCCAGGAAGTCGCTACCCTTGGCGATCAGCATCGGCGCACCACCTTTCTCCGGATCGTACTTGAGCGCCACGGCGTAGTGGGTCGGGTTGGTGATGACCACGTCGGCGTCGGGGATCGCGGCCATCATTCGCCGCTGCGACATCTCGCGCTGCAACTGGCGAATGCGTTGCTTGACCTCCGGCCGCCCCTCCTGATCCTTGTGCTCGTCACGCACTTCCTGCTTGGTCATCAGCAGCTTATTGTGGCTTTCCCAGAGCTGCACCGGCACGTCGACCGCCGCGATGATGATCAGCCCGCAAGCCATCCACAAGGTGCTCCAGCCGACCACTTGCAGGCTGTGAATGATCGCCATGTCCAGCGGCTCATGAGCGATGCGCAGCAGATCGTCGATGTCCGACGACAAGACCGCCAACGCCACGAACAACACGATGAAAAACTTCGCCAGAGCCTTGAGCAGCTCCACCAGCGCCTTGGCCGAGAACATTCGTTTCAGCCCTGCGGCAGGATTCATGCGACTGAACTTGGGCGCCATGGAGCCAGCCGCAAACAGCCAGCCCCCCAGGGAAATCGGGCCGATCAGCGCGGCCAGCAGCAAGGTGATCATCACCGGCTGAATCGCGAACAAGGCGATCTGTCCCGAATGCAGCAGATAAGTCGCCATGGAGCGCTGATCCAGAATCACCTCTCGCGAGAGCGAGAAGTTCATGCGCATCAGCTCCATCAAATCCTGGGCCAGGGCGCCACCAAAAATCAGCAGCCCACCGGCGCCGGCGAGCATGACCGCCAGGGTGTTGAGCTCCTTGGAGCGCGCAATCTCACCCTTCTCACGGGAGTCCTTTTTGCGTTTCTCCGTGGGGTCTTCTGTTTTGTCCTGACCGCTTTCGCTCTCAGCCATGACTCAGCGCGCCTGTGCCAGTTCGCGTAACAACTGCAAGGCCTCGGCGGCCAGCGGTTGATACTGATTGAGAATGTCCGCCAGGCCGACCCAGACGATGAACAGTCCAAGTACCAGGGTCAGCGGGAAACCGATCGAGAAGATGTTCAGCTGCGGCGCCGCCCGGGTCATCACGCCAAATGCAATATTGACCACCAGCAACGCGGTGATCGCCGGCAGCACCAGCAACAGCGCCGCACCAAGCACCCAGCCGAGCTTGCCGGCCAGTTCCCAGAAATGATTGACCATCAACCCGCCACCGACCGGCAGCGTGGTGAAGCTTTCAGTGAGGACTTCGAACACCACCAAGTGGCCGTTCATCGACAGGAACAACAGCGTCACCAGCATGGTGAAAAACTGCCCGATCACCGCCACTGACACGCCGTTCGTAGGGTCGACCATCGAAGCGAAGCCCATGCCCATCTGGATCGCGACAATTTGCCCGGCGACCACGAACGCCTGGAAGAACAGTTGCAAGGAGAAACCGAGAACCGCACCGATGATGATCTGCTCGGCAATCAGCAGCATCGCACTCAAGTCCAGCGCGTTGACCGCGGGCATGGGCGGCAGACCCGGTGCGATGACCACAGTGATCGCCAGCGCGAAGTACAAACGCACGCGTTTGGGCACCAGCGTCGTGCCGAAAATCGGCATGACCATCAGCAACGAGCCGATGCGAAACAGCGGCAACATGAACGTCGCCACCCAGGTGCTGATCTGGGTATCGGTCAGTTGCAGCAGCGACATGGCTTAACCGATGACCTGAGGAATGCTGTGGTACAGCTGAAGAATGTATTCCATGAAAGTCTGCACCAGCCATGGGCCGGCAACGATCAGCGTCACCAGCATCACCAACAGACGCGGCAGGAAGCTCAGGGTCTGTTCGTTGATCTGCGTGGCCGCCTGGAACATCGCCACCAACAGCCCCACCAGCAAGCTCGGAATCACCAGCACGGCGACCATCATGGTGGTCAGCCACAGCGCTTCGCGAAAGATGTCCACGGCAACTTCGGGCGTCATGGTGAAACACCGCCGAAGCTGCTGGCCAACGTGCCGATGATCAACGCCCAGCCATCCACCAGCACGAACAGCATGATTTTGAACGGCAGGGAAATGATCAGTGGCGAGAGCATCATCATACCCATCGCCATCAGCACACTGGCCACCACCAGGTCGATGATCAGGAACGGAATGAAGATCATGAAGCCAATCTGGAACGCGGTTTTCAGTTCCGAGGTCACGAACGCCGGCACCAGAATCGTCAGCGGCGCCTGATCCGGCGTAGCAATATCAGTGCGCTTGGACAGGCGCATGAACAGCTCCAGATCGCTGCTGCGAGTCTGGGCCAGCATGAAGTCCTTGATCGGCACCTGAGCCTTGGCGACAGCATCCTGAGCGGTGAGTTTCTCCGCCAGATACGGCTGCAAGGCATCCTGATTCACCCGATCGAACACCGGCGCCATGATAAACATGGTGAGGAACAGCGCCATGCCGGTGAGGATCTGGTTCGACGGTGTCTGCTGCAAGCCCAGAGCCTGACGCAGGATCGAGAACACGATGATGATCCGGGTAAAACTGGTCATCAGCATGACGAACGCCGGGATGAAACTCAGCGCCGTCATGATCAGCAGGATTTGCAGGCTGACCGAGTATTCCTGGGCGCCATTGGCATTGGTGCCCAGGGTGATCGCCGGGATCGACAACGGATCGGCGGCGAACGCCAGTGGCGCAGCCAGCATCAGGGCCAGCGTCAAGACGATGCGTAACGCACCCATTACTTCTTATCCTTCTGATCCTTGCCAAGCATCTCCAACAGACGCTGGGCAAACTCCGGAGTCGCTTTCTCGGTTGCGCCCGGCACTTGTACCGGCTCCTTGAGCACATGCAACGCGGTGATGGTGCCGGGGCTCAGGCCGAGCAGAATCTGTTCGTTGCCGACCTGTACCAGCATCAAGCGGTCACGGGGGCCGAGGGCTCGGGAACCGATCAACTCGATCACTTGCCCCTTGCCCGCCGGGCCGGCCTGCTGAACCCGGCGTAGCAGCCAGGCGAGGAAGAAGATCAACCCCAACACCAGCAGCAAGCCGAACACCAATTGCGTCAATTGCCCGGCCACACCACTGCTGACAGCTGGCGCGGCGGCCGCTGTCGCAGCAGTCGTCACCGACTCGGCCGCCAGCACGCTGGATGGCAAGGCCAACAGAACCGCAAGAACCTTGTTCACTCAGCGCAGCTTCTTGATGCGTTCGCTTGGGCTGATCACGTCGGTCAGGCGGATGCCGAACTTTTCGTTGACCACTACCACTTCGCCGTGGGCGATGAGCGTGCCGTTGACCAGCACGTCCAGCGGCTCGCCGGCCAGGCGATCGAGCTCGATCACCGAACCCTGGTTGAGTTGCAGCAGGTTGCGGATGTTGATGTCGGTGCTGCCGACTTCCATGGAAATCGACACCGGGATATCAAGGATCACGTCCAGGTTCGGACCGTCCAGCGTCACTGGATCGTTGTTCTTCGGCACGCTGCCGAACTCTTCCATCGGCAGACGGTTGGAGCCCGACGTACCGGCATCGGCCGCCAGCAGCGCATCAATGTCAGCCTGCCCGGCGTCACCGGTCTCTTCCAGGGCCGCAGCCCATTCGTCGGCCAGTGCCTGGTCGTCCTGGGCGTTCATATCGTCGTTCATCATTTGTCCTCGGCGGGCAACAATTCAGTTAAATGCGTAGGGGGTACGAGCGCCGGTCAGCGGCGCTCGATCGGCTCGATCACTTGCAACGCGAGGTTGCCTTTGTGCGAGCCCATCTTGACCTTGAAGGCCGGCACGCCGTTGGCGCGCATGATCATTTCTTCCGGCATCTCGACCGGGATCACGTCGCCGGGCTGCATGTGCAGGATGTCGCGAAGGCGCAGCTGGCGGCGGGCAACGGTGGCACCGATCGGTACGTCGACGTCCAGCACGTCCTGGCGCAAGGCGTTGATCCAGCGCTCGTCCTGATCGTCGAGGTCCGACTGGAAGCCGGCATCGAGCATCTCGCGCACCGGCTCGATCATCGAGTACGGCATGGTCACGTGCAGGTCGCCGCCACCGCCATCGAGTTCGATGTGGAACGTCGACACCACAATGGCTTCGCTCGGCCCGACGATGTTGGCCATGGCCGGGTTCACTTCCGAGTTGATGTACTCGAAGTTCACTTCCATGATCGCCTGCCAGGCTTCCTTCAAATCGACGAAAGCCTGTTCCAGCACCATGCGCACCACACGCAGTTCGGTGGGGGTGAATTCACGCCCTTCGATCTTCGCGTGACGGCCGTCGCCGCCGAAGAAGTTGTCCACCAGCTTGAACACCAGTTTGGCGTCGAGGATGAACAGCGCGGTGCCGCGCAGCGGCTTGATCTTGACCAGGTTGAGGCTGGTCGGCACGTACAGCGAGTGCACGTATTCACCGAACTTCATCACCTGCACGCCACCGACGGCAACGTCCGCCGAGCGGCGCAGCATGTTGAACATGCTGATGCGGGTGTAGCGGGCGAAACGCTCGTTGATCATTTCCAGCGTCGGCATGCGTCCACGGACGATGCGATCCTGGCTGGTCAGGTCGTAGCTT
Source organism: Pseudomonas sp. GR 6-02 (assembly GCF_001655615.1). Classification (GTDB taxonomy): domain Bacteria; phylum Pseudomonadota; class Gammaproteobacteria; order Pseudomonadales; family Pseudomonadaceae; genus Aquipseudomonas. The sequence continues at coordinate 4,750,227 of NZ_CP011567.1, forward strand.
TTGACACTGCCGGGCTCGGCAGCGTTATCGGTCTGTACCAGACCATCGTCGACGCCATGCAACAGCGCATCGATCTCATCCTGGGACAGCAGGTCCTGCACGGCCATGTCGTGTTCCTACTGCAGTACGAAATTAGTGAAAAGCAACTGTTCGATCACCACTTTGCCCAGCTCTTTCTGCGCCACTTCCTGAACGCTGGCCGTGGCTTTCTGACGCAACATCTCCTGGCCGACCGGGGTCGCCAGCGTGGCGAAATCCTGACCGGAAAACAGCATGACCAGGTTATTGCGGATCACTGGCATGTGGACTTTGAGCGCCTCCAGATCAGCCTGATTACGCCCCTGCATGGTGATGCTCACCTGCATGTAGCGCTGACGGCCGTTCTGGGTGTAGTTGGCCACGAAGGCTGGAGCCATTGGCTCGAAGATCGCCGGCTGCTTGCCGACCACAGCGGTTTCAGTCGCGGCGGCAGGCTTGCTCTGGGCGCCGTGCATGAAGAACCAGGTCGCCCCCACGGACAAGCCGATCGCGAGCAGCAGGGCCACGACGATCACAATGATCAGCTTGATTTTGCCTTTGGTTGCGGGGTCTTTTACTACTGCTTCACTCTTCGCCATGCCAATAATCCGTCACTATTCGGGTTTTCACAGTCGCACGGCAAGGCAAGAGCAAGTGTTATGCCAGAAGTGTCTGGGGCTATGTGGAGGCGGCAGGCAGGCAACGAAAATAAAAAGATCGCAGCCTTCGGCAGCTCCTGCATTTGGATGGTGTACACCCGTAGATACAAGGAGCTGGCGAAGGCTGCGATCTTTTGAGGGGGCGTCCTGATTTATCAGGCGTAATAATCGACCGCGCTGGTGCCGATCACGCTGGTGGTGTTGGCGGCCACATCAGCGACCGTCGCAGGAAGCTCTTCATCCATCGAATCGAGGCGACCGCCACTGGCATTGGTGCGCCCGCCCTGCCCCTGTTGAGCCTGTTCCTGCCCCTGGCCCTGCCAGCCACGGGACTGATCGGAAACGTTGACGTCGACCTGGCCCATGCCCTGCTGCGCGAACATGTCTCGCAGGCGATGCATTTGCCCGTCGAGTGCTTCGCGAACGCTTGGGTGAGCGCTCATGAAGGTCACTTGGGTCTGCTGATCCGGAACCATGTTCACCCGAATATCGAGGCGTCCCAGTTCGGCCGGTTGCAACTGGATATCCGCCGCCTTGAGATTGGCGCTGGACAGGTACATGACCCGGTTGACCACCTCTTCGGTCCAACCGCTCTGATGCATGGCGATCGGTTGGTTCACCGGCAATGCATTGGCAGTCTTGGGTGTTGCCGCTTGGGTCAGAGCCGCCAGACGATTGGCGAAGTCATCGACACGGGTGTCGCTGCTGGCGGACTTGAGATCCTTGAGGCCGTCATCGATCAGGCCACTGAACGCCTTCTCGCCGCCCTGGCTGGTGCTGTCCTGATCAGCCTGCACGTCGAGCATGCTCGCCATGCCTGCAGCAAAGTTCTGTGCCGAGGTCAGCTCGCCGTCGACGTGAGCCTGAGTCGGCGCCGCTTTTGGCTGAGCCTGGCTGGCGGCCGAAACGTGCCCGCTCTGCTCCAACGCCATACGCACGGCCGGCAGCGCATCAAGAGGATCGGCTTCGGGATCGAAATCAGGATCGGTGGTCGCAGCGGCCGGCGTCGCTGTTGCGGTAACGGCGGCCGCGACGGGTGCTTGTACGGTTGACTGCACAGCGGCGACAACCGGTGGGGTTTCCGGTACAGGGGCTGGCAGCACCGGCTGCACCACTTGCATCAACGCCGGATCGAGGGCTGGATCGAGGGCTGGATCGACAGGCGCGGTATCGACTACCGGCGTCGTCGGCTCAGCGGTATCCGGCGCGTCATCGCTGGCGGTCTTGTCATCGGCCTGCGCCGGTTTATCGGCGGGCAAGGATTTGCCGCTATCGGCAACCGTCGGTTCCTGGGCGGCAGACGAGTCGTTGCCCACGTCCTTTTTGCCAGTGTTGTCCGAGGCTTTGTCACGTACAGGTTTAGCCGATCCGTCCGCCGTAGCCGAAGGCTTGTTCTGGGCTTGATTGGCGTAGACCTCAGCGAAGCTGGACGCCTTGTCCCCGGGCTCAACCGTCGACGCCGGTGTATTGGCGGACGCGGCTTGAGTCTTGGCCGCAGCAGCGGCCTGAATAAGAATGTTGGGGGTAACGGGCATGGAACGGTCTCCGCTGCACTGGGATCGTAGGTACAGTTGAGTGAGTTGACTGCAAGGGTCGAGCCAGCTTTGTTCGCTGGCCGCCAAAAGCGCTGGATGGTTGTCTTATTCAGCCAGGGAACGTTGGCGCTCTGCCTCAAAAAGCGGTCGAACAATCGCGAATTCGCCGTCGATCTCTCCAACCAGCGCTTCTATGCCTTCGAGTTTTTTCTCTTTGGCTCGCTGCTCCAGCTCATGGCACAGCTCAGCCAACCGAGTCGCGCCCATGTTGCTGCTGCTGCCCTTGAAACTGTGCGCCGTGGCACCTAACCGATCGGCATCGTCAGCCTTGCGCAGCAAGCTCAATCGCTCTTCGGAATCGCTGAGAAAGGTATCGAGCAATTCTGGATACCCATCCTCCATAACTTCTTGCAACGCGCTCAGCACGTCACGATCCAGATGTGTGTTGTCCACTTGTTCACTCCTTTGATCAAGAATGCCCGGGATTATGCCTGAGCCTCCCAGAAAAACTCCACGCGAGCACTGCGCCCATTATCGGACCAGCTCGCATGATGACTCAACTGTCGGATCAAACTGACTCCACGTCCCGACAAACGGACATCATCGACGGGACGCTCCATCACCCGCACCACATCGAAGCCCTTGCCACTGTCTTCGACTCGAACAGTCAGGCAACCACCTTCGCCTTTGGGCGTCACCTGCAAATGTACCCGCACATAGCCGTCCTGCAATTCGTCCAGGCGCGCACTGCGCTGCTGATAATAACGCGCAAAACCCGAAGCATCGCGCTTGAGACTCGAATCCAGACCTAGCACGCCATGCTCCAGGGCGTTGGAGTAAAGCTCTGCCAGCACACTGTAGAGCGCACCACTTTGAGCGCGCAGGCCGTGCACCTCAAACAGCAATTGCAACAGGTACGGCAGCGGGTTGAAGCGTTTGAGGGTGGCGGCGCGAAATTCGAAACTCACCGACCAGTCCAGCGGGCAGGACTGACCGCTGTCGGAATATACCGGTGCTGGCGGGCTCAGTTGCGCCGCATCCAACAGGCTGACCTCAACCATGCTCACGTCATCGCGAGCCTCGCCGCGAAAGTCCCGCAGAGCCTGCTCGATTTCTTCGAACAGCGCATCGGGCTGACGATTGGCTGCAAACACCTGCTCCAATCGCTCTACGCCAAATAACTGCTCATTGGCATCGCAAGTATCGATCACTCCATCAGACAACAGGAACACCCGATCCCCGACAGCCATCGGGAACACCTCGGTGCGGTCATCGAAGGTTTGCGGGCTCAGCACACCCAGCGGCAAGTGCCGTGCCGTGAGCGCTGTACGCTCGCCGCTGGTGGCGTTGTGCAAATAGCCGTCCGGCATCCCGCCGTTCCAGACCTCCACCGACCCTCGCTGAAAGCTCAGGCGCAGCAGGGTCGCGCAGCAGAACATGTCGACCGGCAGGATACGTTTGAGTTTGGCGTTCATCTCGCGCAGGGTTTCGGACAAGCCATAACCCTTGGCGGTCATGCCATAGAAAACTTCGGCCAACGGCATGGCACCGACAGCGGCCGGCAAACCATGGCCGGTGAAATCACCGAGCAACACATGCATGTCGCCGACCGGGGTAAACGCGGCCAGCAACAGATCACCGTTGAACAGCGCATAGGGCGATTGCAGATAACGGATGTTCGGCGCATTCAGGCAACCGGAGTGGGCCACCTTGTCGAACACGGCTTTGGCCACTCGCTGCTCGTTGAGCAGGTAATCATGGTGCCTGGCGATCAGGTCGCGCTGCTCCAGCACCGTGGCCTGCAAACGCCGCAGGCGGTCCATTGCCTTGATCTTGGCCGCGAGGATCACCTGGTTGTAAGGCTTTGCCAGAAAGTCGTCGCCCCCGGCCTCCAGACAACGAGCCAGGGCTTCGCTTTCGGTCAGCGACGTCAGAAAGATGATCGGCACCAGGGTTTCGCCGGCCAGCGCCTTGATCTGCTGCGCAGCCTCGAAGCCATCCATCACCGGCATCATGGCGTCCATCAGCACCAGGTGCGGCCGCTGCGAGCGAAACGCCTCGACCGCCTCGGCGCCATTACTGGCTGTCAGCACTTCATGACCCTGACGACGGACGATAGTCGACAGCAGCATACGATCGGCCGCACTGTCTTCGGCGATCAGAATCGTCAGCGGCTCGAGCGGCTGCATGACAGTCAACTGATGTCGAACAGCTTGTCGAAGTTGGAGATGGCGAGGATTTTCTTCACATCGCTACTGCTGTTGACGACACGAATATCGGAGTTGTCGCCACCGGCGTGATCGCGCAGCAAAAGCAACATGCCCAGCGCCGAACTGTCGAGATACGTGGCGTCCTTCAGATCTACGACGATGGACTCGGGTTTCTGGTTGAGTCGCTCGTAGGACTCACGAAACTCCTGATGACGACCGAAATCGAATCGCCCCTTAACCGAAATCGTCAACTTTTGCCCATCCGGGGATACTTCTGTAACGACTGACATTTCACGGCTTCCTTGTCATTGGCGAACGTACGTGTACAAGGTTTAGCACTTGCCGGGGGCTGGGGCAAGGTCAAAAGATCGCAGCCTTCGACAGCGTCTCCGGAATCAGGTTTGCATGCACCCGTGCAGGTGCTGCCGCAGGCTGCAATCCTTTGAAACCAACACTCAATACGAATCCTGACGCGGCAACCGCTGGGACAATTCATCCAGCAACTTCTGCTCGCGCTTGTCTTCCAGTTGCCGTGCCTCATCCATGTAGCGCTGAACCAGTTTGCGCAAGCCTTCGACCCGGGCAAATGCCTGTTGCCAGGCTTCTCGGGCCTTGTTCAGGTTGTTTTGATGCCAGTTCAGGCTCTGGCGCTGCTGGTCGATGGCCGTGCCCAATTGCGCGAGAAAACCCTGATAGCCCAGCAGCCACTGACCCGAAACGCCGCCGCTGCCGCGCACGATCCATTGTTCCTGGTAGTCGAGACGGAAGGCTTCGAGGTCGGCGAGTTTGCTTTCCGCCAAACGAACCTGGCCCTGGAAGTGCCCCAGGCGCTGGACGGCGGTTTTCTCGGCCTTTTCAGCCATGTCCACCACAGGCGCCAGGCGTACCGCGCGACTCGAGGCCATGACCGGTTAACCGCCTGGCGCTGGCGCGAAGACCGAAGCAAGATGGTTTTCGCTGGCGCCCATGCTGATGTTGTCGTTCAAGCCCTGGCGCAGGTACAGGGACATGGCCGGTTGCAGATTGATCGCTGTGTCGGTTTCCCGGTCACCGCCGGGCACGTAGGCGCCGACACTGATCAGGTCGCGGCTCTGCTGATAGCGCGACCAGTATTGCTTGAACATCTGCGCGTGGTTCAGGTGTTTGATACCGACCACCGACGGCATGACCCGACTGATGGACGCTTCGATGTCGATGGCCGGGTAATGCCCTTCCTCGGCCAGACGCCGGGACAGCACGATGTGCCCGTCAAGCACGCCCCGCGCCGAGTCGGCGATCGGGTCCTGTTGGTCATCGCCTTCAGACAATACCGTGTAGAACGCGGTGATCGAGCCGCCGCCCTTTTCGGCGTTACCGGCCCGCTCCACCAGTTTCGGCAACTTGGCAAACACCGACGGCGGATAGCCCTTGGTCGCCGGCGGTTCGCCGATGGCCAGGGCGATTTCCCGCTGGGCCTGAGCGAAACGGGTCAGGGAATCCATCAGCAACAGGACATTCTTGCCCTTGTCGCGGAAATACTCGGCGATCCGCGTGCAGTACATGGCCGCGCGCAAACGCATCAGCGGCGCATCGTCCGCCGGCGAAGCCACCACCACCGAACGCTTGAGCCCTTCTTCACCGAGGATGTGCTCGATGAACTCTTTAACTTCTCGACCCCGCTCACCGATCAGCCCGACCACGATAATGTCGGCCTCGGTGAAACGGGTCATCATGCCCAACAACACACTCTTGCCGACGCCGGTACCGGCGAACAGCCCGAGGCGCTGACCGCGACCGACCGTCAACAAACCGTTGATGCAGCGAATGCCCACGTCAAGCGGCTGGCTGATCGGGTCACGCTTGAGCGGGTTGATGGTCGGGCCGTCCATTGGCACCCAGTCTTCAGCCTTCATCCCGCCCTTGCCATCCAGCGCACGACCGGCGCCATCGAGCACCCGCCCGAGCATGCTCATGCCCATCGGCAAGCGACCGTTGTCCGCCAGGGGAACCACGCGCGCGCCTGGCGCAATGCCGGCGACGCTGCCGACCGGCATCAGAAACACTTTGCTGCCGGAGAAGCCCATGACTTCGGCTTCGACCTGCACCGGGTGATAGCTGTCATCGTTGATGACCATGCAGCGGCTGCCCATGGCGGCGCGCAAGCCTTCGGCTTCGAGGGTCAGGCCGACCATACGCAACAGGCGACCTTCGAGGATCGGCGCGCCAGCCAGCTCCGTGGCCTCGGCGTAGCTGCCGAGGCGCTTGGCGAAGCTGGTGCGATCAAGGCGCATCGGGATGGTCCAGTTCCGGTTCGACCGGGGTGACGGCAGGCTTCTTGTCGATCGGCAATTCCAGGCTGAGGTCCGGCGCGGCCGGGTGCAACGCCTGATCGTGCAATTGGTCGAACAGCTTGGCCATGACCTGGGTCACACGGGTTTCGATGGTCGCATCGATACGGCTGTGTTCGGTCTCGACCCGGCAACCGCCCGGCAACAAGGACTCGTCCTCGACGATGCGCCAGGTTTCCTCATGGCGCTCGCGCAGGGCTTTGACCTGTTCGAAATCCTGCGGGTTGACGTACAACCGCACATTGCCCACGCCCAGTGGCAAGAGCTTGAGCGCTTCACGCATGACGTGTTCGATCTGCGTCGAGTCGATGGCCAGCTCGCGCTGAATAACCTGTTTGGTGATGTGCTGTACAAGGTCGACCAGCGACTTTTCGATCTGGGTGTCCTGCTCGGCAATGGGCTCGAACAGGTTGGCCATCAACTGTTCCAGGCAAGCGATCTTGGCCGTCAGGGCCACTTCGGCTTCCTGACGGACCTTGAGCGTGGTGCTATGGAAACCTTCTTTCTCGCCAACCGCGAAGCCTTCGTTGTAGGCCTCCTGGCGAATGCTTTCGAGCTCTTCGAGGGTCAGTGGCTGGACTTCCTCCAGCGGCACTTCTTCCATTTCCGGCGGTTCGGGTTCCGGTTCCGGCTCGGGTTCCGGCACAAACGGGTCGAAGCTGGGCAGCGCCCAGACATCGAAACCTGCGACGTTCTTGCCACGGATCAGGTCGGTCTGGGACTCATCATGTTTGGACGACATAGTGACCTTAGATCATCTCTTCGCCGCCCTTCCCGCCGAGAACGATTTCTCCGGCTTCGGCCATACGGCGGGCAATGGTGAGGATTTCTTTCTGCGCCGTTTCCACGTCGCTGACACGCACCGGGCCTTTGGCCTCGAGGTCGTCGCGCAACAGTTCGGCCGCTCGTTTGGACATGTTCTTGAAGATCTTTTCCTTGACGCCTTCGTCCGAGCCTTTGAGGGCCAGCACCAGGACGTCCGAGGACACCTCGCGCAACAGCGCCTGAATACCGCGGTCGTCGACATCGGACAGGTTGTTGAACACGAACATGAGGTCTTCGATCTGACCGGACAAGTCTTCGTCGACTTCGCGGATCGAGTCCATCAACTGACCTTCGATCGAGCTGTCGAGGAAGTTCATGATGTCTGCCGCGCGCTTGATGCCACCCAGGGTGGTGCGCGAGGCATTCGAGTTGCCGGAGAACTGCTTCTCGAGAATCTGGTTGAGCTCTTTCAGGGCCGCCGGCTGCACGGTGTTCAGCGAAGACACCCGCAGGATGATGTCCAGCCGCACCTTATGGTCGAAGTTGCCCAGCACTTCACCGGCCTGGTCCGGATCAAGGTACGCCACTACGATCGCCTGGATCTGCGGGTGCTCGTAGCGGATCACGTCGGCGACGGCGCGCGGTTCCATCCACTTCAGACTGTCGAGGCCACTGGTGTTGCCGCCCAGCAGGATCCGGTCGATCAGGCCGTTGGCCTTGTCTTCGCCCAAGGCCTGGGTGAGCATTTTGCGCACGTAGTCATCGGAGCCGACGCCCAGGCTGGTCTGGTCGCCGACGATGTCGACGAACTCGCTCATGACCTGTTCGACCTGCTCGCGGTGCACGTTCCCCATCTGGGCCATGGCCACGCCCACACGCTGGACCTCTTTGGGCCCCATGTGGCGCAGCACTTGTGCGGCATCCGTAGAACCCAGGGACAGCAGCAGGATCGCGGCTTTATCAACCCGGGACAGTTTGGCGACAGCGGCTCGGTTATCACTCATCTGCGTTAATCCACTCTTTCACGACCTGGGCCACGCGACCCGGATCTTCTGCCACCAGACTCTTGATTGCGTTCAACTGTGCGTCATAGCCTTCGCTCGGGCTCGGCAGCAGGATGCTGGTCGGGCCACCGAGGCTGACGCGGTCGTTGGCCAGTTCGCCGTCCAGGCCACCCATGCCACCGAGTTCCACGTCGCTGCCAAAGGCCGCGAGTTGCTTGCCTTTGCCGCCACCGGTGATGTTGTTGAGCACCGGACGCAGCACACCGAACACCAGCACCAGGATGAACAACACACCCAGCACTTGCTTGACGATGTCCCAGAACCACGGCTGGGAGTAGAACGGAATCTCGGCGATCACTTCACCGCGCTCAGCAGAGAACGGCATGTTGATCACGCTGACGCTGTCGCCACGGCTGGCGTCGAAACCGACCGCGTCCTGCACCAGGCGAGTGAAGCGCGCCAATTCATCGGCGCTCCACGGCGCACGGGTGGTTTCGCCATTGGCTGCGTTGACCTTGACCTGATCGTCCACCACCACCGACACCGACAGGCGATTCAAACGGCCCTGCTGTTGTTTGGTGTGGCTGATGGAACGGTCGAGCTCGAAGTTCTTGGTGGATTGTTGACGCTTGTCGGCCGGGTACGGCGCCAGCATCGGCTGACCAGTGGCCGGGTCCATGATCTGCTGACCGTTGGCATCAAGCAGTGGCTGGCCTGGCTGCACCATGCCGGCCGACGCAGTGGCGCCACCAGTGGTTTGCGGCGCCGAGGCAGGCGACGGCGGCTGGTTGCTCAAGGCACCCGGCACACCTTGCGGGCCATTGCTGGCGGTACGTTGTTCGTTGACCGACTGCTCGCTGCGCAACGCCGGTTGATCCGGGTTGAACTGCTCGGAAGTCGATTCGACGGCGCTGAAATCCACATCGGCCGAGACTTCGGCTTTATAGCGGTCGTTGCCCAGCACCGGTTGCAGGATGTTATGCACGCGCTGAGTCAGCATGCTTTCCATGCGACGGCTGTAATCGAACTGCTTGCCGGCCATGGTCAGCTCGGAGTTTTCCGCCTGATCCGATAGCAGGTTGCCCTTCTGGTCGACAACGGTGATCTGCGATTTGCTCAGTTCGGGAACGCTGGTCGCCACCAGATTGATGATGGCGACGACCTGGCCCGGCTCCAGCGAGCGACCGGAATACAGTTCAACCAGAACCGAAGCGCTTGGCTTGCGCTCGTCACGCACGAACACCGAACTTTTCGGAATCGCCAGGTGCACGCGGGCACCCTTGACGTTGTTCAGGCTGGAGATGGTCCGGGCCAGTTCGCCTTCGAGGCCGCGACGATAGCGGGTCGCCTCCATGAACTGACTGGTACCCAGCCCCTGCTCCTTGTCGAGAATCTCGAAACCGATATTGCCGTCGCTGGGAGTGACACCAGCGGCCGCGAGCTTGAGCCGCGCACGGGACAGGTCATCGGCCTTGACCAGCAAGGCACCGGAATTCGGTTCGACGGTATAGGGAATGTCGGCGGCGGCCAGGGTTTCCATGACCTGTTTGGCGTCCATGCCGGCAAGGCTGCCGTATAGAGGCCGGTAGTCCGGCTGCTGGGACCACAACACCACGGCAAAACCAATCGCCACGCTCGCAGCCAGGCCGACCAACAGGCCCACCTGACGCAACATGGTCATCTCGGAGAGGTTTTCCAGGAAAGACAACCCGAACAGCGGCGGTTTGCCGTCTATTGGAGTGGCCTTGGCCGGAACATTATCGGCGATTGCTTCTGCCATGACTCAATCTCGTCCTTAAACCGGCATCTGCATGATGTCTTGGTAAGCCTGAACCAGCTTGTTACGCACTTGGGTCAGTGCCTGAAAAGACACGCTGGCCTTCTGTGAGGAAATCATCACGTCCGTCAGGTCGACGCCGCTTTTACCGATCTCGAAGGCACTGGCCAACTGATTGGACGCCTGCTGGGTGTCGTTCACTTTATTGACGGCCTGACCGAGCATGTCGGCAAAGCTGCTGCCACCCACTTCAGGGACTGCGGCAGTCGATTTCGGCGCAGACATGGCATCCATTTGCATGGCGCGCATATCCAGCATCAACCGGTTGAATTCAATACCTTGGCTCATGGTCTGCTCTCTTTGGCTACTCGCAATTTTTTGACACTCACTCGGCGAGTAGTGAGGTGTTAGCAACAAGGGTGCCAGCTCCGTGGCCGCTCTAAACAAAAGCTCTCCTGTGCTTTTGTTTGCCGACCGTTACGTGGCGAACAAATACGCTTCCACATCCATTCCGGCATCGCGCATCTGCGCCAGCTTGTAGCGCAAGGTGCGCGGGCTGATGCCCAATCGCTCGGCGGCTTCTTTGCGGCGGCCACGCTCGGCGCGCAAGGTGTCGATGATCATTTGGAACTCACGGCGCCGCAGGTCATCGCCGAGGGCGCCCGCCGATTCGGCTTCGACTTCCACTGCTCGTGCAGGCGCCGGCGCCAATGCTGGCAATGGCGCACACGCCACGGGCCCGGCCAGACAAAAATCCTGCGGCTGGATCAAACCGCCCTGCTGCAGAATCAAGGCCCGCTGGATCGCGTTATCCAGTTCACGCACGTTGCCCGGCCACGGATAGCCGATCAGGCAGGCCTGCGCCTCGGGCGAAAGCTTTGCCGCGGCATGCTTCATTTTATTGACGTGTTTGGCCAGCAGGCGCTCGGCCAGCGGCAGGATGTCGGCGGTGCGCTCACGCAGCGGACGCCAGGCCAACGGGAACACCGACAGGCGATAGTAAAGATCTTCGCGAAAACGCCCCGCCGCCACTTCACCGGCCAGGTCACGGTTAGTGGTAGCGACCACTCGAATATCCAGCGTGATCGGCTTGCGTGCGCCGACTCGCTCGACTTCACGCTCCTGCAATACGCGCAGTAACTTGGCCTGCAGGCCGAGAGGCATTTCAGAAATTTCATCGAGCAGGATCGTCCCGCCATCGGCCTGCTCGAACTTGCCGGCCTGCGCCGCGATGGCGCCGGTGAACGAACCTTTTTCGTGACCGAACAAAGTGGCTTCAAGCATGTTGTCCGGAATCGCTGCGCAGTTGATCGCAATGAATGGCTGACTGGCGCGATGGGAGTGCTGATGGATGTAACGCGCCAGCACTTCCTTGCCGGTCCCGGACTCACCGGAGATCAACACCGTGGAATCACTGCGCGCCACGCGCGCGGCCAATTCCAGCAATTGCGCACTGGCCGGCTCGAACGCCACAGGCCCCTCGCTCTCGGTCGCGCCGAGATTGCCCAAGGCGTGACGCGCCACCAGGTCGAGCAAGGCTTTGGGCTCGAACGGCTTGACCAGGTAATCCGCCGCGCCTTGACGCATGGCGTCGACCGCACGTTCGACCGCACCGTGAGCGGTCATCAACAACACCGGCAGTTGCGGCTGACGAGCCCGCAGAAATCCAAGCAGCTGATGACCGTCCATGCCCGGCATGTTGACGTCACTGACCACCAGGCTAAATGCCTCGGCGCCAACCGCAGCCAGCGCCTCCTCCGCCGAACCGACCGCCTTGTAAGCGTGTCCGGCAAGCACCAGCGTATCGGCCAGTGCTTCCCGTAGCGCGCGATCGTCCTCGACCAGTAAAACCTTGATGGCCATGTCCTTCACTTCACTCCCTGAGCGCAGGGCTGCTCACCCGCAAAAAGCGGCAGGATCACCTGCGCGCAAGTACCGCGCCCCGGCCGCGAACGTAACTGCAATTCTCCCTGATGAGCACGGGCCACTGCCTTGACCACGGTCAGCCCCAGACCGGTGCCGGTGGTTTTGGTGGTGAAAAACGGCTCGCCCAAACGTGCCAATACCTTCGTGTCGATACCACTGCCGCTGTCGCTGACCGATACGCGCAGGTTGTTGTCGCGGGTATACAGATGAACTTTCAAACGGACGTCGCCGGCGCTGGCCTGAATGGCGTTTTCGATTAGATTGAGGATCGCCCCGACCAGCGTGTCGCGATTGCACAGCAACTCACCGGCATGACTGTCGCATTGCCAGCGCACCGGCAGATCCTGAACAAGAGTCAGCGCCGCCGCTTGCAGCGACTGCATCAGCATTTTTGGAGTGACACGATCGGTCAACGGCAGCTCACCGCGAGCGAACACCAGCATGTCGCGCACCTGGTGCTCCAGCTCATGCAGTCGCTCTTTCAGGCGGCCGGCAAAACGCTGCTGCGTGGCGACCGGTAGTTCCTGCTCAGTCAAATGACTGGCATAGAGCAACGCGGCGGACAACGGCGTACGAATCTGATGGGCCAACGAGGCGACCATGCGACCGAGCGACGACAGGCGCTCATGGCGGGCCAGTTGATCTTGCAGATGACGGGTTTCAGTCAGATCGTTGAGCAACACCAACTGACCGGGTTCGGCATCCAGCGAGCGGGTAGCGATCGACAGGCGCCGACCGTCCTTGAGGGAGATTTCGTGACCGTCGTCTTCGCGCGGCGCAAAGCATCGCGCAATGACCTGGCGCCACAACTCGCCTTCGAGGGGTAAGCCGAGCAGCTCACACGCAGCGGGATTGGCTTCACGCACGATGCCTTGGGCGTCGATGACGATGACGCCGCCGGGCAATAGATCGAGGAGGTTTTGCAGCCGGTTGGCCAGACGCTCTTTTTCCGCCAGCTCCTGCATGCGCTGGGCGCTGACCACCGCCAGCTCACCCTTGAGCTCGGTGACCCGGGCTTCGAGCATGCTGTAGGAATCGGTCAATTGGCTCGACATCTGGTTGAACAGCGCAAACGCCTGCTCAAGGCCAAGCCGGCTTGCCTGCTCTACGGACGACGGTTGCCCCGAAACATCAGGGACAGGAGACATCTGGGCGGCTTGGGGCATTGTGCTCTCTCGCGTGGTGACCGTCAGTTAAACGGAACGTTGCGAGGGACGTAGCAATACCCGTGCCTAAAAAAAACTGCCTATAAATGAAGGGGTTGAAAAACAGGCGTCAATCATCCGCCTGTTCATCACCATCTCGACGACTCATGCCGTACTTGCGCATCTTCTCCACCAGGGTCGTGCGACGAATACGCAGCCGTTCAGCCGCCCGCGCCACAATGCCGTTGGCGTCATCCAGCGCCTGCTGAATCAACCCTTGCTCCAGACCGCCGAGGTAGTCTTTCAGGTCCAGGCCCTCCGGCGGGAGCAGCGCATTGGCGGTGAAGTCCGGGGTATGACCGTTGATGGCCACCCGCTCTTCGAGATCACTGCGCAGGCTGTCGACCAACTGCTCGTCTTCGTCATCGACGTAGCGGAATTTCTTCGGCAACTCGACCACGCCGATCACCCCGTACGGGTGCATGATCGCCATGCGCTCCACCAGGTTGGCCAGCTCGCGAACGTTGCCCGGCCAGCCGTGACGGCACAGCGACATGATCGCCGCCGAGTTGAACCGGATCGACCCGCGCTTCTCGTGCTCCATGCGCGAGATCAACTCGTTCATCAGCAACGGGATGTCTTCGACGCGCTCACGCAGTGGCGCCATCTCGATCGGGAACACGTTCAGGCGATAGTAGAGGTCTTCGCGGAACGTGCCGATCTCGATCATGCTTTCGAGATTCTTGTGGGTTGCCGCGATGATCCGCACATCGACGCTTTGGGTCTTGTTGCTGCCCACGCGCTCGAACGTGCGCTCCTGCAAGACGCGCAACAGCTTGACCTGCATCGGCAACGGCATGTCGCCAATTTCGTCGAGGAACAGCGTACCGCCGTTGGCCAGCTCGAAACGCCCGGCACGGCTGGTGATCGCCCCGGTGAAGGCACCCTTCTCGTGACCGAACAATTCGCTTTCCAGCAACTCGGCCGGAATCGCCCCGCAGTTGACCGGAACGAACGGCGCTTCACGACGCTTGGAGTGGTAGTGCAGATTGCGCGCGACCACTTCCTTGCCAGTGCCGGACTCACCGAGGATCAGCACGCTGGCGTCGGTGTCGGCGACTTGCTGCATCATCTGACGGACGTGTTGAATCGCCCGGCTGGTGCCGACAAGGCTGCGGAAAAGATTCGGTTCACGGTGACGACCGCGCTCACGGGCCTGGTCATACATCTCGCGATAGACCTGGGCACGGTGCAACGAATCGAGCAGTTTGCTGTAGCTGGGCGGCATTTCGAGCGTCGAAAGCACTCGGCGACGCTGGTCTTCCGGCAAGTCAATGGAAGAATTATCGCCCATTAACAAAACTGGAAGGAACTCATCCCAGGTTGAGAGTGTCTTTAACAGGCCCAAAAGTGCACCAGGAGCATTTACCGTCCCGATGAGGACACAGATTACTTCACGACTTGATGACAGAGAGCCGACCGCCTGCTGCCAGTCATGGCTGCCACAGGGTAAATTTTCTTCGCCGAGAAAATTTAAAATCACCGCCAAATCGCGGCGGCGGACGCTATCGTCATCAATCAGCAGAATTTTGGTTTCACGCCACATGCAATAGCAACTTCCCTAGTCAACTCAATGCCCAAAATGAGGGGCAAGCTAGACGCTTGCAGACACGTTGTGCCTGTAGACGCCTGAAATCTGGAACCAGCCACTAGTTAAGTCAAAAAACCGTGCACAGTCAAATTTATGGCGCACTATGTTTGGATTAACTGAGGGTTAATTAACCAAACAGATGGTAAACCTTTGCCGCGTTCTGTGCTTGGTGGATCTGCGACATCTCGTCGACTATCGCTTGTCGCTCCCCCGTCGCCGCTTCCAGGAGCTGTTTATACACCCCCAGCAACTCCTCCAGGTTTTCGCGCAACGCGGTCTCGTCCACCGTAGCTTCACTCAAGACGTCTTCCATGCAGGAACGGCAAGCCAGGTCCAATTCACCGATGGCTTCCCAGTTACGCTCGGCCAATGCCTCGACCAGGGCGTCCCGGGTTTGTTCGATTCGCTGCAATACAAGACTCATGGTGATCTCCTTAAAACTGGGGAGCAGGTGCGCCAATAGCATCCCAACCGTCTTTCACCGTGCGAAGCAAATCGGCAACTTCGTCGAGGATTTTCGGATCGGTCTTGAGGTTGGCTTCTGCCAGGCGTTTCATCATGTAAGCATAGAGATTGTCCAACTCACCAACGGACTCCGCCTGCTTCTCCAGGTCCAATCCCTCTCGCAAACCACCGATAATGCCGATGGCCTTGCCGATTAGAACACCCTTGCTGGCGACATCCTTGCGCTCCATGGCGCCTTTAGCCTGAGCGATGCGATCCAGACCGCCTTCCATAAGCATTTGCACCAGACGATGAGGGCTGGCCTCGGAAGTCTGGGCTTGCGCGCCAATCTTCTGGTACTGCCGAAGGGCTAACATCGGGTTCATGCTGTACCTCATCTAAACTCTGTGATTCGTATAATTAGGCTATCGACATAGCGTCAAAAATCTTTAGCCCGAAACTAAAAAAGCCCGACAAGCGGAATCCGCTGCCGGGCTTTTGGCGTTTATGCGCTATGAAGCGTTTTTCTGCGCATTCATCGCGTCGAACATCGAAGTGATATTGCTCGCCGTTGCCTTCAGCTTGCCGACAAGGGTATCCATGTCGTTGTACTTTTTGGTCAGCACCGCCGTCAGCGTCTCGACCCGACGATCCAGGGCTGCCTGCTGGTTGGCCAGATTGCTCTTGGCCTTGGACAGGTTGCTCGAACGGGTGTCGAGGATCCCCTCACTGCCAGTGATCGTGTAAGGGGTGATGGCATCGTTCATGCGCGTGAGCAGCCCCTTGGCGGCATCGCCAGTCGCCGTCGGATCGCCCAGGAACAGCTTCTGAACCTCACCACCGAGCTTCTGGGTGTCCATCGCATTGGTGAACTTGGCGCTATCGAAATCCAGCGCACCGGTTTTCTGATTGGTGGTGATACCCAATTGCGACAGAACAGTGAGCTTGTCGCCAGCACCGGTAGTCACCAACGGTGAACGAATCGATGCCATGATACCGCGCGCCAATGGGTCACCGGTCAGTGCAGCAGCAACGGTCAGCTTGCCGTCTGCATCCAGGGATGGCTTGGTCAACGTATTTACACTGGTCACAACCTGGTTATAAGCGTCGACGAAAGCTTGAATGGACTTTTTCAGACCATCACTGTTCGGACCGACCGTCACCGTCGTGGTTACATCACCACCGGCGACCAGATTGAGGGTCAAGCCAGAAACAGCCGAGTCAACCTTGTTGCTTTTGCTGGTCAGCGCGAGCCCGTCCACGGTGAAATTGGCGTCCTTCGCGAAATCGCCGATAGCACCAGCCGAAGTCGCTGTCGGTGTTGCGCCCATTTGCTGGCCGGCATTGATTTCCAGACCCGCAATACCGCTGAGGGTGATATCGGAACCGGCACCGGTCGCCGTAGACCCCATAACCAGACGCGAGCCAAACGAGTCAGTTACGATGTTGGCACTGAAGCCATTCGCGCCCTGCTGGGTGTTGATCGCATCGCGAACCGACTGCAACGTCGCGCCCGCCGGAATGGTGACAGAACTGGATACGCCGTTTTGCGTGATATTGAGCGTGCCGCTCGCAATGGCACTGCTGGCGCCGCCGGCAAAGGCTGCGGTGGCCACTTTGGACGAGGTCGCAAGGTTAGAGACCTTGACCACATAAGACCCGTTGACGGCGGTGTTGCTGGCCACAGCGGTCAATACTTTCGCGTCAGCGGACGTGGCGTTGTAGCCGAGGAATTGCGGAGCCTGCGTATCTTGCAGCTTCTTGATCGCAGCCTGGAAGTTCGCCAGGACACTTTTGAGAGTACCAATACCGGAAATCTGCGCAGTGTTGGTGGTCGTCTGACGATCGATCTGATTCTGCTTGGCCGCCTTGTCGGCGTTGACCAGAGCCTTGACGATATCACCGGTATTAATACCGGAACCTAAGCCCGTGCCCGGTAGAATTGGACTTGCCATGTGGAACTCCCTTCAGTGTGTCGCCGGCCTTTTGACCACTACAACGCCCAAAAGAACATAGCAACAAAATTCGTGCCAGTTGTCAGACTTTTGCGCTGAACAACAGGCTGCTTGCATCATTCAAACTGTTCGCCAGCTTAAGGACTTCTTCGTTGGGGATTTGACGAATCACCTCACCGGAGTCACTGGCAATCACTTTGACCACAACTTTGCCTGAAGGCTCGTCAATCGAGAACTCCAGGTTACGCTTGACCGACTGGACGAACTTTTCGATTTCCTGAACGGCCATCTTCAGTTTTTCCTGCTCGGTCTGGTCTTTTTTACCTTCTTCCTTGACGGCAACCGCTGGCGCAGTTTCCGCTCGAGGCTTTTCCGCAGGCTTGTCGGCAACAGTCGTCGCCTGCTGGGCCGCAGGATAAGACAAGTTCAGCTTGACGCTCATATCCATGTCCACCACCTCTTAAAGTAAAAAGCGAGAGAGCGCGACAAGCGCACTCCCCCGCCAAAACTCATCAGCGATTACTGAAGCAGTTTCAGTACAGCGGATGGCAGTTGGTTGGCCTGAGCCAGAACTGCGGTGGAAGCTTGTTGCAGAGTTTGTTGCTTGGTCAGCTGTGCAGTTTCAGCAGCGAAGTCGGTATCTTGTACGCGGCTCAGTGCAGCACTGGCGTTTTCGTTGATGTTCTGCAGGTTGGAGATGGTGGTCGAGAAACGGTTTTGAGCAGCACCCAGGTCAGCGCGAGTGGCGTTGATGTTTGCCAGAGCAGCGTCGATAGCCGAGATAGAGTTATCAACGTTGGTGTGGTTAAGGGCATTGGAAGTACCGGAAATAACAGTACCGGTCATGCCCAGGGCGCTGGCGTCGAAGCTGGTCGACAGGGTCAGAGTGATCTGGTTGTCGGAAGTGGTGTTCGAACCTACCTGGAACTGCATCGCACCTGCAGTACCGTCGATCAGCGCCTTACCGTTCAGGTTGGTCGACTGAGCGATACGGGTCAGTTCAGCGACCGACTGTTGGTATTCTTTGTCCAGAGCGGTACGGTCAGCAGTACCGTTGGAGTCGTTTCGCGACTGCACCGCGATTTCACGCATACGCTGCAGAATGTTGGTCGACTCTTGCAGAGCGCCTTCAGCGGTCTGAGCGATCGAAACACCGTCGTTGGCGTTTTTGATAGCCATGGTCTGGCCACGGATCTGCGAAGTCATACGGGTAGCGATCTGCAGGCCGGCGGCGTCGTCTTTGGCGCTGTTGATTTTCAGGCCGGAGGACAGGCGGGTCATCGAAGTCGACAGTGCGTCGGACGCACGGTTCAGGTTCTTCTGAACACTCAGGGAAGTAGTGTTAGTGTTTACTGTTAAAGCCATGACGAATTCCTCGTTGGTTGGGTACTGCGGCTTCCGGCCCTGGCAACCGCCCGGTATGGCCTAGAGAACCTTCGTAATAGTTATCGTCGCCAATGCAGGTTGCTTGAGGGGATTTTTGAAATTTTTTGCCATCACCCTGCCACCCCCTGTAAAACCGAGGCTTAGCGACGATCCAACCACCAAAAAATGACGCCAGAGAACTGCCACAACCCTTTCTTACAACCCCCGCTCCCGCTGATCTGCCACGGCATTACGCAGAATTGACAGCCACCAGTAAATCGACCAGTTCGTATTCAAGGTAATCCGCCAGCGCCAGCCAGTCCTGTCGTTCCTGGCTATCCAGCATGCCTGTCAGCAATGCCATCCACCGGGCCGCGATCTGGCTGTCTGCTCCGCCGACCCGCGACTGCACCTGCTCCGCCACCTCGACCATGACCAGCGCTGCCTCGACATCCCTTCCCAGACGAAACAACGCTGAACATTGCCGAGCCTGATCAACGAGTAGTTCTTCGCTCATCGACTGAACTCCGGATGAAATGTCGTACCGGCAATCATGGCCCCGGCTCGACTGCTGTTGTAGAAGACGACGTGTGGATGCGCAGCTATATAGCGCTCCAGCTCACACAGGTAGCTGCGGAAATTGAGCTGGGTCTTGACCCGCTGCCCATGCCCATCCAACACCCAATGGCGAGCCGCGACCAATTGCGGGCCAAGGTCGCCGTCATCCCAGCCAGCATGGGTCTTGTTGTTGGGGAACGCGAAGTCAGCCCCGAACAGCGTGATCTGACTGGCGCCCATTTTCACCGCCAGGTCCACCGCCGGATGAATCACGCTGCCGCCTGCAAACAGCCCTGCCCGTGGGAGCTGCTCGCGCAAATCCCGAAAAACCGGGCTTGCCGAGTAGGCGACATAGCGTTTGCCTTGCCAGGCCTGCAAGACGGCAGGAACCACCAGCGGCATGTAGACCAGCGTGATGTTTGCGCTGTCCTCGGGCGGCAGGTGGCGCAGCGAGATACGCTGATCGATCGTGATGACCACATCCGGCTTGATGCCGTTCTCGATCAGCGGCCGGTAAGCGGTATCGACACAAACGAACAGTGGTCGCGGGGTCTGGCCGCGAATGGATCGCAAGGTCACGAAGTGCTGTTCCAGGCTCGGCCCGGTGGCGATGACGAACATCGGCTGGCCAGCGTGTGCTGCGAACAATTGTGCGGCGTCGCTATCGACGCGGATCTGTTCAACACTTTCCAGCAGGCGCGTCGCTATTTCCGGATTGTCCGGATCGAACTCACGGTTGTTGAACGTCAGATGGGTTTCGCTGATCAAGCGGTCGCGGATCTTCGCGTTAAAGTCATCGGCCAGCACCAGCTCCGAAGGCAGGGCAAAGAACGGCAAACAAATTTCAGCCAAATCACCGGCGTAGTGCAGCTCGACCCGCGAATCACTGAGCCACGGCTGCTGATCGAGCAATTGCAACACCAGCGCAAACACTGCGCCGTTAAGGATATGTACGTGTAACTGAATCAGTCCCGAACGCTGCAGCAGCTCCAGTTGCAGATCACCCAGGCCTGTGCCGTAAACGTGCAAGACCGGACTGTCGACCGGCAGGCTTGCGGCCTGAAGCTGCGCTTCGCGGGTACGGTCATGGCGACTGGTCAACTGAATGCCGTTGATGCTCAGGGTCGAGCCGAGCCCTTCCACCAGATCGGCCTGCAACGGGCCCGGATCTTCAGACAGCAGACGCTCAGCCACGGCCGGCCAGCGACGCCGAATGAGTTCGGCGTTGGGTTGAAAAAACTCGCTCATGGCGCCTCGCTGTAATTCGGGCAAAAAAATAGCGCTCAAGGTTACACCTTGAGCGCTTTTTTTGTGTCCGGCTTTTAGAAGATCAAGGACGATAGATGATCGCCGATCCCCAAGACAGACCAACACCGAAACCACTGAGCGCCACACGCTTCCACTTGGAATCGAGCACGTGTTTTTCCAGCAGCAATGGAATGCTCGACGACACGGTGTTACCGGTCTCGACCATGTCCTTGAGGAACTTCTCGGGCTCGCCCTCGAAACGTCGTGCCACGGCATCGACAATCGCCGCACTGCCCTGGTGAATGCAGAAGGCATCGATATCGTCGGCCGTCAGACCCGAGTCGCCCAGCAGCTCGTGCAAATGCGCAGGGACTTTGAGCAGCGCGAAGTTGAAGACCTGACGGCCATTCATGAAGAACACCCCGTCGGTGACCTTCAGGTGCGGCGCACCGGAACCGTCGGTGCCGAACTTGGCCTTGCCCAACTGCCATGGAGCGTCTTCGCCCATCCAGGTGGCGGTGGCGGCATCGCCGAACAACATGGTGGTGTTGCGGTCTTCCGGGTCGACGATCTTCGAATACGGATCGGCGGTCACCAGCAAGCCATTCTTCAGGCCTGCGGCTTCCATAAAGCCCTTGATGGCGTAGATGCCGTAGACGTAACCGGAGCAGCCCAGGGAGATATCGAACGCGGCCACGGTCGTCGGCAGGCCCAGCTTGTCCTGAACGATGGCGGCGGTGTGCGGCAGGCCTTCTTCGTCGCCGTTCTGGGTCACGACGATCAGCACGTCGATGGCTTCACGCTTCAATTCAGGGTTGTTGGCGAACAGCGCGTTGACTGCTTCGACACACAGGTCCGAAGTTTCTTGCCCGGCGTCTTTGCGCGGCAGGAAGGCCGAACCGATCTTGCCCAGGATGAACTCTTCATCCTTCTCGAATTTTGCACCTTGTGCGTAATTGTCCACGCCGGCTACAGGAACGTAGCTCGCAATGCTCTTTATGCCAATCATTACGGCTTCCCAATAATAAACAGCCCAATACCACCGCTCGCAAGGAATCGAGGGGCGCCGACAAACAACGAATAACGTCGCCCTCAACGAGGTGACAGCGGGAAGAGTAAAAGGCCATCACTGAGCCAAAAGCAGGCCAGGCGCCCTCTTCCCTATTTATACAATACAGTGAAGATGCGCGTAATGACTCGCAGGTCACGCTATTTTGCCGAATCAGCCCCACAAGCGGTTATTCGACCAGCGACCAGTCCAGCGGCGTTCCGCGCTTGATGGCCTGGCGGGCACGGCGGCCCAGAAGGGTTTCAGCGTGTTTCGGGGCCAGCCCCAGGCCCGGACGGATGGCCCGCAGATTGGCGGCGGTAAATGGCTCTCCGGCGATCATGTCCTGGGTGACATACAGCGACCGGCGGTACACCAGGGACTTGCGCTCGGCGTCAGTCACGCCGTAATGCACCTGGCCCATGGCCTGCCAGGCGCGCTCGGTTTCGACCACCAGGCTGGCGAGTTCGGCCGGTTCCAGCGAGAAACTGGCATCCACGCCTCCGGCGGCACGGTCGAGGGTGAAGTGTTTTTCCACCACCGTCGCCCCCAGCGCTACGGCGGCGACAGACACCCCGACACCCATCGAATGGTCGGACAAACCGACTTCACAGCCAAACAACTCACGCAGATGAGGAATCGTGCGCACGTTGCTGTTGGCGGGCGTCGCCGGGTAAGTGCTGGTGCACTTGAGCAACACCAGATCCTTGCAACCGGCCTCACGGGCGGCACGCACGGTTTCATCGAGCTCGGCGATGCTGGCCATGCCGGTGGAAATGATCAGCGGCTTGCCGGTGGCCGCAACCCGACGAATCAACGGCAGATCAGTGTTCTCGAAGCTGGCGATCTTGTAGGCCGGCACATCGAGGCTTTCGAGGAAGTCCACCGCGGTGTCATCGAACGGTGTGGAAAACGCCAGCATGCCCAGCTCTTTGGCCCGGGCGAAAATCGGCGCGTGCCATTCCCACGGCGTGTGGGCCTTTTCGTACAGCGCATACAGCGAAGAACCGGCCCACAAGCTGTTGGGGTCCTTGATGAAGAACTCGCCTTCGGACAAGTCCAGGGTCATGGTCTCGGCGGTGTAGGTTTGCAGCTTCAAGGCATGGGCGCCGGCCTTGGCCGCGGCTTCGACGATTTTTATCGCCATGTCCAGCGACTGGTTATGGTTGCCGCTCATCTCGGCAATGATGAACGGCGGCGCATCGGCACCGATCGAGCGATTACCGATCTTGAAACTGGTCATTGTTCTGGATCCTTCAACACGCGCGTGAACGCGCAAGCACTCTGAGTAAAACCACCCTCGCGGAAAACCTTCAGCGATGGCTGATTGGCCGGCAGCACCTGAGCGGTGATGGCCTCAAGTTGTGGCCAATGCGCCGTGACGAACGCTTCGCCCCGCGCCAGCAGCGCCCTGCCCCAGCCCAGGCCGAATCGGCCTTCGAACAGATAGATCGAGACCTCGGCCCGAGTACCGTCAAGGTCATAGCGCAGCATACCGACCGGGCCGTCATCCGCCTCGGCAATCAACAGCAGTCGCTGAGGGTTGTTCAGGCTCGCGGCCAACCAGACCTGATGCCGCTGCCAATCGATGGCGTGGGTGTCCAGCGACCAGCGCCGTACTGCCTCGGCATTACGTCCCTCGAACAACAATTGCGCATCGTCCGGATCGGCTCGACGCACCTGCAGTACCGCTCCCGCCAGTGCTGCCGCCACCCGCTGCGCGCCACGGCCATCGACCAACTGCCGTGAGCGTTCGGCCATACTTTGACGAAAACCTTGATTGCCTACGACAAAACCGATGGCCTGACGCAATTGTTCGACGCTGACATGCTCGCGGTTGCCCAGGAACACATGAGCCCCCGAGGTTGCCATCACCTCACCGTTGGCCTGCTGATTATTCGAGACCGCAATGCAAATCGTCGGCAGCCCCATGGCCGCCCGCTCCCAACTGGTGCCGCCACCGGCACCGATAAACAGGTCGGCCTCGGTCATCAGCCGATAGAAATCGCTGACAAAACTGTGCAGGCGCCAGTTCGGACGATACGCCGCCAGCGCCTGCATCTGCTCCCAGGCCGGGTTGTCGGCCCCCGCCACGAAATCGACCTCCAGCTCATGAAGGTCCGCCAGCGCCAACATCGCGTGGTGGGTCTGCATGGCCGCATCGAAGCCGCCGAAGTTCACCAATACTCGCCTGGCCCGAGGCTTGATCTCGACCGCCGGGCAGCAGAACTCATCGCGCAACATCGCAAAACGTGGACCGAGCAAGGTCTGGCAGTCGGGCGTCAGCAGCGAGGCATAAGCCGCTGGGGTGCCCGACAGATTTTGATTGAGCAGCAGATCGACGCGGTACTGCCGAGTGGCCAGGTCATCCACCGCGGCGATCCGTGATGCCCAGCGACGGGCCGCAGTCTGCCAGTGATGATCGAGGCCATAGTGGTCGACGATGATCCAGTCGAAAGCCGGATGGCTTTCCAGGGCTTGCGCCAGCGCGGCGATGTCCGCCTGCCAGGGCAGCATCGATTCGATGGCCTGCTGCGGATCTTCATCGGGGTAGCGTGCCGGCAGCGCGAAGGTCTCGAAGCCCTCGCTGGCCAGGCTGTCCAGTCGATGCCCCGGCAGCAGGCGACAGGCGAAGGCAACGTGCGTGCCCTGCTTGCGCAACACCCTGGCCAGGGTCAGGCAGCGGGCGATATGGCCGCTGCCAATCGTTGGCGACGCGTCAGCGCGGATCAGTATCCTCATTGCAACTCACCACCAGCCTTCAATGCGGCGTAAAGGTATTCGGCGCGTTTCCAGTCTTCAAGGGTGTCGATGTCCTGTACCAGGTAGCGCGGCAAAATCACCGGCAGGCTCGCTGGCGAGAACAGTGCATCACCACGCAACCAGGCCTCGCTGCGTCCCCAGTAGAACTGGCCGGCGTCTTGAAAGGCTTCGGGCAAGTCCTGGGAGCGGGTGTCACGAAACTCCGGATAGAGCGAGGTCAGGGCGCCCTGCGCGTCGAGGGTCAAGGCCCGCTGCACCGGAAAACCAAAACCGGTGACTGAAAACGCGAAAGACTTGTCCGGGTGCTGCACCAGCAACTCATGCCCCTGACGCAGATAACGCGCTTGCAACAACGGCGCCGTCGCATAGATGCAGCAGGCATGGTCGAACGGTGGCAATTGATTCAAGGCATGCACAATCACTGCCGCAGTCCCGGTGAAATCGTCAGCCAGTGCCGAAGGCCGCATGAACGGCACCTGAGCGCCATTGGCTCGTGCGACGTCGGCGATTTCCTCATCGTCGGTACTGACGATCACCTGGTCGAACAGGCGCGACTCCAACGCCGTGCGAATCGAACGGACGATCATCGGCACGCCGTCGAACGGCTTGAGGTTCTTGCGCGGGATTCGCTTGCTGCCACCACGGGCCGGAATGATCGCAACACAGCTCAAGAGTCACTACTCCTCAAGGATCAGCCGTCGCAATTGCTCGACCACATAGTCCTGTTGTTCATCGCTCAGCAGAGGAAACAGCGGCAGGCTGATGGCCTCGGCGTAATAACGTTCGGCCTGGGGGAAATCACCCTCGGCAAAACCCAGGTCGCGATAGTACGGCTGCAAGTGCACGGGAATATAGTGCAGATTCACCCCGACACCGGCCGCTCGCAAGCCTTCGAACACCTGTCGATGACTGAGGCTGATCCGCTCCGTCTGCAAGCGCACCACGTACAGATGCCACGCCGATTCGGCTTCAGGCTGCGTGCTGGGCAAGGTCAGCGGCAAGTACGCCAGCAACCGGTCGTAACGCGCCGCCAGTTCGCGTCGACGCTCGATAAAGCCATCGAGCTTGTTCAGCTGTGACAGACCGAGTGCCGCTTGCAGATCGGTGATCCGGTAATTGAAGCCCAGCTCCACTTGCTGGTAGTACCAGGGGCCGTGGCTGGGTTCGGTCATCTGCTCGGGGTCACGGGTCATGCCGTGGCTGCGCAGACGTTGCAAGCGTTCGGCCAGTTCCGGGCGATTGGTCAGCACCATGCCGCCTTCGGCACTGGTGATGATCTTCACCGGGTGGAAACTGAACACGGTCATTGCCGCGAATTCACCGCAACCCACCGGGCGCCCGGCATAGGACGCGCCGACCGCGTGGGAGGCATCCTCGATCACCGTGAAACCGTAACGCTCGGCCAGTTCGGCGATCATGCGCATATCGCAGCTCTGCCCGGAGAACGCTACCGCCACCAGCACTTTCGGCAGCTTGCCGTCGCGCTCGGCGATTTCCAACTTCGACGCCAAGGCGTAGGCATCGAGGTTCCAGGTCAGCGGGTCAATGTCGACAAAATCGACGTCGGCGCCGCAGTAGCGACCGCAGTTGGCCGAGGCCAGAAAGGTATTCGGCGTGGTCCATAACCGATCGCCCGGCCCCAGGCCCGCGGCGAGACAGGCAATGTGCAACGCCGCCGTGGCATTGCACACCGCCACCGCGAAATCGGCCTGGCACCGCTCGGCCATCGCCTGTTCGAAACGCTCGATGGTCGGCCCTTGGGTCAGCCAGTCAGACTGCAACACGGCGACCACCGCATCGATGTCGGCCTGATCGAGGCTTTGCCGACCGTAGGGAATCATGCCGACAGTTCCGCGTGCAGGTCGGCGATCTGGCCGACCGACAGGAAGTGCGGGTTGGTATCGGAACGGTACTCGAAATCTTCGCCCACCGGCCGGCCCTGCTCGCCCAGTTTGTCCACGGCAAAATCCACGTCGACGCTGGTGAAACGGATCGACGGCTGAATGGTGTAGTGATCGTCGAACTCCAGGGTCATGCGCGCGTCGTCCAACGGCACCATCAGCTCATGGAGTTTTTCCCCCGGACGAATGCCGACGTGTTTGTGCGGCAAATGTTCAGCCATGCCCTGCGCCAGGTCGACGATGCGAATCGACGGGATCTTCGGCACAAATACTTCACCACCGTGCATGCGGGCGAAGCTGTCGAGCACAAACTTCACGCCGTGATCGAGGGTGATCCAGAACCGCGTCATGCGCTCATCGGTGATCGGCAGCTCTTTGGCGCCCTCGGCAATCAGCTTGCTGAAGAACGGCACCACCGAACCCCGCGAGCCGGCGACGTTGCCATAGCGCACCACGGCAAACCGGGTTTGTTGCTCGCCGGCAATGTTGTTGGCAGCCACGAACAATTTATCCGACAGCAGCTTGGTCGCGCCGTACAAGTTGATCGGGCTGGCAGCCTTGTCGGTGGACAGCGCGACAACTTTTTTCACGCCGTTGTCGATGGCCGCGGCAATGATGTTTTCCGCGCCGTTGACGTTGGTGCGGATGCATTCGGTGGGGTTGTATTCCGCCGCTGGCACTTGCTTCAGCGCCGCGGCGTGCACCACATAATCGATACCGCGCATGGCCTGACGCAAACGGTCGGCGTCGCGCACATCACCGATGAAGTAACGCATGCACGGCGCGTTGAACGTCTGCTGCATCTCGTACTGCTTAAGCTCATCGCGGGAAAACACCACCACACGCTTGGGCTGGTATTGCTCCAGCAAGCGGCGGATGAAGTTGCGTCCGAACGAACCGGTGCCGCCAGAGATGAAAATCGATTTACCGTTGAACATGCCTTGAGTCCTTTTACCTGTCAGCCAGGCTTATGCGAGCAACTGCGCCCAGTTCACACTGGTCGGTTCGCCGAGAGTAAAGCCCTTGCCGGTCAAGGCCAGGTTCTGGTTGTAGGCTGGATCCTGTTCGAAACGCGATTGCCACTTGTCGCGCAGGGCGGCTACCGCCTGCGGGTGATCCGGCAATGAGCCGGGGTGGGCGAT
Source organism: Pseudomonas sp. GR 6-02 (assembly GCF_001655615.1). GTDB lineage: Bacteria > Pseudomonadota > Gammaproteobacteria > Pseudomonadales > Pseudomonadaceae > Aquipseudomonas. The sequence goes on from NZ_CP011567.1 coordinate 4,777,668, forward strand.
TTGCACTTGCGGCGTCCATACGGTCAGCAACCCGGCATCGGCGACTTTCAGGCACAAGTCGACATCGGCATACGCTTGCTCGAAATGCTCTTCATCCAGCCCGCCCAGTGCATCGAACACCTCTTTGCGCACCATCAGGCAAGCGTCGGAAACTGCCGAATAATTCTGCTCGACCAACAGTCGATGCATAGGACCCGGTGCGTCTTTTTTCTCGCCGACGAACGCAGAGGCCACGCCGTCCCCCAGCCCCAGAATCAAACCGGCGCCGGTCACGCTGCCCTCGCGATCAACCAGCTTGGCCCCCACCACCCCCACTTCCGGCCGCTGAGCCTGGTTGAGCAAAGCTTCGATCCAATTGGCATTGACCACCTCGGCGTCTGCCGCGAGCAGTATCAAGTACTCACCCTGTGCCTGCGCGGCGGCCTGGTTGAGCAGTGCCGACGGGCTCACGCGCTGCTCGTTCTTGATCAGGCGAATCCGCCCGCGACCGTTTTGCTCCAGACTGTCGAGCCACGTCAGCAGATCGGCTGACTGGCTGTGGTTGTCGGCGATGATAATTTCGTTGTTCTGATAGCGCGTACGCTGCAATACGCTCACCAGGCAGCGCTGCAATGGCTCCTGATCGCCTTCGCTGCGGACGATGATCGACACCTTCGGACGCTGGGCATGCCGGTAGTCGATCCGCAAGCCACCAAATGCCTCGGCACTGACCTGCGCCTGATAACCACGGGTTGCCAGGTGGCGTACCAGGGTCTGACGTTGGTGCTCATTCGGCGCCAACTCCACCGCCGGGGTGATCAGCAATGGCTCGGCCAAATGCGCCAGCCCTGCCAACCCGCCAGCTTCGATCAGGCGCAGCAGCAGGTCGAATTCCAGTGCATCGCTGAACTCGCGGGCATAACCACCGACATCCACCAGCACTTCGCGTCGGATCAGCCAATGCCGGGCGGTCAACGTCGGCAGACTTTGCAGCAGGTCGAGGTTGAAGGCCGGGCGGAAAACCTCGGTCAATGTGCCGTTACTACGGCGATGAATCTCATCCATCGCCACCGCACGGCAACCTTCCGCGTCCTGCAACTCAAGGCTGGCGCGCAGGAAGCCGGCAGCGGTGAACTCATCGCCGGCCTCGGCCAACAGCAGCCAGTCCGAGGTTGAGCGCTGGGCAATCTGGTTCAGTTTATCGACGTAGTTGCTTGCGCTGACCTTTACAAAATGCACGGTATTTTGTTCGGTGGTGACGTCAGGCAAATCACCGGTGGTGAAGACCACCACCTTGAAGGCGCGGAAAGCGCTTTCCATCAGACTGTCAAAGGTGACCTGCAACTTGTCCATGTCGGCTTCAAGATCCAGCAACAGAATGCCAAACTGAGGCCCGCCCTCATTGGCCGCCAGGTGTTGATTGATTTTCCGTACCGCGGTGTCGTTCGGCTGGCGTGCCTGCAACCAGTTCAACAGCCGGCCGGAGGGCATGCTGCCCAGCAACTCACGGCTGTCGTAGGTCGGTAGGCTGCCGAGGCGGGCAATCCAGTCCGTCAATATTTTCGCATCGGCGCTCTCGCCCATGTCCAGCAGTTGCTGCACCAGTTTTTGCACGACCTGACGGTTGAAGGCGCCCAACTGCACGGCATGCAGCAAACGAGTCTGGATGGTCTCGGGCGTGTCGTTGGAATAAGTGCGCTGCAACGTATGCTGCTGAAGTAATGCACCCTCCATTTCTTCCAGCTGCAAGCGGCCGGCCGGCATCGCATGAAGCAGGAATTCGCACTCGGTCAGTTGATCAAAAAACGCCTGGTTGTAAAACGGCATCTCGACATATTGCTGGGTGCCGAATGCGCGTTTCGGGCCAATGGTGGGATCTTTCCAGTAGGACTCGAAGATCGGCTCGATAGTCAATGCATTGCGCGTGGCCAGGCTGTCGGCCAGCGCCTGGAAACTTTGCAGGGCGAACTCTGCGGTCTGCTTCTGGTTCAGGTCACTGATGTCGGTCGGCAGCGTGGCGAGGAAACCGGCAAAGCGCTCACGCTCGGCGACCGAACGGGCGTCTTTGAAACTCAGGACGTGAATGATTTCGGTATTGTGATCCGAACGGCCGTAGTTGACCTCCCGCACCACATAAGGCATTGGCAGAATCCGCGCCTTGGCCCGCGCGAGCATGTAATACACATGGCCGATTTCCTGCCACTCGAAAATCGTGCCCTCCGGCATGGCCGCATACCAGTCCTGCAACAGCGAGGTGCGGTGCACCGCATAGAACGGCGGAATGTACTGGCCCATGTAGTCGAGCACACGATCCTGCGCGCGCTCGGCGTTGTAATCCTCTTTTACCTTCTTGTCGCGACGGTAGTACTGCACATAGTTGGAGTGCGTCAGGTACATCAGGCAGTAGCCGTGGCACATGCCGTAATCAGGGTTGGCCTCGAGGAAGTTCACCGATTCGGTCAGTGCATCGTGCAGCAGGAAGTCATCGTCGGAAGCCAACACCATGTACGGCGTGGTGACCTGGCTGACGCCATACCCGAGCTTTTGCTGAAACCCCGTGTAGGTGAACTGCGGCAAATGACGATAGTCGACCGACGGAAAGTCGGTTGCGATGCGCTCATCGCCCTGCACGGACGAATCCAGCACCAGCACCTTGGCGGAGTAACGGCTGTAGTACTGCAAGGCGCGTCGCAGGAACGCCCTGCGGTTGTGGGTGATAACCACCACCGTGAACAGCTCGTTCAGCGGTGTCACGTTGGTTTGAGTGCTGCTTTGAACCTGCATTTTCCTATCCCCACAACCGGCCGATCGCCAAGTACCTGAAGCTGTTTTTGATTAACGAACGCGACGCAGATAGCCGTCCGGCGCCACGGTGATCAGCAGTTTGTTTTGCATCTGCTGGTCGATCTCGAAGTCCTTGTTCTCTTCCAGATACTTCCACACCGCAGTTTTCGGGTTATCGCCCGGGCCCCATGGACGATCCGGGAAGAAATCGGCCGGCATGTCTTCGACCACGGTGTCCATGACCACGCAGTAGCTGTCCACCGACACCAGTGGTGCGTACAGGCGCAACTCTTCCAGCACATGATCGTGGGTGTGGTTGGAATCGAGCACCAGAATGACTTTCTTGCCTTCAGCGGCAGCACGCACTTGGGCGGCGATGGCCGGGTCGATGCTCGAACCTTCGATCATCGAGATGCGCTTGCTCATCGGGTGACTCTCGATGGCTTCACGGTTGTGTGCACGGATATCGAGGTCGATGCCCAGCACTTCGCCGTGGCCTTGCAGCTCCAGCAAGGAGGCGTAGTAAATGATCGAGCCACCGTGGGCGATGCCGCATTCGATCACCAGGTCCGGTTTGACCTGCCAGATGATTTCCTGCATCGCCATCATGTCTTGTGGCAGCTGGATGATCGGACGGCCCATCCACGAGAAGTGGTAGCTGTACTTGTGCTTGGCCGATTCGTTGAAGAAATCCCGGGCCAGGCCGGTGAGTTTCTGGTCGTCACCCTGCTGGGCGATCTGTTCCCGGCATTCGGCTTCGAAGGCTTTATTGATGGTGTTGTCGGTCATTTTAGAATCTCAATAGTCACTGGAACGAAGCGCTGTCGACGGCGTGATAGACATAGCGTCCACCGGTCATCCGCTTGATTTCTTCGAGGTAGTTGGAGTTCATCACAAACAGGTTGGCGCCTTCGGGCAAGGCATCCATGGCCTCTTGCGGCGAAGACACCCGCACGCCGCTCAGGGGCAGATAACGGCCCTGTTTGGCCGGGTTGATATCCACCACGCGATCCACCGCCACACCTGCGCGTTGCAGGAACAGCGAATAAATCACGCCTTTGGACGAGGCACCCCAGATCGCCGAACCTTGCTCGGGCGCCGCTTGAATGATCTGCACCGCGCGCTCGAGGCTGCTGGTGAAACCGTCCGGCAATGCCAGGCGCGGCACCGGTTGGTCCGGTGTCAGGCGCAGCGTGGCCAGGTCGGCGACGATGTACAGGTATTGGCCACCGAACAGGTGACCGGCCTCGTGCACGGTGCCGAACATCCGGCGCAGGTCATCGAGGCGGAAATAATTGACGTGTTCGTAGAACAGGTCGAACCAGGCGCGGTGCTCAAGAATCCAGTCGAAGCACGGCACTTCGATGTAGATCTGCCCGCCCTGATTGGCCTCGGCCATCTCGGCGAGAAAACTCACCGGGTCCTGGATATGCTCCAGCACATGCCGCAGCACGATAGCGCCCGCCGACAATCCCAGGCCGCGGGTGAACGGCGCCTTGATCACGTCGGCGTTGTCGCCTTCGTAGGCCGGGTCGATACCGGTGATGGCGTAGCCCAGGCCTTTGAGCAGCTCAAGAAAGTAGCCTTTGCCGCAGCCGACTTCGATCAGTTCCTGCCCCTTGAAGTGGCGGGCAATGATCCCTTCGACATCGCTCAGGTGCTTCTGGAACTGGCCGGAATGCGCCTGCTCGTTCTGATAGTCGGCGTCGTAGCTGAGCTTGTCGGCGTCGAAGGCCTGATTGAAGATCAACCCGCTCGTCTCGTCCTGCACCAACAGCATGTCGGCGCTGGCCGAAGCCCTGGCTGACTCCGGGTCGGCGAAGGTACGGTTCTGCAACACCGGCAGGTCGGCGACCCGATACAACTCATGCCTCATGCTCTGCTCCCAGTAGCTGTTGCAAGCGGTCCGCCACGCCCCAGAACGCCATCGGCTCATGGGTCGGGTATGGGTAATGGCCCAGGTTCAAACGGATCGACGCGCCACGTTCACGCAGCCGCTGCTCGACCAGCGCCCTGACCGATACCGGCTGGCCGCTGGAGCAATTGATCACGCCGTCGAAGTCGCGCTGTTGCAGGATCGCGGCGAGGTAATCGGCGGCCGCGTCGATCGCCAGGTAATCGCGCAACTGCTCGCCGGCCGACATGTTGAAGCTGTCGTTCCCGGCGTCGATCGCCCGGTCCAGTGCCGCCAGTAAACTGTTGGGGTTTTGCCCGGCACCGTGCAGGTAAAACAGCCGTGCCCATTGCAGGGTGAAGGGCTGTTGGCGCTGCAGGTTTTCGAGGAACAGACGCAAGGTGTTCTTGGCCAACCCGTAAGGGTTACTCGGTCGCGCCTCGGTTTGCTCACTGAGCGGCCCGCTCTGCAGACCGTATTCGAAACAGGTGCCGGTGACCAACACTTGCGACACCCCCGCCTCGACCGCGCCCTTGATGAACCGGTAATCGGCCATCAGGTTGTGCTCGAAGTGAAACAGCGCCTGATAATTCGGCAACCCCGGCCAGGCGAGATGCGCCAAGGCATCGACGCCATCGGCAAGCGCGGCGAAGTCCAGGTCAGCGGCATGAACATCCGCGGCCACGAACTCCACAGCGTTGATCCACGGTAATTGTGCGGCGGTCTCGGCGTTACGCGCCACGGCCCGCACCTCGCAGCCACGGGCGAGCAAAGCCGCGACCAGATGTCGGCCGACGAACCCGGTGGCACCGGTGACCAGCACCTTCACAGTACGGTCAACTCAGGCACGGCGATCACGAAACGGCCATCCCACTGACGCACCTGGGCCAGTTGCTGACTGACTTCGTGCAGCAAATTCCACGGCAACACCAGGATGTAATCCGGCTTTTCCAGATCGATCTGCGCCGGCGAAACGATCGGAATGCGACTGCCCGGCAAGTACTTGCCCTGCTTGTGCGGATTGGCATCGGCCACCCAGGCCAACAGGTCCGGCTTGACCCCGGCGTAGTTGAGCAAGGTGTTGCCCTTGGCTGCCGCGCCATAACCGACCACGCGCTTGCCGTCAGCCTTGGCTTGCAACAGGAAACGCAGCAATTGGTGCTTGATGCCCTCGGCCGCTGGCGCCAGAGTCGCGTAGTACTCGGGGGTTTTCACTCCCGCTGCCAGTTCAGCCTGCAACTGCTGTTGAACGGCTGGCTGCACCTCACGGCGAACACCGTCGGCACGCTGGACGAACACCCGCAACGAACCGCCATGGGTCGACAACTGGCTGACATCGAACACTTCCAGGCCATTGCGCTCGCACAAGGTCTGCACGGCAGTCAGGGACAGGTAGGAATAGTGCTCGTGATACAGCGTGTCGAACTGCTGCCCGGCCATCAGCGTCAGCAGTTGCGGAAACTCGAACGTCGCCACACCGGTCGGCTTGAGCAAGGTGGAGAAACCACCGAGGAAATCATTAATGTCCGGCACATGCGCCAACACGTTGTTGGCGGCCATCAGGTCGGCGGCCCAGCCTTCGTTTTTCAGTTGCGCGGCGGTGTCGCGACCGAAGAACAGTTCGCGAATCTCCAGGCCTTTTTCCCGCGCCGCTTGCGCAGTGCTACGGGTCGGTTCAACGCCCAGACAAGGGATGCCACGCCCGGCCACGTACTGCAACAGGTAACCGTCGTTGGCGGCGATTTCCACCACGCGGCTGTCAGCGGTCAGGCCGAAGCGTTCGACCATCTCGGCGACATAGCGCTCGGCATGGGCCAGCCAGGTGCTGGAGAACGAACTGAAATACGCATACTCGGCATCGAACAGGCTATCGGCGCTGGTGTAATCCTCGGTCTGCACCAGCCAGCACTGCTGACACACCGCGACCTTCAATGGCACCCATTGCTCGGCTTGTTCCAGGCGATCCGCGTGCACATAGGCGTTGGATGGCGGCGAGGTGCCGAGATCGATCAGCGGCAAGGCCAGATGAGTACCGCAACCACGGCAGTTCATAGACGCACTCCAGCGAAGTGTTCATCGAGCAAGGGATGGCTGGAATCCCTGGCTGACAGATTATTGACAGGCAAAGGCCAGGCGATCGCCAGCCGTGGATCGTTCACCGACAACCCGCCCTCGTGCGCAGGTGCGTAATCAGCGCTGTGCAAGTAGAGCAATTCGGCGTCATCGGTCAGCGTCTGGAAGCCGTGGGCGAACCCCTCCGGGATCAGCAAGCTGCGACCGTCACCGGCCTTCAGGTGCTCGGCGTGCCAGTGCAGAAAGGTTTCGGAGTCAGGGCGCAAGTCCACCGCCACATCCCAGACTTCGCCGCGCAGGCAGGTAATCAACTTGGCTTCCGGCGCATTGGAGTTTTGATAATGCAGACCACGCACACTGCCCCGCTCACGAGTGCAGGAGTGGTTGATCTGGCGGATATGAAACGGCTGGCCGAAAGCGCTCAGGCTGCCTTCGCAAAACAACCGGGCGAAGTGCCCGCGATCATCTTCGAAGCGTTTGTGCTGCACGCTGAACAGACCGGCCAGCGGTAAGGCTTTCAACAAGAACTCGCTCACAACGCGCCTCGGTACAGGTTCAACTGGTTCAGGGTGACTTCACGCATGTCATCACCGTTCTGCCACGCCAGGTGCCAATCGAGGGTCTGGGTCAGGCACTGCTGCAACGACCAGCGCGGTTGCCAGGCCAACCGTTGACGGGCGCGACTGCTGTCCAGGCGCAGCAGGCCGGCTTCGTGCAAATCACTCGGCTCGATACGCAATCCGCGCGCTTGCGGCCAGCGGCTGGCGAGCAACTCCACCACTTCGCCGACGCTGCACATGTCCGCTTCGCTTGGGCCGAAGTTCCATGCGCCGGCAAACTGCGGGCCTTGCTCATAGAGGCCTGCGGCGAGTTGCAGGTAACCCGCCAAAGGTTCAAGAGCGTGCTGCCAGGGGCGCACGGCCTGCGGGTAGCGCAGGGTCACTGGTTGGTCGGCCGACCAGGCCTTGAGCACATCGGGAATCAGGCGTTCAGGCGCAAAGTCACCGCCGCCCAGCACGTTGCCAGCACGGGCGGTGGCCAACGCCAAGCCATGCTCGGCGTACTTGTCAGCCGGGAAAAACGAGGCAGCGTAAGACTGCGCCAACAATTCGCAACAAGCCTTGCTGCTGCTGTAAGGATCGTGACCGCCCAAGGCTTCGTCTTCGCGGTACGGCCACAGCCATTCCTTGTTGGCATAGACCTTGTCGGTGGTCACCAGCACACAGGCACGCACGCCGCCGACCTGGCGGATCGCTTCGAGCAGATTGAGCGTGCCCATGACGTTGCTGGAGTAAGTGCCAAGCGGATCGCGATAGCCTTCGCGCACCAGCGGTTGGGCCGCCAGGTGCAGGACGATTTGCGGCTGGGTTTCGACGATCAGTTCCAGCAAGGCGCCCAGATCACGCAGATCACCACGCTGATCGTTGATGCCCTCGTGTACCCGCGCCAGTTCGAACAGGCTCGGCTCGGTGGACGGATCGAGCGAAAACCCGCTGACCTCGGCCCCGAGGCTTTGCAGCCACAACGTCAACCAGCTGCCCTTGAAACCGGTGTGGCCGGTCAGCAGCACCCGTTTGCCACGCCAGAACTCTGGACTCAGGTCCATTGCTTCCATGGGGCCTCCCCGCTCTGCCACAGCGCTTCGAGGTGATTCTTGTCGCGCAGGGTGTCCATCGGATGCCAGAAGCCTTCGTGTTCGAAAGCCTTCAACTGTTCATCCTGGGCCAAACGAGCCAATGGCTCCGCTTCCCAAGTGGTTTCGTCACCGCCGATGTACGACAGCACTTTCGGCGACAGCACAAAGAACCCGCCATTGATCCAGCCACCGTCGCCACGGGGCTTCTCGGTGAAACCGAGTACCTGATCGCCGTGACGCTCCAGGGCACCGTAACGGCCCGGCGGTTGTACGGCGGTGACGGTGGCCAGACGACCGTGGGCGCAGTGGTAGTCCACCAGTTGACGGATATTGATATCGGAAACGCCGTCGCCATAGGTGAAGCAGAACGCCTCTTCATCCTTGAGGTAACGACCGGCGCGCAACAAGCGGCCACCGGTCATGGTTTCCTCGCCGGTGTCGATGAGAGTGACGCTCCACGGCTCGCTGTAGTTCTGGTGCACGTCCATGCGGTTGTTGCGCATGTCGAAGGTGACATCGGAGGTGTGCAGGAAGTAGTTGGCGAAGAAGTCCTTGATCGCATAGCCCTTGTAGCCAAGGCAGATCACGAAGTCATGAATCCCGTGGGCGGAGTACTGTTTCATGATGTGCCAAAGAATTGGCTTGCCGCCGATCTCGATCATCGGCTTGGGCTTGAGGTGCGACTCTTCGCTGATGCGCGTGCCCAGGCCACCCGCCAGAATTACTGCCTTCATCGTCTCCCCTCTTGTTCTTCACAGAGCTCGGCCAAGCTATTTCATGCTTTTGCGGGCTGTCTGGCTAAAACGCTCTGCCGTGTCAGGCGCTGGCGTACCGGCCGCAAGCGCTCGTTTTATGGCGATATGAGGGGGACTTGCAGGAAACGCGCCAGCTCATGAATCCAGATTGAAGGCACAAAAAAGGGACGAATCCGGATCACGCAGACCGGGTTCGTCCCCAAGCGTAAAGCGGACGCCTTCAATCCTGTTGCAGGAGAGAAGGCGTCTGATTCAGGTATCAGCCAAACATTGCAAACGCATCACTGTTGGCCGGCATGTTGAAGAGCTGTCCGTCCGCCGTCTGGATTTGCTCGATGGTATCGGAGCCGGCGAACCAGTCCTTGAGCTGTACACCTTCCTGCGGAACCTGTCCTGGACTAACACTCGATCGGTGCAGGTAGAGGTCATCACCGACACGATCAACCAACAGTTCGGAACTGCTGATGTACGACAGCACTATTTTGTCGGAGCGGCTGATGCCAATGTCCTGGATCGTCACCAATGCCGAGGTGTTAACGTTGTAGGTATCGTCATCCTCGCCACCAAAGGCCGACCCGCTGGCTTGCAGCACCAGATTGTCATCGCCAGCACCGCCAAACAGCGAGAAACCGAAACCCGTACCGGTCAACAGGTCGCCACCGTCCCCACCATCGGCCATGCCATGAGTCACCGTGATGACGTCGCCCCCCGCTTCACCATAGGCCCGGCTACCCTCGTCGCTGGCAGCGGTGACGATGGTGTCGTTGCCATTGCCGCCATACAAGGTGTCAGCCTGCGGCCCATTGATCTCACCATCAAGGGTGAATGGCGCGATCTGGGACACCAGCCCGCCGTAGAGATAATCGTTGCCGTCGCCACCATAGATGACGTCGTTACCCAACCCGCCTTCAAGGTAGTTGACGTTGGCATCACCGGTCAGGGTGTCATTGAAGTGGCTGCCCACTACGCGCTCGATGTTGCGCAGCACATCGCCTTGGGCATCGCCGCCCTGGTTGACGTTGGTCTGCAGGTTGATGTTCACAGCGGTGGTATTGGTGATGTACAAGACGCTGTCCTGACCCTCGCGGCCGTCAATCACATCCGCACCTGCACCACCGATAAAGACGTCACCGAACCGCGAACCCGACAACGTGTCATCAAAGTTGCTGCCCTGGAAGATCTCAATGTTGGTGAAGGTGTCGCCCGTGGCATCTCCGGCGTTGGCATTGGTGGTCAGGTCGATGGTCACCGCTGCGTCCGAAAGCTCGTAACTGACCAGGTCCTGCCCAACGGCACCGTCCAGGCCCATGGCAGTGGTACCGCCATAGAAAATGTCGTTGTAGTTCGACCCCTTGATTACTTCGATGCCGGTGAAGGTGTCACCCGCTCCGATCCCGGAGTACACGCCAGTCTTCAGGTTGATGGTCATCGCCACGGTACTGTCGCTATAGCCGGCCGTGTCATAACCGGCACCGCCGATGAACTGGTCGGCCCCCGCGCCACCGTACAGCGTGTCGTTGCCCGAGCCGCCGGTGATGATGTTGTCGCTGGCGTTGCCCCAACCGGTGTACGCGCCACTGCCAATGAAGGTCAGGCGTTCGATGTTGGCGGCCATGAAGGTGTGGCTGGGGTTGACCACCGACACGCGCATTTCATCGTTACCGCCATCGGCCAGCTCGACGATGGTCGGCGTGATGCTGGTGTTGATGTAGTAGGTATCATCCCCGGCGCCGCCTTCGAACGTTATCCCGCCCACGGCAACGGTAAAGTTGTCGTTGAAGGACGAACCGATGACTCTTTCGATGTTGGCCAGGGTGCTGCCTTCGGCGTCACCACCGGTGCCAGCCACCCCCGTACCAGGACGGATATCAACGTTCACTGCAGCCGCCGACGTCGAGTAGTCGACCGTATCAGTACCGACCCCACCATCGAAGTCGATACCCCGGCCATCGCCGACAAAGGTGTCGTTGTAGTTCGAACCCTTGATCGCTTCGATGTCGGTAAAGGTGTCACCCGTTCCGATTCCGGAGTACACGCCAGTCTTCAGGTTGATGGTCATCGCCACGGTACTGTCGCTATAGCCGGCCGTGTCATAACCGGCACCGCCGATGAACTGGTCGGCCCCCGCGCCACCGTACAGCGTGTCGTTGCCCGAGCCGCCGGTGATGATGTTGTCGCTGGCGTTGCCCCAACCGGTGTACGCGCCACTGCCAATGAAGGTCAGGCGTTCGATGTTGGCGGCCATGAAGGTGTGGCTGGGGTTGACCACCGATACACGCATCTCATCGTTGCCGCCATCGGCCAGCTCGACGATGGTCGGCGTGATGCTGGTGTTGATGTAGTAGGTATCATCCCCGGCGCCGCCTTCGAACGTTATCCCGCCCACGGCAACGGTAAAGTTGTCGTTGAAGGACGAACCGATGACTCTTTCGATGTTGGCCAGGGTGCTGCCTTCGGCGTCACCACCGGTGCCAGCCACCCCCGTACCAGGACGGATATCAACGTTCACTGCAGCCGCCGACGTCGAGTAGTCGACCGTATCAGTACCGACCCCACCATCGAAGTCGATACCCCGGCCATCGCCGACAAAGGTGTCGTTGTAGTTCGAACCCTTGATCGCTTCGATGTCGGTAAAGGTGTCACCCGTTCCGATTCCGGAGTGCACACCGGTCTTCAGGTTGATGTTCACCGCCACGGTGCTGTCGGTGTAGCCCGCCGTGTCATAACCGGCGCCGCCGATAAACTGGTCGGCGCCCGCGCCGCCGTACAGCGTGTCGGCACCCGAACCACCGGTGATGATGTTGTCGCTGGCGTTGCCCCAACCGGTGTACGCGCCACTGCCAATGAAGGTCAGGCGCTCGATATTGGCGGCCATGAAGGTGTGACTGGGGTTGACCACCGATACACGCATCTCATCGTTGCCGCCATCGGCCAGCTCGACGATGGTCGGCGTGATGCTGGTGTTGATGTAGTAGGTATCATCCCCGGCGCCGCCTTCGAACGTTATCCCGCCCACGGCAACGGTAAAGTTGTCGTTGAAGGACGAACCGATGACTCTTTCGATGTTGGCCAGGGTGCTGCCTTCGGCGTCACCACCGGTGCCAGCCACCCCCGTACCAGGACGGATATCAACGTTCACTGCAGCCGCCGACGTCGAGTAGTCGACCGTATCAGTACCGACCCCACCATCGAAGTCGATACCCCGGCCATCGCCGACAAAGGTGTCGTTGTAGTTCGAACCCTTGATTGCTTCGATGTCGGTAAAGGTGTCACCCGTTCCGATTCCGGAGTGCACACCGGTCTTCAGGTTGATGTTCACCGCCACGGTGCTGTCGGTGTAGCCCGCCGTGTCATAACCGGCGCCGCCGATAAACTGGTCGGCGCCCGCGCCGCCGTACAGCGTGTCGGCCCCCGAACCACCGGTGATGATGTTGTCGCTGGCGTTGCCCCAACCGGTGTACGCGCCACTGCCAATGAAGGTCAGGCGCTCGATATTGGCGGCCATGAAGGTGTGACTGGGGTTGACCACCGATACACGCATCTCATCGTTGCCGCCATCGGCCAGCTCGACGATGGTCGGCGTGATGCTGGTGTTGATGTAGTAGGTATCATCCCCGGCGCCGCCTTCGAACGTTATCCCGCCCACGGCAACGGTAAAGTTGTCGTTGAAGGACGAACCGATGACTCTTTCGATGTTGGCCAAGGTGCTGCCTTCGGCGTCACCACCGGTGCCAGCCACCCCCGTACCAGGACGGATATCAACGTTCACTGCAGCCGCCGACGTCGAGTAGTCGACCGTATCAGTACCGACCCCACCATCGAAGTCGATACCCCGGCCATCGCCGACAAAGGTGTCGTTGTAGTTCGAACCCTTGATCGCTTCGATGTCGGTAAAGGTGTCACCCGTTCCGATTCCGGAGTGCACACCGGTCTTCAGGTTGATGTTCACCGCCACGGTGCTGTCGGTGTAGCCCGCCGTGTCATAACCGGCGCCGCCGATAAACTGGTCGGCGCCCGCGCCGCCGTACAGCGTGTCGGCCCCCGAACCACCGGTGATGATGTTGTCGCTGGCGTTGCCCCAACCGGTGTACGCGCCACTGCCGGTGAAGGTCAGGCGCTCGATATTGGCGGCCATGAAGGTGTGACTGGGGTTGACCACCGATACACGCATCTCATCGTTGCCGCCATCGGCCAGCTCGACGATGGTCGGCGTGATGCTGGTGTTGATGTAGTAGGTATCATCCCCGGCGCCGCCTTCGAACGTTATCCCGCCCACGGCAACGGTAAAGTTGTCGTTGAAGGACGAACCGATGACTCTTTCGATGTTGGCCAGGGTGCTGCCTTCGGCGTCACCACCGGTGCCAGCCACCCCCGTACCAGGACGGATATCAACGTTCACTGCAGCCGCCGACGTCGAGTAGTCGACCGTATCAGTACCGACCCCACCATCGAAGTCGATACCCCGGCCATCGCCGACAAAGGTGTCGTTGAGGTTGGAGCCCTTGATCGCTTCGATGTCGGTGAAGGTATCGCCCGCTCCGATCCCGGAATGCACACCGGTCTTCAGGTTGATGTTCACCGCCACGGTGCTGTCGGTATAACCCGCCGTGTCATAACCGGCGCCGCCGATGAACTGGTCGGCGCCCGCTCCGCCGTACAGCGTGTCGGCACCCGAACCACCGGTGATGATGTTATCGCTGGCGTTGCCCCAACCGGTGTACGCGCCACTGCCAATGAAGGTCAGGCGCTCGACGTTGGCGGCCATGAAGGTGTGGCTGGGGTTGACCACCGATACACGCATCTCATCGTTGCCGCCATCGGCCAGCTCGACGATGGTCGGCGTGATGCTGGTGTTGATGTAGTAAGTATCATCCCCGGCGCCGCCTTCGAACGTTATCCCGCCCAGTGCAACGGTAAAGTTGTCGTTGAAGGACGAACCGATGACTCTCTCGATGTTGACCAGGGTGTCACCCTCGGCATCGCCGCCGGTGCCAGCCACCGCCGTGCCAGGACGTATATCAATGTTCACTCCGGCAGCAGACGCCGAATAGTCCACGGTATCAGTACCCGTGCCGCCATCCAGCTTGTCCGCACCGGCACTCCCTTTGATCACATCATTGCCACCCAAGGCATAGATCTCATCATCCCCACTGGTACCTGTCAGCGTATCCACGCCGTTTGTCCCGTTTATCACTGCCATTGCGACTTCTTCCTTGCCATGTTGTTGAACCAGATACCTTTCCCGTAGCGATGTACAAACACGCGTCGCAGAAGGGTCTTTCATATGAACGAAGCTGTGGAGCCTGTATCGACGCAAACCAATCCGGGCTTGAGCCGGCCGCCGCAAATTTGTAACGCGCCCGGTACAAACAAAACAGGCGGCCCAAGGCCGCCTGCAGGTGTACATCCATGCTCGATCAGTTTGGCAGCCAGCCCTCGACCCAGTAGTTGAGGTTGTTGCCCTTGAGCATGTAATCGCGCAGCACTTCTTCGCGCAGCGCATCGCCCATGCGATAGCTCGCATCAGGGTCGGACAAGTGCATGCGGATTGCCTCGAGCCATTCCTCGGTGCTGTTGCTCACGACCTTGGTGCAAGGCAGATAGCCGCGATAGGCCTCAGTGTCGGTGCAAATCACCGGATAACCGCAGGCGCCGTACTCCAACAGACGCAGGTTGCTCTTGCAGTCGTTGAAGATATGGAATTCCAGCGGTGCCAAGGCCAGATCGAGGTTCAGGCTGGCCAGTTTGGCCGGATAGGCCTCCAGGCCGATGCTGGGATGGAACTCATGGACAAACGGACGCAAAGCTGGCGGACACATGCCGAAGAACACCCATTCGACTTCGTTGGCAAGCAGGCGCACCACGTCCGCAATGATTGCCAAGTCTCCATCATGACTCGTCCCGCCGCCCCAACCCACGCGAGGTTTGCGAGAGGTGCGGCGCTGGCTGGTGAGCCCGGTCCAGAGATGCGGGGCAAGCATGTTCGGGACGACCCGGATGTCGTGATGCATGTCCCGCAATGCATCGGCCAGGGGCTGGGTCGAGACCACAACCCGGTCACACAGCCCTACGCCACGGCGCACTATTTTATCGACCCCGACCTCAGCCTTGCGCAGGTGCGCGTTCTTCTTCGGGACATCAATCACATAATCGTCAAGTTCGAAGATGCGGAAAGCGTGCGAACAATTTTTGACTCGCTCAACCTCATCGACCGCATTCTTGCTATAGCGCCCCTGCAACACGATCACGTCGGGGGAGCACCGCTCAAGGTCAATGTCTGTCGGCGTGTGATAACTCAGGTGCCCCATCACGCGCCCGGCCGCCTCCAACTCACGGAACGGCTGGGCAACCCGGTAATGGCCCACTGCGGTGGTATTGATTGGGATCCCCAGCACCTTGGGCAAAAGCGGGCGCGAGAACGGGTCCCAGCCATCCTTGAATCCCGGCTCCAGACTGAAGTTGCTGGCGCCCAGACTCAGGTTAGGGTTGTAGGCCGGATCCCTGGCTATCACCGGCAACCATCGCTGGTAAAAACTTTTTTGCTCGGCCTGTAGCACCCTGGGAGCGGGAGTGAAGGCAGAGGATGGAACCACTCGCATCAATTCGGCGTAGGGAGTCCACACCACCAGGTATCCGTTTTGCCTCACGCGCAGGCAAAAGTCAGCGCCATTGAGTGCCTGCGCCAGATTTTGCTCGTCCAGGCCATGCAGCTCATCAAAAACTTTCTTGCGCACAAGCAGACAATCGATGCCCACGGCACTGAAATTCTGTACCGTCTGCTGGCGCTGCATGTAACCGGACGTGTTGAGCGGCTCACCACGATTGGGAACACCGACGGCCCCCCGCAACCCCAGTACCTGGGCCGTGCCCTCGATACGCCCTTGCGGACTCACCAGCCGACCGCCGACCACACCGACTTCCGGACGCTGAGCGTGATTGAGCAACTCGTCGAGCCAATCAGGGCTCACAACGACACTGTAGGGGCTGAGAAACAACAGATAGTCGCCACGGGCGTGGCCGGCAGCAAAGTTCTGCACTGCCGCCAGATTGTCACCATGATCACAGCGCAACACCCGAAGTTTGTCACTGCCCATTTGCTCCATGGCTGACAGCCAGTTGCAGGCATCAACGGCAGTACTGCCATTGTCGACAATGAGAACTTCATAGCGTTGGCAGGCGGTTTTCTCCAACACACTTTCGACGCAACGCTCCAGGGAGCCCAGTTCATCGCGGGTCGCAATGATGATCGAGACCGTGGCTGGCTCATCATGCAGGTAGTCCACACGATTGATCATCGACTGGCTGCCGGGACGAATCCGGTGCGGTGCGCCGAGCCGCTGCAGATGCGCGGCCAGCACGCGAGGGCTCTGCTCGATAATCTGCGGCTGCGTGAGCCACTGGGAGAGACACAGAGCGGACTCCACGAGAACTTCAGCAATGTGCCCAATCGCATGCGGCCCGTTACTCTCCACCAGTCGCCAGACCAGATCGTGCACACCCAGCTCGCCAAAACCGTCTTGCATGCCACCCAGCTCGATCATCCGCTGCCGCTGCAGGGCCAGCACACGGCCGACATAGGGATAGCTGCGCATCAGATCCAGGTTGAAGTCCGGCTTGAACACCGGCTCGACCGAAACATCATCACGCAATCCGCCCTCGTCACTGTAGAGGCAGCGCACGTCAGGCATTTCCACCATGCGCTCTGCCAGCAACAGCAAAGCCAGTTCATTCAAGCGATCCCCCGCGCGAACCAGATAGATCCAGTCTGCGTTGTCCAACTGGGCCAGCAGACGATTGAACTGGGTAACCGGTTCATCATCCAGGCGCACATGTTGCACACCGTCGCATGGCGAGTGCTGCAATTGGGACAGCACTACCACTTGCTCAGCAGCATAGGTTTGCTGACGAATGCTCTTGAGCGTTTCTTCCAGCGCCGGAACATCACCTTCGCTGTCGAGAACAATCGGCACGATGCGTGGACGCCAGCTCCAACCCTGCAATCGGGCGTCGAGCAAGCGTTGCTGGGCCGGTTTCAAACGACGGCACGACAGCCATTCCCGATACATGTCGGCAAAGCTCTCGCACTCGACGCCTACCCGGGTGTGCACCATCGTTTGAATGAAGCCCAGTTGCCGGCCCAGCGCGGTTTCTTCCCAGGCATAGGCGTGCCCCGCAATCGCATCAGCCAGTGCCAGATAACGTACCCAGCCCGGCGCAGGCGCCGGCTCACCACTGCGCAAGGCAAGCATTTGCTTGAGCCAGTCGAGCTCGGTCATTACCGCAGTCTTGACTGGTGCCTGATCGCTCAGCCGCGCCGGATGCAAACGCTCAAGGCTCAACACCTGACCTACCACCACCAAATTGCCACGCCGTAGCAGGCAGGCAAACAAGGCGAAGTCCAGACACGCGATAAAACCTTCGCCGATCTGAGTCAGGGCCGGCAGATATTCCAGCGCATGGCGGGTTCGCAACAACGCTCCGCTGAGGCCACTGAGAAAATTGACCAGACTGCTTTCCAGAATGCCCAGCAGATCCTCACCCTTGAATAAGGTGACACCGGTGGAAAAACAGCAATTTTCCACACGGTCGGAAAGCAGGATGTAATCAGCGTCGTAAAACTGCCGCTGGCCGATCACTAGGTGGACATCGGCGTGGTCGATGAAGCCACCGATCTGCTGAGTGATGCATTCAGGAAGCAGCTGGTCGTCGTCGCACAGCAATTTCAGATAGTCACCGCTGGCCTCTTTGGCGCAGGCCATGAGGTTGCCCTGAAAACCCAGGCGCTGCGGATTGCGCACATAGCGCAGGCGAATCGAGACAGGCACCTCACAGGCATCGACGATCTCGCGGATCTCGTCACCGCCACTGTCATCGCAGACGATCACTTCAAGATTGGCGTAGGTCTGATTCAGCGCGCTTTGCAGTGCCGTCTGGAAGAACTGCGGGTTGAAGGCGGGGATGGCGATGGTAACAAGAGGTGCTGGTTTCACGGCGGGAGAACTCGCGAGCGGCGGGAGCTTACTTCAACGAAGTGAAACTCCCCGAACTGCTGAATAAAGACGGTTTGCACTCGGCAGTCGCAAGCCTTCGCGAGATCGCGAAGGCCCTGACTCAGACTTTGTTGAACAGCCCCAACTGAGCGATCTTGCTGAACGCCAGTTGCGAAGCTTGCAGCATGGTCTGCTGCAGAGTCAGGCGGGTCATCACTTCAGCCGGATCGGAATCGCGAATGGCCGATTGGGTCTGGGTGTTGGCGAGTGCCAGACTCTGGTTGATATCAGTCTGGGTATCCAATGACGCACCGCGACCGCCTACAGAACTGATACCGGAGGCCAGTTGGTCCATGCCGCTGGAGAGGTTGCCGATACCGGCAGTGACTGCAGCGTTCATTTGCTGAATGGCAATCGGATTATTATTGGTTGGCGTCGACAGCGCTGTTTTCAGCTGGCTGACGGTGTCCAGAATGTTTTGGGTCTGGTGCGTGTTGACCGCCACTGAGAACTGATCGCCTGCACCCGGCGTACCGGACACGGTGAACGAGACACCCGATGCTGTCGCGGTCGTACCGGCCATGGTACCGGTGGACACCGGTTTACTGTTGACGGTCAATGGCGCGGCATAGAGTTCGAAGTTCGTGGCACTGGTGAACTTGAGAATCGCCCCGCCGCCCGGGAAGCTGGCGTGGTAGTTGGTGCTGTTGGTCACAGAGGCGCCTGTCACCAGCGCAGTCGACGGGTTGCCCGGGCTGCGCGAAGTGTTGAAGCTGTCCGGCTTGGCTGCCAGCGTGAAGCTGTGCCCGGTGATCACGGTTCCCGGGACATCCCCCGCTTGCAGGTTGATGTTCAAGTTCAGATCAATGCCACGAAAACTGACAGTCTGTGTGGCCGCACCGCTGGTGGAACTGAACACGCCGTTCTGACTGGCCTCAGCGGTGACATCATTACCCAACGAGTCCGTAATTTGCAGCTGCGTGCCGCTGACGAAACTCACGGTGTAAGGCTCGCCGCTGCGGAACTTGGCGTTGTAGGTGACATCGGATTCGACCTGACCGTTGGACAACACCACACGACCGTCATCGACCGCAGGCGCGGTGAGCGTGGTCTGAGTCCGGGTAGTGTTGATCGCCTGCTGGAACACGTCCCAACCGGTGCTGTTGGTGGCCATCGACTGGGTATCGCCAATCGGCAGATCCAGCGTGACCTGATCACCGTTGTAGGCGTAGCTGCCATCGGTGTTGCGGGTGAACGGCACCACATCGCCCTTGGACCCGGAGAAGATGTACTTGCCGTTTTCATCCTTGGTGTTCATCAGGCTGAGCAGTTGCTCTTCAATCTGCCCCAGTTCGGAAGCGTTCGCCTGACGGTCGGCATCGGTATAGCCTGCGTTGCCTGCGCCGAGCGCCAGCTCTTTGGCGCGCTGCAGCACGTTGCCAATACTGGTCATCACCGACTCGGTCTGGCCTAGGGTGCCTTTGATGGTGGTCATGTTGGCCGAGTACTGGTCAAGCATCGAAGCCTGCTGACCCAATTGCAGCAAACGCGAAGCGCCGACCGGATCGTCGGCCGCGGTATTCACGCGAACCAGGCTGCTGGCCTCTTCGCTGCTCTTGACCACGTTGGAAAAGTTCTTCTGATAGTTGGCAGCAGAGGACTCGTAAAACTGGGCGGTAGAAATGCGCATGGGCTACGACTCCTTAAAGACTGTTGATCAGTGTGCTGAAGATTTCCTGCGCAGCCTTGATGATCTGCGAAGACGCGGTGTAGTACTGCTGATACTTGACCAGGTTGCCGGTTTCCTCATCGAGGTCGACACCGGACAACGAGTCGCGAGCGCCCTTGGCGTTGGCCAGGATGGCGGTGGTCGCGGCACTGTCGAGTTTGCCTTGAGCGGCCTTGGCGCCGACGCCCGAGACCAGCTTGCCGTAGGCATCGTTCAGGGAAATACCGTTGCTGGCCGAACCGGTGTCCACGGTCTGCTTGGTCTGCAAGGCAGCCAGCGTGGTGCCGTTACGGTTATCCAGCGAACCCGGCTGGCTGAGCGATACGTTGATCGCAGTGCCGTTACCTGGCGAACCGGCCACGGTCATGTCAAACGACACAGTGCGCTGCACGATGGGCGGTCCCGGATCATTGATCGCGGCGCCGGTGCCGTCGACCAGCGGAATGGTCAGGCTCAGCGTATTGTTCTGGCCCGGCACGATGGTGCCGCTGCTGAGCGCGTTGCCTTGGGCATCGAGCATTTGGTAAGTCTGAGTCGTACCACCGGCCGCACCAAATACGATCTTGACCGGCGTCGAAGTCTTCAGGCCGTTCTGGAGCGTGGTGGTGGTCGCCGTGTCGTAGATATCGAACTTGGTGGTCAGGGTCGGTTGACCGCTGGCCGGAATCGTCAGTGTGCCGCTGCCGCCCGCAGCAATCGCCGCGCCCAACGGTGCCGCGATGGCCAGACGCTTGGAGTCGGTCATCTCGGTCTTGATGTTGGTCGCCGCGTTGCGGGTCGGGGTGATCTTGAACGTGTCGCCGGCGGCTGCGGTGCCACCGGAAAGTGTCATGGAGAAACCATCGATCACCGGCGGTGGCGTGGTCAGCGTGCTGAACGCGCCCATGGCGGTGCCTTCAGGCAGACGCTGCACGGTGTAGTTGGTGGCGCTGGTGAAGGTGACCTTGTAATCGTTAATGGTCAGCTTGCCGCTGTCCTCGATGCTCACATCGAAGTTGCCGGAGCCGGCGCTGTTGCCGACCGTGGCAACGCTGCGTTGGGCCATTTGCGCGGCGGTGTTGATGCTGTTGAACAGGTTCGAACCAAAATCACCGTTCTTGTCGATGCCCTGGGCCTGGACGGTGTTCATCTGATCGGCGACGACCAGCGCCACACGCCCCAGTTCATTCATGGCCGGGTCCAGCACGGTGCTGCGATAACGCAGCAAGCCGCCCATCTCGCCACCGGTCATCACCGAGGTGATATCGATGGTGCTCGAACCGCGATTGAGCTGAATGGCCGAACGCGACGGATCGTCTTTGCTCGGCACCACTTCCAGCTTGCTGGCAGTGCTGCCCATGACCAGCGGTTGACCGCTGCCCAGGTAAATGTCGAGGTTGCCGTCACGCTCGATCACCTGCGCACCGGTGAAGGTGGACAACTGGCGCACGGTCTCGTTGCGCGCGTCGAGCAAGTCGTTGGGCTGGCCGCCGGCGTTGGAAACTTCGGAGATCTTCTGGTTCAACTGGGCCACGGTGGCCGCCAGTTTGTTGACCTGATCGGCCATGTCCGCCAGGTTGCCGTTGATGTCCGCGTTCTGCGCGGTCAACTGGCTGGAGATCGAGTTGAAACGGTTGCTCACCGCTTGCGCATCGCTGAGCAGCAGTTGGCGGGAAGCATCGTCGCCCGGTTTGGCGTTGACGTTCTGTACCGAGGCGAAGAACTTGGTCAGGGCGCCGTTGAGGCCGGTGCCGCTGTCTGACAGCAACTTATCGAGCGGGCTGATCTGCCCGGCATAGGCAGCCGAGTCGCTGTTGAGCGAGGTGGTGGTTTGCAGTTGCGCATCGAGGTAGCTGTTGTACACCCGACGCACATCGGCCAGGGTCGTACCCGTGCCGATGTAGACATTGCCGAACTGATTCGAGGCCTTGCTGCCCTGCACGGTTTGCTGACGCGAGTAGCCTGCGGTGTCGGCGTTGGCAATGTTGTTACCGGTCACCATCAACGCGCTTTGGCCAGCGGATAAACCCGACATCCCGATGTTGAGCAAACTCATGATTCAAACCTTATGCCTTGTGCCTATAAAGGCGTAGTGGAAGCGCCCGCTGCAGCGTAGTTTTGGTAACTCGTCATCTGCTTGGCTATCTGCGAAATCTTGCTTGCGTAATCCGGGTCGGTTGCATACCCGGCTTTTTGCAACTCGCGTACAAACTGTTCTGGGTTATCGGCCGACTTCAGCACATCTTGATAGCGATTGTTGCTTTGCAGCAGCGTCACAAGGTCATGGAAACTGTCCTTGTAAGAGGCGTAGGAACGGAACTCAGCCGTCTCCTTGACCATCTGGCCATTTCTGAATTCGCTGGTGATCGCCCGCGCCGAATCACCCTTCCAGTTACCACTGGCCTTGATCCCGAACAGGTTGTGGCTACTGCTGCCATCCTGGGCGCGCATGACCGATTTGCCCCAACCGGTTTCCAGGGCGGCCTGAGCCACCAGGTAACGCGGATCGACACCGATACGGTCGGCGGCTTCTTTGGCCATTGGCAGCATGGTGTTGACGAATTCGTCGGCGGAGCTGAAGGCTTTCTTCGCCGGTGCCAGGGGGATTTGAGCCATGGCACGACCATAAATCTGCAGGCGCCCGCTGGAGGTCGTATCCGTTTGCGAAGCCAGCCAATCGCCGTTGTACAGCGGGCCGGAACCGGTCGCGGTGCTCGGCGGCACCTGGATTTTGTTTTGCGTTGCGGAGGCGGTCGTTGCCGTGGTCGATGCCGATGGCACCAGCCCGGCGAGCAAACGGTCGGCCAGTTTCGGTGGCAGCGCCAGACGCCGCTGATTGATCAGCGCCATGTCGTTGCGGTGTGCGCCCTCGCCCGCACCTGCCGGCGCCCTCACCGCGCGTGAAGCCCACAACGGGCGCTCGCCATTGAGGCGCGACAGCGGCCCATTGGTGGCGACCGTACCGGCGGCAATCGGTGTTTCCACGGCGGCCTTCGCGGCGGCTTGCTTGGCGGCAGATGCTGCCGCAGCCTCACCCGGCGCCAACGGTTTGTTCTTCGACATCTGGCGCATCAACACGTCAGCCAGGCCGATACCGCCGCCTTCGCGAGACAGGGAAACGGCCAACTGCTGGTCGTACATTTCCTGGTATTGCTTGGCTGCCGGCGTGTTGAGCGGATTATCCTTGCCCAGCGCTTCGGTGGCCGAGCGCATGGACTTGAGCATTTCGCCGAGGAACAGCGACTCGAATTCCTGCGCCACTTTGCGCATGTTCGCATCGCTGTTCTTGTCGCCGACCTTGAGCTGATTCAAACGATTCAGGTCCGAGTAGGAACCCGAATCGCTGCTGCTGACCAGACCGCTTTTGCGCATATCCATGATCGCCGTCCTCAGATCACGATCAGGTCGGCTTGCAACGCGCCGGCCTGTTTCAACGCTTCGAGGATCGCCATCAAGTCACCCGGTGCTGCGCCGACCTGGTTCACCGCACGAACGATCTCGTCGAGGGTGGTGCCCGGGCCGAACTTGAACATCGGCTTGGCTTCTTGCTGAGCGTTGACCCGCGAACGCGGCACGACCGCCGTCTGCCCGTTGGACAGAGGGCCGGGCTGGCTGACGATCGGGTCTTCAGTGATGGTCACGGTCAGGCTGCCGTGGGTCACGGCGGCCGGGGAAACCTTGACGTTCTGGCCGATCACGATGGTGCCGGTGCGCGAGTTGATGATGACTTTCGCCACCGCCTGACCCGGATCGACTTCGAGGTTTTCGAGGATCGACAAATAGTCGACCCGCTGGCTCGGATCGAGTGGCGCGGTCACGCGGATCGAGCCACCGTCAATGGCCTGAGCGACGCCAGGGCCAAGCATGTCGTTGATCTTGTCGACGATGCGCTTGGCCGTGGTGAAGTCCGAACGGTTGAGGTTCAGGGTCAGGCTGTTGCCCTGATTGAAGCCGCTCGGCACTGCCCGCTCGACCGACGCACCGCCGGGGATGCGACCGGCCGACGGAACGTTGACGGTGATCTTGGAACCGTCACGACCTTCGGCATCGAAGCCGCCGACCACCAGGTTGCCCTGAGCCACGGCATAGACGTTGCCATCGATACCTTTGAGCGGCGTCAACAGCAAGGTGCCGCCGCGCAGGCTCTTGGAGTTACCGATGGACGCTACGGTGATGTCTATCTGCTGACCCGGCTTGGCGAACGCTGGCAAATCGGCGCTGATCGACACCGCCGCGACGTTCTTCAACTGCACGTTGCCCGAACCCGGCGGCACCTTGATGCCGAACTGCGAGAGCATGTTGTTGAAGGTCTGCAGGGTGAACGGGGTTTGCGTCGTCTGGTCGCCGGTACCGTTAAGCCCGACCACCAGGCCGTAGCCGATCAATTGGTTGGAACGCACGCCGGAAATACTGGCGATGTCCTTCAGCCGCTCGGCTTGAGCATCGAAGGCCGCCATCAGCAACAGGACGCCCACCATAAGGTGTTTAAGATTCAACGTAGCCACCTAGAAAGGGAACAGCGGGCTGAGGAAGAAACGGTCGAACCAGCCTGGCTGACTCGCATCGGCAAACGAACCGGTGCCCGAATAGGTGATGCGCGCATCGGCGATACGGGTCGACGAAACGGTGTTGTCAGTCGCGATGTCATCGGCGCGAACAAGCCCTGCAATCCGCACCAGTTCATCACCGGTATTGAGGGTCATCCACTTCTCGCCGCGTACGGCGATGATACCGTTGGGCAACACGTCGGCGACGGTCACGGTGATCGAGCCGGTGAGGCTGTTGCCCTGCCCGGCCTTGCTGTCACCCTTGGTCGCGCGGTCGCCGCTGTAGCTGGCATCCAGACTCAGGTCGCCGCTGTCGAGCGGGTTATTTACGCTGGGCTTAGTGCCGAACAATGAGGAAAGACCAATGCTGGTCTTGCTGGTCTTGTCGACCTGGGAATTGGCGTTCTTGCTCGCCTGGGTGCGCTCGTTCAGGGTGATGGTGATGATGTCACCGACCCGGAATGCCTTGCGGTCGCTGTACAGGTTCTGTTCGAAACCGGCCTGGTAGATCGAGCCGTTATTGGCGGCAGCCGGCAGCGGCGTGCGCGGCAACACCGGGGCGTAGTAAGGGTCATTGGGCTTTGGCGTCGGACCGACGCACCCCGCCAGCGCGGCGACCCCACTCAGTGCCAGAACAGATACGAAGCGATTCATGACCCTACCTCACGGTGTTGCAGGCGACCTCATGGCCGCCTCATAGACTTGATTACAGATTCTGCGTTACGAACGAGAGCATCTGGTCGGCGGTGGAGATCACTTTGGAGTTCATCTCGTAGGCGCGCTGAGTGGTGATCATGTTGACCATTTCTTCAACGGTGCTGACGTTGGACGTTTCCAGGGTGTTCTGCAGCGTGGTGCCGAAACCGGCCAGGCCCGGGGTGCCGACTTGCGGCGCGCCACTGGCAGCGGTTTCCAGGAACAGGTTGTTACCCACCGCTTGCAGACCGGCCGGGTTGATGAAGTCGGCGGTTTGCAGGTTGCCGATCACTTGGGAGGCGGGGTTGCCGGCAACGGTGATGGACACGGTGCCGTCACGACCAACGGTGAACGTCTGGGCGTTGTTCGGAATGACAATGGCCGGCTCCAGGGCAAAGCCGCTGGCGTTGACGATCTGACCGTTGGAATCCAGGTGAAAGGTACCGTCACGGGTGTAGGACGTGGTGCCATCGGGCTGCAGGATCTGGAAGAAACCGCGGCCGTCGATGGCCATGTCCAATGGCTGCTCGGTGGTTTGCAGGCTGCCGGCGGTGAAGTTTTTCTGGGTGCCGACGATGCGCACACCGGTACCCACTTGCAGACCCGACGGCAGTTCGCTGTCCTGGGTCGACTGGGCGCCTGGCTGGCGCTTGATCTGATACAGCAAGTCCTGGAACTCGGCGCGGTCACGTTTGAAACCCGTGGTCGATACGTTCGCCAGGTTGTTGGAAATGGTGGTGAGGTTGGTGTCCTGGGCGGACAGACCTGTTTTGGCAACCCATAGAGCCGGAAGCATTCGTTTCTCCTCGTGCGCCTGTTTTACGGCGCGACGTTCTGATAATTAGCTGATCTGCAAGACCCGAGCCATGGCCTGGTCATCGTCTTTGGCGGTGTTCATCATCTTGATGTGCAGCTCGAACTGCTTGGCCAGCGCCAGTACCGAAGTCATTTCTTCCACGGCATTGACGTTGCTCGACTCGAGGAACCCAGACACCAGTTTGACGCCGGCATCGGCTTGCGCCGGCTTGCCGTCCTTGGTGTGGATCGAACCGTCCAGGCCTTTGGTCATGTTCTTGAAGTCCGGGTTGACCAGTTTGATGCGGTCGACTTCGGCCATCACACGCGGGCCTTCGCCCATCGCACGGATACTGACGGTGCCATCTTCGCCGACTTCGATCTGCTGCTCAGGCGGCACGGCAATCAGACCGCCATTGCCCATCACCGGCATGCCGTTGCCGGCGCGCAACACGCCCAGCGCATCAACGTTCAGGCTGCCGGTGCGCACGTAGCTCTCACCGCCATCGGGGCTCTGCACGGCGATCCAGCCGTTGCCTTGCACCGCGACATCGAGGTCACGGCCGGTTTCCACCAGGGCGCCCGGGGAGAAGTCGGTGGCCGGACGTTCGCTCATGGCAAACGCACGCGCCGGAAAGCTGTCACCAAACACCGGCATCGAACGGGCCTGCTCCAGGTCCTTCTGAAAACCATTGGTAGAGATGTTCGCCAGGTTGTTGGCATGAGCCTTCTGCGCCAGTGCATTCTGGCTGGCGCCGGTCATTGCCACATAAAGGTACTTGTCCACACTCTTTCCTCTGCATGCCGGACGTTTGCCGCCCACCGCTGTACTGCTGAGCCATAAGCAATTTGCAGACCAACTTTTTTCTGGCGGCGCCGGGCCCGGCAAACAAAGGACTTGAGGGATTTAGAGGGGATTGGGGGAATGTATCGAAGACGAAAAACCGGCGGTGTCATGCCGCCAAGAGGCAAGGATCAGCCTGGACGCTGATCGTTCCCCTGTGGCGAGGGCGCTTGCTCCCGCTCGGGCGCGAAGCGGCCGCAAAACCTACCTGCGCGATCTGCCTGCAATAATTCGGTTGTCATTTTTTGGGCTGCTGCGCAGCCCAGCGGGAGCAAGCTCCCTCGCCACAAAAGCCGCTTAGCCGGGCTCTTTGCCGACCTCATACTCGCGCAACTTATTGGCAATGGTGGTATGGGAAACCCCCAGCCGCTTGCCTAGTTGCCGACTGCTCGGATACTCGGAATACAAGCGCTCCAACACCGCCTTCTCGAAGCGCCCGACAATCTCGTCCAGCCCACCCTCGAGGGAGAAATCGCCAAGCGGCTGACGCACGCCGTAGTCCGGCAGACGAATGTGCTCGGCTTTGACGGTGCCGCCCTCGCACAGGGAAACCGCCTGAAACAGCACGTTCTCCAATTGCCGCACGTTACCCGGCCAGTGATAGTGACTGAGTCGTTCCATCGCCGCCGGCGCCAGCTTCGGCAGTGGGCAACCGATCTGTCGGCTGGCCTGATCGAGGAAGTGCTCCACCAGCGGCGCCAGTCCGTCGAGGCATTCGCGCAGTGGCGGGATGTGCAACGAGAGCACGTTCAAGCGGTGGTACAAGTCCTGGCGAAATTCACCGCGAGCACACAGCTCGGACAAGTCCACCTGAGTCGCGCAGATCACCCGCACATCCAGATAGACCTCTTCATCGCTGCCGACACGACGGAAGCAACCGTCCTGCAGAAAGCGCAGTAATTTCACCTGCAAGCGCGGGCTCATTTCGCCGACGCCATCGAGAAACAACGTACCGCCCGCCGTCAGCTCCAGGAGCCCGAGCTTGCCTTCGGCCCGCGCCCCTTCGAAGGCGCCGGGGCCGTAGCCGAACAATTCGGTCTCGGCCATGGACTCTGGCAGGCCGGCGCAGTTGAGCGCCATCAGCGGTGATTGCCCACGCGGGCTCGCCAGGTGACAGGCCCGCGCCAACAACTCTTTGCCGGTGCCGGTTTCGCCTTCGATCAATAGCGGCGCATCCAGCGGTGCCATGCGCCGCGCTTCGCGAACCACCGCCGCCATCACTTTCGAGCTTTGGAAAATGCTGTCGAAGCCGCGCAACTCTTGTTTGCGCACGTTATAGATGCGCTCGCCCACCCGGTCCGCCCGGTGCAGCGTCAACACCGCACCGGCCATGGCCTCGCTTTCGTCATGCTCCGATTGCAGCGGCGCGATGTCGGCGAGAAACACGTCACCCTTGACCTTCACCCGCAAGCCGTTGATCCGCGACTTGTTGGCGCGCACCAGTTCCGGCAAGTCGAAGTCTTCGGCGTACCGCGACAGCGGAATCCCCGGCACCTCATCCACCCGCACCCCGAGCAATTGCGCCGCCGCACGGTTGGCCGCGACGATGGAACCGCCCATGTCGATCGACAGAACCGGAAACTCCAGGGCACCGAGCAAGGCATTGAGCTCCATGTGCCGACGCTCGCTGGGCATCAGCCCTACACGCTTGACACCGAATACCCCACCAATCGCCTCGAACTTCGGCCGCAACGCCTGGAACTGAATGTTGATCAGGTTCGGACAGTGCAGATAGATCGCATTGCCATGCTCACCACCCACCTCGCCGCGAGCGACGTTGATCCCGTACTCGACCAACAGGTTGAGAATGTCGCGCAAGATACCGATGCGGTTCTGGCAGTGGACTTTGATACGCATATGAAGGCCCGTAACAGCGGTGATCGAGGCCCGGCGCAAGGAATTTTCTGCGCGAGCACCAAGTTAGTCGTCAAGATTATGTGACACCTGTAGGCCATTTCAAACCCGTAAATATCAATACTTGCGCCACAGCAGACAATACGTAACGAAAACTTTACGAAGAGCGCGGATTTTTCCTACGCAAGACGCGGATCACCTGCTGCAACACCGAACACCTTGGGGTATTTCTAGGTCCATAGCTGTACACACAACAAGAACGATTCCCCTAGCAGGAGAGCAGCATGAAGCAGACGCAATACGTGGCTCGCGAGCCCGATGCGCAAGGTTTTATCGACTACCCCGCTGAAGAACACGCGGTGTGGAATACGCTGATCACTCGCCAACTGAAAGTGATCGAGGGTCGTGCATGCCAGGAATACCTGGACGGTATCGAAAAACTCGGTCTGCCCCACGACCGCATTCCGCAACTCGGCGAAATCAACAAAGTCCTCGGTGAAACCACCGGCTGGCAAGTTGCCCGGGTGCCCGCGCTGATTCCCTTCCAGACCTTTTTCGAATTGCTGGCGAACAAGCAGTTTCCGGTGGCGACCTTTATTCGTACCCGCGAAGAACTGGATTACCTGCAAGAGCCGGACATTTTCCACGAGATCTTCGGCCACTGCCCGCTGCTGACCAACCCCTGGTTCGCCGAATTCACCCACACCTACGGCAAACTCGGCCTACAGGCCTCCAAGGAAGAGCGCGTGTACCTGGCGCGTCTGTACTGGATGACCATCGAGTTCGGCCTGGTCGACACGCCGCAAGGCCTGCGCATCTATGGCGGCGGCATCCTGTCCTCTCCGAAAGAAACTGTTTACGCCCTGTCGGATGCGCCTGAGCATCAGGCCTTCGACCCACTGGAATGCATGCGTACGCCGTATCGCATCGACATTCTGCAGCCGCTGTACTTTGTCCTGCCGAACCTCAAGCGCCTGTTCGATCTGGCCCACGAAGACATCATGGGCATGGTCAAACAAGGCATGCAGCTTGGGTTGCACGCACCGAAATTTCCGCCAAAAGCTGCGTGACCCGCGACTTTTGGCATCAAGTGAGTCTGTTACGGATCGCCGCTTTGCTTTAGCGTGGTCCCACTGACGACCGTTTTTCAAAACACTCGATTTCAGGAACACATCATGTCCACATTGAACCAAGCCCATTGCGAAGCCTGCCGCGCCGACGCCCCTCAGGTCAGCGACGAAGAACTGCCGATCCTGATCAAGCAGATCCCTGACTGGAACATCGAAGTGCGCGACGGTGTGATGCAGTTGGAAAAAGTTTTCCTGTTCAAGAACTTCAAGCACGCGCTGGCGTTCACCAACGCCGTTGGCGAAATCTCCGAGGCCGAAGGTCACCACCCGGGCCTGCTGACCGAGTGGGGCAAAGTCACCGTGACCTGGTGGAGCCACTCCATCAAGGGCTTGCACCGCAACGACTTCATCATGGCCGCGCGCACTGACGAAGTGGCCAAAGACGCCGAGGGCCGCAAATAATGCATTTCGACGCCATCGGCCGAGTACCCGGCGACCCGATTCTCGGCCTGATGGAGGCCTATGCGCAGGACCCCAATCCGCGCAAGTTCGACCTTGGCGTGGGTGTCTACAAAGACGCCCAGGGCCTGACGCCGATCCTTGAAGCGGTGAAGCTTGCCGAGCAGCGCCTGGTGGATCGCCAGGCCACCAAGACTTACATCGGCGGCCACGGCGATGCGGCGTTCGGCAAAGTCATCAACGAGCTTGTGCTGGGTGCTGATTCGGCGCTGATCGCCGAGCAACGGGCCGGCGTCACGCAAACGCCGGGCGGCACCGGTGCGCTGCGCTTGAGCGCCGACTTCATCGCCCAATGCCTGCCGGGCCGTGGCGTGTGGCTGAGCAGCCCGACCTGGCCGATCCACGAAACGATTTTCGCAACGGCCGGGGTCAAGGTCAGTCACTACCCGTACGTGGGCAGCGATAACCGTCTCGATGTCGAAGCGATGCTCGAAGTGCTCAATCAAGCACCGAAGGGCGATGTGGTGCTGCTGCACGCCTGCTGCCACAACCCGACCGGTTTCGACCTGTCCCATGACGATTGGCGCCGGGTGCTGGACGTGGTGCGCAGTCGCGACTTGCTGCCTCTGATCGACTTCGCCTATCAGGGCTTCGGCGATGGCCTGGAACAAGATGCCTGGTCGACCCGGTTGTTCGCCGCCGAATTGCCGGAAGTGCTAATCACCAGTTCCTGCTCGAAAAACTTCGGCCTGTACCGCGACCGCACCGGTGCGCTGATTGTCTGCGCGCAAACCGCCGGCAAGCTGGTGGACATCCGCAGCCAACTGGCCAACATCGCCCGCAACCTGTGGTCGACACCGCCGGATCACGGCGCCGCCGTCGTCGCGACCATCCTTGGCGATCCAGAGCTGAAAAGCCGCTGGGCCGACGAAGTGGAAGCCATGCGTTTGCGCATCGCCCAGCTGCGCAGTGGCCTGGTCGAAGCGCTTGAACCCCACGGCTTGCGCGAGCGGTTTGCGCACATTGGCGTGCAACGCGGGATGTTTTCCTACACCGGTTTGTCGCCGGAGCAGGTCAAGCAACTGCGCGAGCATCACAGCGTGTACATGGTCAGCTCGGGCCGGGCGAACGTGGCGGGGATCGATGCGACACGCCTGGACCTGCTGGCCGAGGCCATCGCTGACGTCTGCAAGTAACCCCTCCCACCGATCGTTCCCACGCTCCGCGTGGGAATGCCTCATTGGACGCTCTGCGTCCGCTGTTGGAACGCGGAGCGTCCCGGGCTGCGTTCCCACGCAGAGTGTGGGAACGATCAATTGCGCCTATCCCATTGACCTGTCTAGACAATCCCATCCGTCGTAACAATTGGATATAAAGTCTATTTGTCATTTTTCCTGCTGTATCCTGCCCAGGCTTTTTTAAAAGCGCGGATCTACCAGATCTATCAACAGACTTAGCGAGGAGCGCGAAACATGCACGAGATCCCTAATCTCCCCTTCCCAAGCCTGCACGAAACTGAGCAGACAACCACGCAACAAGCCGGTGCCCAACAGCCCGAGCCGAAAGAAGCACCTGAACGCCGCCAGGCCGACAGAGAAGACTGATACACCTGCAATGCCAGACCGTGTGGAAAGCGCTAACATGCGCTTTCCACACTGCCTGAACCGCGAGCCCGCACCATGAGCGATGATTTCACTGAAGCCCAGGCCAGCGTCCTGATCGGCACCGCCGAGAAGATGATCGAGATCTGGAATCGCCTTTCCCCCGAGAAACAAGCCGCCCTGCTGGCCCGCTTCGGCAGCGAAGAAAATGCCCTGGCCGCCCTGGTCACGACGCAACTGGTCGCCCCCGCAAAATCCTGATTCATCCCGTTCGGCAATTAGTTTTACTTTTTCACGCCCTGCGACCGTCCACGCCGCTATCATAAGCAGCCTATCTATCCTGCTGCCCCGTGGACCTTTTACCCATGTCTGAAACCCAGCGCCCCCTGGCGGTCACGCTGCAAGTCGTTTCCATCGTCCTGTTCACTTTCATCGGTTACCTCAATATCGGTATTCCCCTGGCCGTATTGCCGGGCTACGTCCACAGCGACCTCGGCTTCGGCGCGGTGATCGCCGGGCTGGTGATCAGCGTGCAATACCTGGCCACCCTCCTCAGCCGCCCTTACGCCGGGCGCATCATCGATAACAAGGGCAGCAAACTGGCGGTGATGTATGGTCTCGCCGGCTGTGGTTTGAGCGGGGTGTTCATGCTGATTTCGGCCTGGACGCAGAGCCTGCCGATACTGAGTTTGATCAGCCTGTTGATTGGCCGCCTGATACTCGGCAGCGCGGAAAGCCTGGTCGGCTCCGGGTCGATCGGCTGGGGCATCGGCCGGGTCGGCGCGGCGAACACCGCCAAGGTCATCTCCTGGAACGGCATTGCCAGTTACGGCGCGTTGGCGGTCGGCGCACCACTGGGGGTGCTGCTGGTGAGTCAATTGGGTTTGTGGAGCATGGGCGTGAGCATCATGCTGCTGGCCGTGCTGGGCGTGGCGCTGGCCTGGCCGAAAACCGCGGCGCCGATTGTCGCCGGCGAACGTTTGCCGTTCATGCATGTGCTGGGACGGGTGTTCCCTCATGGCTGCGGCCTGGCACTGGGCTCCATCGGCTTTGGCACCATCGCGACCTTCATCACCCTGTATTACGCCACTCAGCATTGGTCCAACGCGGTGCTGTCCCTGAGTTTGTTCGGCGCCAGTTTCATTGGCGCGCGACTACTGTTCGGTAACCTGATCAACCGCCTCGGCGGCTTTCGCGTGGCGATTGCCTGCCTCTCGGTGGAAACCCTCGGGCTGTTGCTGCTGTGGCTGGCGCCGGATGCTCATTGGGCACTGGCCGGTGCGGCGCTGAGCGGTTTCGGCTTTTCGCTGGTGTTCCCGGCCTTGGGCGTGGAAGCGGTCAATCTGGTGCCGGCCTCCAGCCGTGGCGCAGCAGTTGGGGCCTATTCGCTGTTTATCGATTTGTCACTGGGGATTACCGGACCGCTGGCGGGTGCGATTGCTGCAGGATTCGGGTTTGCCTCGATCTTCCTGTTCGCCGCCCTCGCCGCCTTGAGCGGATTGATGTTGAGCGTTTACTTGTACCGACAGGCGCCCAAGTATCGGGAAGAGCGTGAAGCACGCTAAAAATCGACCTTGCCCCGCCCGGCCTTGATGCTGCCGCGCTTGGTCTTGGATTCGAGCCGACGCTTTTTCGAGCCCAGCGTCGGCTTGGTCGGACGGCGTTTCTTTTCCACTTTGGTAGCGCTGAGGATCAACTCGGTCAGACGCTCCAGCGCATCGGCGCGGTTCTGCTCCTGCGTGCGGTATTGCTGGGCCTTGATGATCAACACCCCTTCGCTGGTGATGCGACTGTCGCGCAACGCCAGCAGCCGTTCCTTGTAGAACTCGGGCAGGGACGAGGCCGGAATGTCGAAGCGCAGGTGCACCGCACTGGAGACCTTGTTGACGTTCTGCCCACCGGCGCCCTGGGCGCGAATGGCCGTCAACTCGATCTCGGCATCCGGCAGATGCACGTTGTTGGAAATCACCAGCATGGAAAAAGGTCCGGTATCAGGACCGCCAGAATACCCCGGCTTTCGCATCCTCCACAAAAAACCCGGCACATTGGCCGGGTTTGTTGTTTCTGCGCGTTGCGTTATTTCACCGCGACCTGCAACGCCTGCTGGGCGCTGCGCTTGTTCTTGATGCCGTAGCAGATCCACATGAACGCGACCCACACCGGAATCGCATACACCGAGACCTGGATGCCCGGGATCAGCAGCATCACGCCGAGGATGAACACCACGAACGCCAGGCAGATGTA
Organism: Pseudomonas sp. GR 6-02; assembly: GCF_001655615.1. Classification (GTDB taxonomy): domain Bacteria; phylum Pseudomonadota; class Gammaproteobacteria; order Pseudomonadales; family Pseudomonadaceae; genus Aquipseudomonas. The sequence continues at coordinate 4,811,597 of NZ_CP011567.1, forward strand.
GTTGCCGTACGGGTACCACAGGGCCTTGAACAGCGGCGTCTGCCGGGTCTTGTTCATGTGCTGGCGGAACTTGAAGTGCGAGAAGCTGATCATCGCCCAGTTAATCACCAGGGTCGCAACCACCAACGACATCAACAGTTCCAGCGCGTTTTGCGGGATCAGGTAGTTCAACAACACCGCGATCAACGTCACAGCGGCCGACGCCAGGATCGAACGTACCGGCACGCCACGCTTGTCGATCTTCGACAAGGCTTTCGGCGCATCGCCCTGCTCGGCCATGCCCAGCAGCATGCGGCTGTTGCAGTAAGTACCGCTGTTGTACACCGACAGCGCCGCGGTCAGGACCACGAAGTTGAGGATATGCGCGGCGGTGTTGCTGCCGAGCATCGAGAACACCTGCACGAACGGGCTGCCGCTATAGGCATCGCCAGACGCATTCAGTGTCGTCAGCAGGCTGTCCCAAGGGGTCAGCGACAACAGGACCACCAGCGCACCGATGTAGAAAATCAGGATCCGGTAGATCACCTGGTTGATGGCTTTCGGGATCACGGTTTTCGGTTTGTCGGCTTCAGCGGCGGTGAAACCAAGCATTTCCAGGCCACCGAAGGAGAACATGATGATCGCCATGGCCATCACCAGGCCGCTGACACCGTTCGGGAAGAAACCGCCGTGGGACCACAGGTTGGTCACCGAGGCTTGCGGGCCGCCGTTACCGCTGACCAGCAAATAGCTGCCCAGGGCAATCATACCGACGATCGCCACGACCTTGATGATCGCGAACCAGAACTCGGCCTCACCGAAGACTTTGACGTTGGCCAGGTTGATCGCGTTGATCAGCACAAAGAACGCAGCAGCGGAGACCCAGGTCGGGATATCCGGCGCCCAGTAGTGGATGTATTTGCCGACCGCGGTCAGCTCCGACATGCCCACCAGGATGTACAGAATCCAGCAGTTCCAGCCCGACAGGAAACCGGCAAAACCACCCCAGTATTTATGCGCGAAGTGGCTGAAGGAACCGGCCACCGGCTCTTCGACGATCATTTCGCCCAGCTGGCGCATGATCATGAAGGCGATGAAGCCGCAAATGGCGTAGCCGAGAATCATCGACGGGCCGGCGGATTTGAGCACGCCGGCCGAGCCGAGGAACAACCCGGTACCGATCGCGCCACCGAGGGCGATCAGTTGAATATGGCGATTTTTCAGGCCGCGTTTAAGCTCGCCTGAATGCGAGTTTTGTCCACTCATGAAAAGGGTCTCACGCAAGGTTTGATGATGTTCGGTAGACGTTGCTGCAAGGTTGCGATTTCAAGCAGCGCCGATCAAACCCCAGCGCAGGCACCAGGAGTTCAGCGTTTTTACGACAGTCATGCGTCACCTGTTTGTTTTTATCTGTGACGAAATCGAACCCGACACGCTCGTGACGCGGCGGAGTGAACAAGGCGGATAGCCTTGAGGTTTGCGCTGTTGCGCAGAGGGTCACAGTTAAAACGCGGCGCATTGTACACCGCTAACCCCCTGCTGCCAGACACCGCTGGATCAGCGCGTCGGTTGCCGGGATTGCCTGTGTCCGCCTCGAAGGTCTCGGGCGGCTGCAAAAATTGAGTCAGACCTTTGCAGGTCTTCGACGGGGGCAGCGGAAAAATCGCCCCACGGAGAGAGATGGAGATGAGTCACGGCGTTCATTGCGCCTCCTTCTTGTTATGCACCTGCACGACAGGCATGGGGCGCATCTCACCTTTCAATCGAGGCTGAGACAAGCGCGCCAGAGCCCTTGAACAGCACCATCGTGGCGGCGGACGGCAGGTTTTCCTTACAGCCCTTTCCACAGCGGCATTCCATGGGGTTTGAGCACGCTTTTCGTAAGGATTTATTTACAGCGCGTAACGCATGCTTTCCAAATCAGATCCAGAGAGCCGTCGACTGTAAATTGACGATAGGAAGCTTCCTAAGGAGTTTTCCGACTTAGTTTTCTGTTTTTTATTAGGAAATTTACTTTTTTTAAAATGGAATAATTAGTTCAAATGAAAATTGTTTAATTATTTTTTTGCAATTCAAAAACCTGTGAACTAGGTTTTCAGCGACTTGCCGAGCCGCATCGACCGGCAAGTTGACGCGCTCTTCAATGAATGAAAAACGCGCCACTGTTTTTACCGAAGCTGTTCTTACCGTAAAAGTCATCTAGGAGATTCACCATGCAAGCACTGGACAAAGACTTGGACACTGAACTGCAACTCGACGATTGGTTTGAAGCACCGACCCATGAAGCCGCCGTTGAAATGATGCAAGCCGACGCGGTTGTTCCGTTCGGCACGGCGATGTGGCCTCTGTAAGACATCCCGGCGGGCATGATCCGGCCGGTCGTGCCCGCCACTTACCAGGTTTGTCAGGGAGGACTCCATGGATAAGCAGCGTGCCATCTCGCATTTCCTTTACTACCTCGAACATCACCCAGCCGTTGCCGGCATCAACCCGGCGAAGGTCTTGCTCGGCCATACCGCTGATTACGAGGCGCTGACCGGCGCCATCGCCGAACAGGCCGGCAACAGTCCAAGGTTCGCCTTCAGCGCGATGCGTCTGGACCTCGAACCCACCGCATTGCTGGCCAAGGCGATTGTCGACAGCGATCTGTACATCTTCTTCTACGACTCTTCCACCCTGCCCAACCCGCGTCCCGACGGCCCGGACTTTGTCCGCGCGCTGCAAGGCGTGATGGCGGAAAACTGGAAGAAGTCGCTGCTGTTCAAGGATTACGGCGATTACTTCTACGACACGTTCAGTGTCACCCCGCAGCGGATTGCCGGGTTGAACAGCCACTTGATCCAGCGCATGTCCCAGGCCACCACTTTAAGTTTCAAAGATGAGCATGGCTCGTGGTTCGAAACACCGTTGAGCAGTATCAAGAAGTGGACCGACATCAACGGTGTCGGCAACTTCGACCTGGCGCCCGGCGAGATTGCCACCCATAGCGAGTCGATTAATGGCCGAGTGAAGTTCATGGGGACGTTCCTCAGCACGATTCCGTTTGCCCGCAAGTACGGCGTACTCGCGTCACCACTGGAGTTGTGGATCGAGAACTCGACCATCAGCAAAATCGCCACCGATGTGCCGGGACTGGAACATGACTTCAACAAGTACCTGGACGCCAATCCGTCCAATCGACGCATCGAGGAGTTGGGGATCGGTACCAACGAAGGTGTGAAAGAGTTGTATGCGCGCAATGCCGGGTTCGAAGAGCGCCATTGCGGTTTGCACTTGGGGTTGGGCGGAGGCGCCAAGGGCAGCCATCATCTGGACCTGATCTTCTCTGGCGGCGTGTTGGCGCTGGATGATGAGCCGGTGTTTGATGGGCGGTTTGTCTTCTGAACAACACCGCCCGCTGTGGCGAGGGAGCAAGCTCCCTCGCCACAACGCCACCTGTATATTGAAAACCGGTTCTGCCAGACACAAAAAAACGCCATCCCGAGGGATGGCGTTTTTTATGCTGCGCTTACCGATTACTCAGGCTTGCGACGACCGAAGCCCGGACGCTGGCCGGAGCCGGCTGGCGCACCGCGGCGCTTGCCCGATGGCGCGTCCTTGTCGACCAGCACGATGCCTGGGCGTTTCTTCGGCGCCGGTTTGGCCGGGCGCTTGGTGTCGGCCGGGCGGTCTGCCACCGGCGTACCACGGCCGGCAGGCGCACCGCGATCGCTACGACCACCGGACGGAGCGCCACGGCCTTCGCCACGCTCAGTACGACCGTTGGCCGGACGCGGCGTGCGTGGACCGCGCTCACCGTCCTGGCGTGGCGCTGGCTTGCGGGCCGGGCGCTCGCCTTCGATCTGCGGCTCGCGAGATGGACGCGGGCCGGCAGCTGGAGCGCCAGCGGCTGGACGCAGGGTCCGTACGCGTTCGGTCTTGCCCACCGGGCGGGACGATTTGCGCTGCATACGCTCGAGCTTGTCTTTGCTCTTGGCGTTCATTTGCGGCATCGCCACCGGCGTCAGGCCGACTTCAGCACTCAGAATGTCGACTTCCTGCTGGCTCATTTCGCGCCAGCGACCCATCGGCAGGTCGGAGTTGAGGAACACCGGACCGAAACGCACGCGCTTCAGACGGCTGACCACCAGGCCCTGGGATTCCCACAGACGACGAACTTCGCGGTTACGACCTTCCATCACCACGCAGTGGTACCAGTGGTTGAAACCTTCGCCACCTGGTGCCTGCTTGATGTCGGTGAATTTCGCCGGGCCGTCTTCGAGCACCACGCCTGCCTTCAGACGCTCGATCATCTCGTCGTCGACTTCACCACGTACACGGACGGCGTATTCACGGTCCATTTCGTAGGACGGGTGCATCAGGCGGTTGGCCAGCTCACCGTCGGTGGTGAACATCAGCAGACCTGTGGTGTTGATGTCCAGGCGACCGATGTTGATCCAGCGACCTTCTTTCGGGCGCGGCATCTTGTCGAACACGGTCGGACGGCCTTCCGGGTCGTCACGGGTGCAGATTTCACCGTCGGGTTTGTTGTACATGATCACGCGGCGTACCGACTCGGCAGCTTCTTCGCGCTTGATCACCTTGCCATCGATGGTGATGGCGTCATGCAGGTCGACGCGCAGGCCGAGGGTGGCGTCTTTGCCATTGACCTTGATGCGGCCGTGGCTGATCCAGGCTTCTACGTCACGGCGCGAGCCGACGCCGATACGGGCGAGGACTTTCTGCAGTTTTTCGCCTGCTGGGCCGATTTCCTGGTCGTCTTTCTGGTCGTTGATACTCATCTGGGCACCTCCCGGTGTGATCAAGTTCAGGCCTTGGCCTGAAGATGTGAAATCTGGTCGTTTGACGAAGGGATCGCCAAAGGGTCGCGAATCATACGCTCATGGAAGCGTTCGCGCATCAGAGACTAGCTGATCGACCGTCGGTTATTGGTTTTTCCGCCGGCCGGTGGTGGCTGCGATCTTCTGACGGAGTTCAATCCTCGAACTGGCGGCGTTCGGCCTCGATCGCTTCGGCCAGGGCCCGGGCTTCGGCTTCTTCATCGCTCAGTTCAGGTTCGGGCTTGGGTTGTTCAAGCGCGGCAACCGCGGCCAGCAGTTTCTCGCGAGCCTCGGCAACGCCAAGAATGTCATCCTCAGGTTCTGGTTCCTGCTCTTCTTCGTCAGCAACTTCGACCTCAACCTGAAGCTCTACCTCGACTTCCGGCTCCGGCTGCTCCGATACCTCTTCAGTCTCGGTCAACTCGCCATCGCGCAACAAATCGTCGAAATCGGTCTTGAGCCCCTCCTCCATCGTGTCCAGCTCCAGCAATAGCGTGTGGAAGCTGGTTTCTTCCTTGGGCTCTTCCGGCTCGGCGCTGGCATCTGCCAATTCTTGCAACCCGGCCGGCACCGGTGCGTCGTCGAACTCGAGCATCGGCTCGGGTTCCAGCTCGCGCAGCTCGGCCAGCGGCGGCAGGTCGTCGAGGTTCTTCAGGTTGAAGTGATCGAGAAACGCCTTGGTGGTGGCGAACATTGCCGGTTTGCCGGGCACATCACGGTAACCGACGATGCGGATCCACTCTCGCTCCAGCAGGGTTTTGACGATGTGGCTGTTGACCGCCACGCCGCGCACGTCTTCGATCTCGCCCCGGGTGATCGGTTGGCGATAGGCAATCAGGGCCATGGTTTCGAGCATGGCGCGCGAGTAACGCTGCGGCCGTTCTTCCCACAGGCGCCCGACCCACGGCGCGAACTTTTCGCGGATCTGCAGGCGATACCCGGAGGCGACTTCCTTCAGTTCGAAGGCTCGGCCGTCGCAGGATTTGCCCAGAATCGTCAGCGCTTTCTTGAAAACCGCTGGTTCGGGCCGCTCGCCTTCTTCGAAGAGTTCGAACAGGCGCTCAAGCGATTGCGGTTTTCCCGAGGCCAACAGAAAGGCTTCAAGCAGTGGCGCCAGCTCGCGGGGTTCAGTCAGGTTCATGATTCAACTCGTTATTCGGCTCGGGCTCGCACATGTATCGCCGCGAACGGCTCATTCTGCACCAGCTCGACCAAGGATTCCTTGACCAGTTCGAGGATCGCCATAAAGGTCACCACTACCCCCAGACGTCCTTCTTCAGCGGTGAACAGCTCGACAAAGGGCACGAAACCGCCACCCTTGAGCCGCTCCAGTACATCGCTCATGCGTTCGCGGGTGGACAGTGCCTCGCGGCTGACCTGGTGGCTTTCGAACATGTCGCCCCGGCGCAAGACCTCGGCCATGGACATCAGCAACTCTTCCAGACTCACGTCCGGCAGCAGCTTGCGCGCCCGGGCTTCCGGCGCGTCGAGCTTGGGCACCACGACATCGCGGCCGACGCGGCTCAGGCCATCGATACCTTCGGCGGCGGCCTTGAAGCGTTCGTATTCCTGCAAGCGGCGGATCAGTTCGGCGCGAGGGTCGTCTTCCTCGTCTTCAATGGTTTCGGCTCGCGGCAGCAGCATCCGCGACTTGATCTCGGCGAGCATCGCGGCCATCACCAGGTACTCGGCGGCCAGTTCCAGGCGCACCGACTGCATCAACTCGACATAGCCCATGTACTGGCGGGTGATTTCCGCCACCGGGATGTCGAGAATATTGATGTTCTGTTTGCGGATCAGGTACAGGAGCAGGTCGAGCGGGCCTTCGAAGGCTTCCAGAAAGACCTCGAGCGCATCCGGCGGGATGTACAGGTCCAGCGGCATTTCCATGACCGCCTGGCCATAGACCATGGCGAAAGGCAGTTCTTGCTGGGCGCCGGCCTGGCTGTCGACGGGTTCTGGTTCTACTGCAGACATCTACGCCTCGGCCATGAATGGCGTAGGGTCGCCGCAACCGACACGGATGACTTCCGGCTCGCCGTCGGCGAGGTTGATCACGGTGGACGCCTTGATCCCGCCGAAACCGCCGTCGATGATCAGGTCCACCTGATGCTCCAGCAACTGGCGCATTTCGTAGGGATCGGTCAGCGGGTCAGTGTCGCCGGGCATGATCAGGGTCACACTCATCAGCGGTTCGCCGAGCTCTTCCAGCAGCGCCAACGCAATCGGATGGCTCGGCACACGCAGGCCGATAGTGCGTTTTTTCGGGTGCAGCAACAGCCGCGGGACTTCACGGGTAGCGTTGAGAATGAAGGTGTAAGGCCCTGGCAAATGGGCCTTGAGCAAACGGAAGGTGCCAGTGTCGATCTTGGCAAATAGCCCCAACTGCGACAGGTCGCTGCAGATCAGTGCGAAGTTGTGCTTCTCATCCAGCTGACGCAACCGACGCACACGCTCCACGGCGGTCTTGTCACCGATCTGGCAACCAATGGCGTAGGAAGAGTCTGTGGGATAAATCACCACCCCGCCGTTGCGGATGATCTCGACAGCCTGTTTGATCAGGCGCGCTTGCGGGTTTTCCGGATGAATCTGGAAAAATTGACTCACATTCTCTACCTGTTCAGACGGCGGCAATAATTGGGTCATGTTTGAATCGACACCACAGTGGTGGCAGATCCTCCGGGAGCGGGCGGTATTCACCGATCTCGGACCAGCCTCCAGGGCCATGAAAATCACTGCCGGCGCTGACCAGCAGACCAAACTCACGGGCAAGAATCGCCAGGCTGCCCACTTGCTCGGCGGGCTGATGGCCATTGACCACTTCAATCGCGTGGCCCCCGGCTTGAATATAGTCAGAAATCAGGCGGCGACGCTTGCTACGAGTGAAATCGTAGTGCCAGGGGTGCGCCAGGCTGACCCAGGCACCCGCGGCGCGCAGGGTCTCGACGGTGTCTTCGAGGGTCGGCCAGTGCAGCTTGACGTCTCCCAGCTTGCCGGCGCCCAGCCATTTGCGGAACGCTTCGGCGCGATCCTTGACGAAACCTTCGCGCACCATCCAGTCGGCGAAGTGCGGACGGGCCGGCGCGTTGCCGCTGTCGCCCAGTTCCTGCTGAATGGCGCGGGCGCCGTCAAGCGCCCCCGGCATGCCTTTCAACGCCAACTTGCGGCTTATTTCTTCGGACCGTAGCCAGCGGCCATCGTGCAATTTGGCGATGGCCTCGACCAATGGCGCGGCATTGACGTCGAAACCGTAGCCCAGCACATGAATGGTCGCCCCGCCCCAGGTGCAGGACAATTCGACGCCGTTGACCAGTTGCATCCCCAGTGCCGTCGCGGCGCTACGGGCCTCGTCGAGGCCTTCAAGGGTGTCGTGATCAGTCAAGGCCAGGACTCGCACGCCTTTCTCGAACGCACGCGCAACCAGTGCCGCAGGCGCCAGGGCGCCATCGGAGGCCGTGCTATGGCAGTGCAAATCAACATTCACAGGACTATGTAACCTCAAATCAGCTGACGCTATCGCGCGTCAATATGTTTGTTATTATGCCGCCACATCCTGCTTCTGGCTGCCACTGTGAAACAATTCATCGACTTCATCCCGCTTCTGCTGTTTTTCATCGTCTTCAAAATCGACCCGCGGGTCGTCGACATTGGCGGTCATCAACTGTCTGTCGGTGGTATTTACAGCGCCACCGCGATGCTGATCATCAGCTCCCTGGTGGTCTACGGCACGCTGTACATCAAGCAGCGCAAGCTGGAGAAGAGCCAGTGGCTGACCCTCATTGCCTGCCTGGTCTTCGGCAGCCTGACCCTGGCGTTCCACAGCGAAACCTTCCTGAAATGGAAAGCCCCGGTGGTCAACTGGCTGTTCGCCCTCGCGTTCATCGGCAGCCATTTCGTCGGTGACCAACTGCTGATCAAACGCATCATGGGCCACGCGCTGACCCTGCCGGAGCCAATCTGGACCCGCCTGAACATCGCCTGGATCGGTTTTTTCCTGTTTTGCGGTGCCGCCAACCTGTTCGTCGCGTTCACGTTCCAGAGCTACTGGGTAGACTTCAAGGTCTTCGGCAGCCTGGGCATGACTTTGCTGTTCCTGGTCGGCCAGGGCATCTACCTGTCCCGCCACCTGCACGACGCCGACACCACAACGCCAAAAACCGAGGACTGACATGCTTTACGCAATCATTGCCACAGACGTCGCCAACTCCCTGGAAGCCCGACTGGCCGCACGGCCTGCACACCTTGAGCGTCTGCAAGTGCTCAAGGGCGAAGGTCGTATCGTATTGGCCGGTCCACACCCGGCGGTCGACAGCAATGATCCGGGCGCAGCCGGTTTCACTGGCAGCCTGATCGTCGCCGAATTCGAGTCCCTGAGCGCCGCCAAGGCCTGGGCCGACGCCGATCCGTACGTTGCCGCAGGCGTCTACGCCAATGTTCTGGTCAAGCCGTTCAAGCAAGTCCTGCCGTAAAGTTCTCGCGTGCGGTGAATCTTATCGATTCATCGCACGTTCAATCGCTCATTATTCTCGTTTACCGGCCGACAACCTGCCCAATACTCGTATTGGAATCAGGAGTTGCGATGCGCAAAGGTCCGTTGTGTCTGATGTTGGTGACGTTGTCGATCATGGCGCCAGCCCATGGTGAAGAAAGCGCCAATGGCGGTAATTCGACGCCGCTGTCCTTGAGCGCCGGTAGCCAGATCACCGAATTGCAGCAGCGCTTGAAAGAAAGCGAGCAGCAACGAGAAACACTGAGCAAACAATTGCAAACCACCGATGGCGAGCGCGAAAGCGCCCAGCTGAGCCGGTTGCGCCAGGAGAATCAGCGCCTGAAGCTGCAACTCAAGGAAACCCTGGCCAGCAGCCCGCTACCGCGCCTGCTGACCGATCAGCAGCAGTGGTTCGTTATTGGGGCGGCAGTAGCGCTATTGGCCCTGCTCTGCGGTATCTTCGCCAGTGGTGCCACCAGAAAACGTAGGCAATGGCTAAATTGAGTGAGTCATGAGCGAGCTGTTACTAATTGATGATGACCAGGAGCTGTGTGAGCTCCTGAGCAGTTGGCTGAGCCAGGAAGGCTTTCAGGTTCGCGCCTGCCACGATGGCCAGAGCGCCCGTCGCGCTTTGGCCGAAACGTCTCCGGCGGCCGTGGTGCTGGACGTGATGCTGCCGGACGGCAGCGGCCTGGAACTGCTAAAGCAACTGCGCAGCGACCATCCGGATTTGCCGGTACTGATGTTGTCGGCCCGTGGCGAACCGCTGGACCGCATCCTCGGCCTGGAACTGGGCGCCGACGATTATCTGGCCAAGCCGTGCGACCCACGGGAACTGACCGCCCGCCTACGCGCGGTGTTGCGCCGCAGTCATCCGACGGCGGTCTCCAGCCAGCTCGAGCTGGGCGACCTGTGCTTCAGCCCGGTGCGCGGGGTGGTCAGCATCGATGAACAGGAATTCACCCTCACCGTTTCCGAAAGCCGCCTGCTCGAAGCCCTGCTCAAGCAGCCCGGCGAACCGCTGGATAAACAGGAACTGGCGCAAATCGCCCTCGGTCGCAAACTGACCCTGTACGACCGCAGCCTGGACATGCACGTCAGCAACCTGCGCAAAAAAATCGGCCCACACCCCGACGGCCGCCCACGCATCGTGGCCTTGCGCAGTCGCGGTTACTACTACAGCCTCTGAACCTGACACGCCCCTTCGTAGCAGCTGTCGAGCCCCAGCGAGGCTGCGTTCGGCTGCGAAGCAGTCGTGATCCGCCTGATGCGGTGTATCTGAAAGAGCGTGCAAACAGATTTTACGACTGCTGCGCAGCCGAACGCAGCCTCGCAGGCTCGACAGCTGCTACGAAGGCCAGGTTTCGTCAGAGAAATATCGGCGAAGTGTTGGAATTGTCAGCAAAGCAGAAAACCGTCTTTACCCAAGCTTTACGCTCCGCTGACCGCCGTTGACCTTGATCTGCGTAATCTGCACACATCCGGAACGTACCGGGAACGAGACAAGGAGATACACCATGCGCAAGACTCTTATCGCTCTGATGTTTGCTGCCGCCCTGCCGACCGTTGCCATGGCCATGCCTGAAGGCACAGGCCCGATGGGTGATCACATGGACGGCTCACGCCACAGCGGTCAGATGCACGGCATGCACGGCAGAGGCCCTTACAGCCAACTGGACCTGAGCCGCGAACAGCGCGAGCAGATCCGCAAAATCATGGGCGAGCAGATGCACGAGCGTCAGCAACTGGTCGACAAGTACCTGGAAAAACTCTCGCCGGCCGACCAGAAAGCCCTGAAAGACGAGATGGAGGCCAAGCACAAGAAAGCCGAAGCCGACGTTCGCGCCCTGCTGAAACCGGATCAACAGAAGCAATTCGACGAGATCCAGAAGAAACAAGCTGAGCGTCGCGCCGAATGGGCCGAGTTCAAGGCCTGGAAAGCGCAGCAAGCGCAAAAGGCGCAATAATGCGTTAACCCCGGACCCAATGGCTAATCACCGTTGGGTCTGATGCCTCTCAGTTCGTTGTGGGAGCGAGCCTTTGTGGCGAGGGAGCTTGCTCCCGTTGGGGCGCGAAGCGGCCCCGGTATTTCAAAGTTAAACCGTATGTAACGGGTTTACGACTGCTTCGCAGCCGAACGGGGCGATGCGGCGTTCCGACAAGCCCCCTCGCCACACATTGATTTGAGCTTGTTCGAGGATTTTCTGTGCGCTCATTGTTCTGGCGTATCCTGGCCAGCTTCTGGCTGGCCATCGCTCTGGTTGCAGGGCTTTCCATTTTGCTGGGACACATGCTCAACCAGGACGCGTGGATTCTCAGTCGCCACCCGGGCCTCAACACCCTGGCCGAACAGTGGACGCAAACTTACGAAAGCCAGGGCGAGGAAGCCGCCCAGGACATCCTGGAGCAGCGCAAGCGCCAATATCACATCGACGTTCAGGTGCTCAACGAGGCAGGAGACCCGGTGGTACGCGGCACCTTCCCTCGGCGTGCAGCCGCCTTCGAAGCACGGCAGCAAAACGATGATCGGCGCCTGCCGTGGCGACGCCTGACCGATGAATACACCAGCGCCAAGACGGGCGACACCTACCTGCTGATCTATCGCATTCCCCACCCGGAACTGGACGCCTGGCACCGTGAGAGCCTGCTCTGGCCGTTGAGTGCGCTGGGTATCGCCCTGGTGGTACTGACCCTGTTCAGCCTGCTGGTGACCTTTTCCATCACCCGACCGCTGAGCCGTTTACGTGGCGCAGTGCATGAGTTGGGGCAGACGACGTATCAGCAAAACAGCCTGGCGCAACTGGCTAACCGCCGCGATGAATTCGGTGTGCTGGCCAACGACTTCAACCGCATGGGCGCGCGCCTGCAAAGCCTGATCGGCAGTCAGCGGCAATTGCTGCGCGATGTGTCCCACGAGTTGCGCTCGCCCTTGGCCCGACTGCGCATTGCGCTGGCACTGGCCGAGCGGGCCAATCCCCAGGAGCGGGAAAAACTCTGGCCGCGCCTGACCCGTGAATGTGATCGACTGGAAGCACTGATCAGCGAAATCCTGGTGTTGGCGCGGGTCGATGCCGACAACGCCAGTGCCGAAGAGGTGGATCTCAATGCACTGCTCAATACCCTGCAAAAGGATGCTCAGCTAAGTTCGCCGGAGCAGAACGTGCGCCTTGAGGCCGAGCCGCAACTGAACCTCAGGGGTTGGCCGACCATGATCGAGCGCGCCGTGGACAACCTGCTGCGCAATGCCCAACGCTTTAACCCGGTCGGGCAACCAATCGAAATGCAAGCGTCGCGTCAGGGCGACAGGATTGTGGTCAGCGTGCGCGATCACGGCCCCGGTGTAGAGGCTGATCATTTGAATCAGTTGGGGGAGCCGTTCTATCGGGCACCGGGGCAGACAACGGCCGGGCATGGCTTGGGGCTGGCTATCGCACGCCGTGCGGCGGAACGCCATGGCGGCAGTCTGGTGCTGGCCAATCATCCTGGAGGCGGGTTTATTGCCAGCCTGGAATTGCCGTTGGTGCCGGGGGCGGTGGTGCAGCCGTAAATCGGGGGTGATGCAAAAAGATCGCAGCCTCGTTTCACTCGACAGCTCCTACAAGTGCAACGAGACTGCGATCTTTTGATCTTCAGGCCTTACCGGACCAGGCGCTGACAAACTCGGCCAGATCAACCTTCTCCGCCACACGCGGTTCTTTCTGCGGCGTACCGAGATAAAGGAACGCAATCACCTCTTCCCCTTCGGCCAAACCCAACCCCTTGGCTACATGCGGCGAATAGGCCAGCTCACCGGTGCGCCATACCGCGCCAATACCTTGCGCGTAAGCGGCCAGCAAAATCCCGTGAGCCGCGCAGCCTGCCGCCAACAATTGTTCGGATTTCGGGTATTTGACGTGATCCTGCAAACGCGCGATCACCACAACCACCAGCGGTGCACGCAGCGGACCGTTACGGGCCTTGTCCAGCGCGGCTTCTGACACCTCGCTGTCTTGCAGTTTCGCCGCTTCGGCCAGCAACTCGCCCATTTGCTCGCGCGCCGCGCCTTCGACTGTCAGGAAGCGCCAAGGCTGCAAATGGCCGTGGTCTGGCGCACGCATCGCGGCGGCAAACAGCACTTCGCGTTGCTCGGGCGTGGGCGCCGGATCGAGCAGTCGTGGAACGGAAACACGGTTGAGCAAAGCGTCGAGAGCCTGCATCGGCCACCTCCTGAAAAAAATGTCTGCCTATTCTAGCGGTATCCGGCACAGGGCTGTCGGTTTACATGCCCTGCCCCGCAGGTAGAATGGCGCCCTTCCCTACTTCAGCCCGAGCGGACTTCATGGCGTTGCCGACCTTACGGATCATTGGTTTCATCATCGGCATCTTCCTGATCACGCTGGCCATTTCCATGGCCGTGCCCATGGCTACCCTGGTGATCTTCGAGCGCACCAGCGACCTGCCGTCATTCCTCTGGGCCAGCATGATTACCTTTGTCGCCGGCCTGGCCCTGGTCATTCCAGGGCGTCCCGAACACATCCATCTGCGCCCGCGAGACATGTACCTGCTGACCGTCAGCAGCTGGCTGGTGGTGTGCATCTTCGCCGCCCTGCCGTTCCTGCTGACCCAGAACATCAGCTACACCGACTCATTCTTCGAAAGCATGTCCGGCATCACCGCCACCGGCTCGACGGTGCTCACGGGCCTGGACACCATGTCCCCCGGCATCCTGATATGGCGCTCCTTGCTGCACTGGATCGGCGGGATCGGCTTTATCGGCATGGCGGTCGCGATTCTGCCATTGCTGCGCATCGGTGGCATGCGGCTGTTTCAGACCGAGTCGTCAGACCGTTCCGAAAAGGTCATGCCCCGTTCGCACATGGTGGCGCGCTTGATCGTTGCGACCTACGTCGGCATCACCATTTTCGGCAGCCTGGCGTTCTGGTGGGCCGGGATGAGCCCGTTCGATGCGATCAACCACGCGATGTCGGCGATTTCCACCGGCGGGTTTTCCACCTCCGACCAGTCTTTGGCCAAATGGCCGGAGCCTGCGGTGCATTGGGTCGCGATCGTCATCATGATTCTCGGCGCCTTGCCGTTCACCTTGTATGTCGCCACGTTACGCGGTAACCGTCGGGCGCTGATCAAGGATGAACAGGTGCAAGGCTTGCTCGGCATGTTGCTGGTGACCTGGCTAGTGCTCGGCACTTGGTACTGGTGGACCACCCAGTTGCACTGGCTGGACGCCTTGCGGCATGTGGCGCTGAACGTCACTTCGGTGGTGACGACGACAGGTTTTGCACTGGGGGACTACAGCCTCTGGGGCAACTTCTCGCTGATGCTGTTCTTTTACCTGGGGTTTGTTGGCGGCTGCTCGGGTTCGACCGCTGGCGGGATCAAGATTTTCCGCTTCCAGGTGGCCTACATTCTGCTCAAGGCCAACCTTAACCAGTTGATTCACCCACGCGCGGTGATCAAGCAGAAGTACAACGGCCACCGTCTCGACGAAGAAATCGTACGTTCGATCCTGACCTTTTCGTTCTTTTTCGCCATCACCATTTGCGTGATCGCTCTACTGCTGTCGCTGCTCGGCGTGGACTGGATGACCGCCCTTACCGGTGCGGCCAGCACGGTGTCCGGCGTCGGCCCGGGGTTGGGCGAAACCATTGGCCCGGCGGGTAACTTCGCCAGCCTGCCGGATGCCGCGAAGTGGATTCTCTCGTTCGGCATGCTGTTGGGTCGGCTGGAGATCATTACGGTGTTTGTTCTGTGTATCCCTGCGTTCTGGCGTCACTGACCGGCTTGAGCGCTTCCGTCAGCCGCGCCCGGTATTCGCCGGGGGTGGTGTCGAACCAGCGTCGGAAAGCGCGGAAGAAGTTGCTCGGATCGGCAAACCCCAGCAGGTAGGCAATTTCCAGCAGCGTCATGCTCGGTCGCGCCAGGTATTGCTCGGCCAGTTCACGCCGTGTGTCATCCAGCAACGTCTGAAAACTCGTGCCCTCTTCCTGCAAGCGTCGCTGCAAGGTGCGTTGCGACAGGTGCAGCGCCTGCGCTACCGCATCGCGCTTGGGTTCGCCCTGGGGCAGCAAGCGGCACAACACCTGCCGCGCATTGTGGGTCACGCGGCTCTCGGCAAACCGCGCCAGGTATTCACCGGCAAAGCGATCGTGCAGCAACGCCATGGCCTCGTTGGCGGTGGGCAACGGTGCCTCCAGGTCAGCGCGCTCGAAAATCAAGGCGTCATAGGGCGCATTGAACATCATCGGCGCGTGGAAGGCTTGCTTATACGGTTCGAGGTCGGCGGGTTGATCGCCCTGCAGCAGCACTTTGCGCGGATGCAGCGCGCTCCCGGTCAGCCACCCGCAAAACGCCAGGGCACAGGCCATCGATGCTTCAGCGCTTTGTCGGGTCGGCGGCAAGTGGTCGCCATGCACCGTCAGAATCAGCGCATAACCCTCGTCCAGTATGCGAAAACTCAGATCGGCACTTTCGGCGATGATTCGCTGATAACGCACCAGACGTTGAAAGCCTTCGGCCAGGGTTCGACTGGACATCAAGGCATAACCGGCAACGTGCAGGGACGCCGGTCGCACCACCTTGCCCATGTTCAGGCCGATCGCCGGGTTGCCGGACAACTCGACCGCGCGCTGCCAGAGCCGCGTCATGGAATCTTGCGGGAAGCGCGCATCCGGATCATCCAGTGCCGCATAGTCGAGCCCTAGCTGCTTGAACAAAACCCGGCAATCCAGGCCGTCCATTTCCAGTGCTTTGACAATCCCCATCGCCCAGCTTGCAGAAGTCGTTCGTTCGCTCATGGCGTTTACTACGTGATGGCCGCATGCCACGACCCAATGCCCAAGGATACTAAAGTGGCGCCTATTGTCACTGGCTGATGCCTATGATCACTCTAGACTTAAATAGGCTACCCGCAGCGCAACTTGTTGCCTGCACACACCACAGAGATCGCAGTCGTGGAAAACATCAAACGTTTCAACAGCTTCGCTGCGTTTTACCCGTATTACCTCAGCGAACACCGCAATAGCACTTGTCGACGACTGCACTTTGTCGGCACCACGCTGGTTATTGTCATTCTGGCGCTGACCATCGCCAAAGGCGCATGGTGGCTGTTGCTGGCCCTGCCGCTGGCCGGTTACAGCTTCGCCTGGGTCGGGCATTTCTTCTTCGAGAAGAATCGTCCTGCAACCTTTCAGCATCCTCTTTACAGCCTGCTCGGCGATTTCGTCATGTACCGCGACATGATTGCAGGTCGCGTGCCGTTCTAGGCTCCTTTGGCCACAAAAGCGTCCTGTGCAGCCAGTGCAGCGCTCTGGATCCAAGCCCTACACTCCAAACATCCCTTTCGATAAGAACAAGAGGATAGCCGATGAATGCCCGCGCCCGTTTTACCCACATGCAGGACGGCACGCAGGAAGACTGGGCGATCATCGCCACAGACTTCAGCGCCTATGCCCGGCAATTGCCTACAAGGATCGTGGCGCATTTGAAGTTACTGGAAGGTGATTTCGGCGGATTCCCGGTGGATCGCCTGACCCACTCGCTGCAAACCGCCAGCCGCGCCTGGCGCGATGGCCGCGACGAAGAGTACGTGGTCTGCGCTTTGCTCCATGACATCGGCGACACACTGGGGTCCTACAACCACCCGGACATCGCCGCGGCGATTCTCAAGCCGTTCGTCAGTGCCGAGAACCTGTGGATGGTGGAGAAACACGGGATTTTCCAGGGCTATTACTTCTTCCATCACCTGGGCATGGACCGGCATTTGCGCGAGCAATTCAGCGCTCATCCGCAGTATCAGGCGACCATCGAATTTTGCGCCCGGTACGACGCGGCGGCGTTTGACCCGGCATACGACACGCTGCCGCTGAGCTTTTTCGAATCGATGATGGAGCGGTTGTTTGCGCAGCCGAAGCATTCGATCTACAAGGCGGCGATGGAGGAACAAGCGCCGGCCTGAAGATCTTTTGACTTTGCTTTTAAGCCGGCTCTGCGACTTTAATTGCCTTCAATTCCGCCTCCCGCGCTTGGGCATCGGCCAACCGGTACAACTCGATCGAGCCGTCCCAATGCTCGATCAGCGCCGTGCACGACTCCACCCAATCCCCGCAATTGAGGTAGTCCACCTCGCCAACCTTGCGAATTTCGGCATGGTGAATGTGCCCACACACCACGCCATGCAACTCGCGTTTGACGCATTCGTGGGCAATGGCTTCCTCAAAATCGCTGATGAAACTGACGGCGGTCTTGACCTTGTGCTTGAGGTACGCCGACAACGACCAATAGCCGTAGCCATAACGGGCCCGCCAATGGTTGAGCCAGCGGTTGAGGGTCAGGGTAAATTCGTAGGCCGAGTCGCCGAGGAACGCCAGCCAGCGGTGATAGCGAGTAATCACGTCGAACTGATCGCCATGAATCACCAGCAGATGACGACCATCGGCGGTCACGTGCACGGCTTCGTCCACCAGCTGGATATTGCCCAGCATCAGTTTCGAATAACGGCGCAGGAATTCGTCATGGTTGCCGGTGACGTAGATCACTTCCGTGCCGCGCTTGCTCATGGTCAACAGGCGACGAATCACGTTGGTGTGCGCCTGAGGCCAATACATGCCGCTGCGCAGCTTCCAGCCGTCGATGATGTCACCGACCAGATAAATCCTGTCGGCATGGTAGCCCTTGAGAAACTGCGACAGGTGTTCGGCCTGGCAGTCCCGTGTGCCCAAATGCACGTCGGAAATCCATAAGGTCCGCACACGTTGCTTACGGCTGGGTTTGGCGAGCTCGGCGCTGGTCATGGGCAACCCTCTGGACAAGTTTTGGCAAGCTTGCGCCGGTCGGGTTAATTGCCCATGACAATCGCAAGTCAGTCCTGTGACAACGCGCGAACGCAGGGCCTCGGTGTAGACTGGCGGCTTCACTCATCAATATCGCCACGAGACCTGCGATGAGACCGATCCTCACCCTGCGCCAATACACCCACGACCTGATCGTCCACAGCCACGACCACGCGCAACTGGTATTCGGGCTGTCGGGTGCACTGGATTTCGAGGTCGAGGGGCTTGGCAGTCAGGTGGTTCAGCAGAGTTTCGTGGTGGTGCCGTCCGGGGCGCATCATGCCTGCGACAGTGCCCATGGCAGCCGTTGCCTGGTGCTGGATGTGCCGAGCGATCAGTGGGTGTCTCAGTCGCTGGGGGACCACGCCGAGGCCAGCCGCCGCTTGCTCGACAATGCCGGGCGCCTGTCGCTGGACGCCGGGCAAAGCCAATTGGTGAGCTGGCTGGCGGGCAGCCCGATCAGCGATCCGCTGATCGCCCAACAAGGCGCGGTGTTGCTGCTGGCCAGCCTCAACAACGCCAAGCCCGACACGGTCGGCGGTCGGCGTCTACCGTATGCGGCGCTCAATGCTCACATCGATCAATACGCGGCCTATCCACTGCAAGTCGCCGATCTGGCGCGCATTGCCGGCCTGTCCAGCGCTCGCTTGCACGCGCGGTTCGTGGCGGAATGCGGGCAAACGCCGATGGACTACATCCGCAGTCGCCGGCTGCACATCGCCGTGCGCTTGTTGCGCGATTCGGCGCTGCCCATTGGCGAGATCGCGTGTCGGGTCGGCTACAGCTCCCAGAGCGCATTCGCCGCAGCAGTGCTGCGTGAGTTCGGCGCCTCACCCGGTAAATTGCGCCGCGAGGCTGGCGACAAATGACGCGAGTCTGGCGACAGACACCCGCAAGCACATCGTTCATTGTGTAGGAGTTGCCGAAGGCTGCTCCTACACAGGTCGACGGTGTCGTCGGCCAGATTCGATACGTTATTCAAGGACTGCAATGACTCCCCGTACCGCCCTTGGCGCTCTGCATATCGGTGCACTGATGTTCGGCTTGACTGGCGTGTTCGGCAAACTTGCCGCCGCCTCACCGGCGATCATCGTGTTCGGTCGTGCCGCGTTTGCCGTCCTCGCCCTGGCGTTTTTCGCCCGGTTCGCCAGTAATACCCGTTGGCAAACACTCGACGCCGTGGACTGGCGCCGCCTGTTGCTCAGCGGCTTGCTGCTGACCGGGCACTGGGTGAGTTTCTTCATTGCGGTGAAGGTGGCCGGGGTGGCGATCGCGACCCTGGGCTTTGCCAGTTTCCCGGCGTTTACCGTGATCCTCGAAGGGCTGATTTTCCGCGAGCGCATCCGCGCCAATGAAATCTTGCTGGTGGTGCTGGTCAGCATCGGTTTGGTACTGGTCACACCGGACTTCGATCTGGCCAGCGGCGCCACCACCGGCCTGTTGTGGGCAGTGGCCTCCGGCCTGCTGTTCTCCCTGCTGTCCCTGACCAACCGCGCCAGCTCCGGGCGAATCCCGCCGGTGCAGGCGGCGCTGTGTCAGAACGTAGTGGTTGCGATCTGCCTGCTGCCGGTGGCGATGCCGCAGTTGAGCGAAGTACGCGCCATCGACTGGCTGTGGATTGGCCTGCTCGGGGTGTTCTGCACCGGCGTCGCTCACAGCCTGTTCGTCGCCAGCCTGGCAGTGATCAAGGCCCGGACCGCGTCAGTGGTGTTTGCCCTGGAGCCGGTTTACGGCATCACCCTGGCCTGGTTGTTGTTCGATGAAAACCCGACGCTGCGCATGCTGATCGGCGGCGCGTTGATCATCGTGGCCATCGTGGTCTCCAGCCGGTTGTCCGGCGGTTCAAGCCACAAGACCGTTGCCGCGCAAGCGCCGTCTCACTGAGTGCGGTCGTTGTGGCCCAGGTCGCGGTCCGGATCGATCTGATCGCGGACCCGCTGCTTGAGCACCTTGGCCTCGGGGAAACCGCCGTCGGCCTTGCGTTCCCAGAGCTGCACATCGTCGCAGAAAATGTGGAACACCCCGCCGGTGCCGGGCACCAGGGATACTTTGCCCAGGTCGTCGCCGAAGGTGCTGAGCAGTTCCTGGGCCAGCCAGGCGGCGCGCAACAGCCATTGGCATTGCGTGCAGTAGGTGATGACGATTTCCGGTTTACGTGCGGTCATGATTGGCAAAACTCCTCTGCCTGAGGGGTTGCCATAATAACCGCAAAGGCTGCGATCTTTTGATCTTCAGCGAATACCCGCCAACAGCGTTCGGGCCGTCTCCTTCAGTGGTTCGTCGCCTTCCTTGAGCAACTCGTTCAGCAGCTCGATGGCGCTGTCCAGATCGCCGTCGTCAATACAGGTCTGGGCCTGTTCGAGTTTGCCCGCGCTGCTCGGCTCGACCGGTTCAAGATCCATCAACTCAGCATTCAGCGGTTCAAGCTCCAGCGGCTGGCCGGGATCGCTGAATTCGTTGAGAAAAGTTTCGTCCAGAGATTGCGACTCAGGTTCCGCGACCCATTCAAGCTCGGGCTCATCCAGCGTCGGCTCGTCGGGTATTTCGAAGACATCGGGCAACACATGCAGATTCGAAGTGAACCCGGGCTCGTCTGCCGGTGATGGCTCATTCGATGGTTTGGCGCTGGGCGGTGAGTTGTCGAAGGGGCTGATCAGGTCCCAGTTCGCATCCATCGACAGGTCGTCGAGGTTCAGCTGAAACTCATCGCTCGGTGCCGCTGGGATTGCAGGCGTGGACGGAGCCACTGCCACCGCGGTGGTCACCGGCACGGCATCGATCAGTTTCGGATGGCGGTTGCGGATGTCCTGAAGTTGCTGTGTGTCAAACCCGGCGTCACGCAGGCTACTTTCCTGCGCGTCATACGCTTGCACGTCACCCTGGTTACCAAGAACCTCCAGCAGCTGCACGGCCAGGTCGGTGCGCTGGGGTTCCTTGACCAACGCCTCTCGCAACAGTCCGGCTGCCTCGGACAATCGGCCATAGGCGAGGTAGATACTAACCCCCTCCAGCACGTCGCCTGCGACAGTCTCATCCGCCGAGCCGGCCACCGATCGCGCCTGGGTGGCTGGCCTGGCCGGTTCTGCCGTGCGGCTGAGCACCGGTTCATGACGCGACGGCTGCACGGGTAGCAGCTCGGGTAAGGCCTGAACCTGCTGTCGTTGACGGCGAATGAACACTGCGAGCGACACCAGGGCCACCAACAACAGCAACCCGATGATCAGCGGCCAATGGGATGCTTCGGACGTCTCGACAACCACCGGAACCGGCGCCGGCACCTCGGGTGCGGCAGGCGCCGCCGACGCCTGCTTGACTTCCGTCAGTTGGGTTTGCAGCTCAGACACCTGTTTTTTCTGAACGGCGATCTGCTCGTCCTGCGCCTGCAGCTTCGCATTGAGTTCATCGATGGTCTTTTGCAGCTGCTGGTTTTGCAGCACGCTGGTGGCCAGTTGTTCGGCAACAGGATCACTCGCCGGCGTAGCGGCTGATTTATCGACATCAGGCTTGGGTGCCGAACTATTCACCGCAGGTGGCGGTGCAACAGCCGGTTCAACAGACGGGAACGCGGAATCCTGAGGGCTCGGCGCGGGGTCGTCGTTGACGGGAACAATCCCAGGTGAACCCGGCGGATCGATCAGCACGGTGTACTCGCGCAGCAAACGCCCATTGGGCTGATTGAGCTGCACCAGAAAATTCAGAAAGGGTTCCTTGACCGGCTTACTGGACGTCACCCGGATCAGGTTGCGGTTGCCCCGCAGGATCGGCGTGAACTTCAGGTTATTGAGGAAGAACACCCGCTCGACACCGGCGCGGCTGAATTCTTCCGCCGTCGCCAGGCTGACCGACAGCTCGCCCTCCTCCAGCCCCCCAACGTCCACCAGGGCGATATCGGCGCTGAATGGCTGATTCAACGCCGAATGCTGGGTGATCTCACCCAAGCCTAGCGCGGGGGCCAATGCCGAGTAAGTGACGGCACCACCGACCAGCAGCAGCCGGGTGCAACACCGCAATACAACGTGCCAACTCTCGAGCATGAGCATCCCTTAGATAACCAGAACCAACCTGTATGCATTCGCACATCCGGTACGAACACGATATTGCCTAGTAGTTCTTTATAGTCTGCCCAACGGGGTATCTCAAAAGTCCGACGCGTGGTTGTGCCTCAAGATTTTTCCAGGTTGCCCAGGATGTGCGCGTGGACACGCATGCAGACCTTCAAATCCGCCTCATCAACGCCTTCGAACAATTCGTGGCGCAGTTGCGTGGCAATGGTTTCAATTTGTTCGATCAAGGGGCGGGCCGGGGCACAGAGGACGATTTTTTTCGCCCGACGGTCTTCCAGCACCGATTGGCGTTGCACCAGGCCCTGACTTTCCAGGCTATCGAGCAGTCGAGCCAGGGTAGGCCCTTCGACGCCGACGCTTTGCGCCAGTTCACGCTGGGTGGGAGCATCATCGAAACGCGCCAGGTGCAGCAGCACCAGCCAGCGCGCCTGGGACAGGCCCAGGCCAGCCAGTCGGCGGTCCAGTTCGGCACGCCAGCCCCGAGACATCTGGGCCAGTTGCATGCCAAAGCGGTGTTGATCGGTTAACGGCATAAAACACTCATGGTTAGACTGAAATAGAGAAAAACTAATTATTAGTCAGCTAAGCATGACCTTTGGCTATAGGCAAGGTTTGCTCTGTACTGAATCGTTACATCTGCGCGACAGGTCATTCAAATTTCGAATTCCGACTGCAGCGCCGCACGAACGCAATACAAAACGCCTTCCGGCACCCGTCCTGCGAACAACGCGGCGATCTCCGCCACCGGCGGCAACTCGCCTTCGCCGTCGAGGAAGGCGTCCTGAACTTCGCCCATCAACTCTTCGGGCAGGTCCAGCGCCTGTTCCAGTGACAGCTGCTGCTTGCCGATGGCCTCGGCGAGCATCGTGTAGACGTTCTTTTCCGAGCATTGCAGCTGACCGGCGATCTGCAGCGGTGTCATGCCGGCCCGGGCCAGCGTGATCAACTCGTGGCGCACATCGGCCACCACTTTCGGCGCCTCGACCTGACCGCCGAGCACTTCGAGGAAAGCCTCGCCGTAACGTTCCAGTTTGCGCGCGCCGACACCGCTGACCGTGGCCATTTCCGCCAGCGAGGTCGGCTGGCTGCGGAGCATTTCCAGCAACGTCGAATCGGGGAAGATGACATACGGCGGCACGCCATGTTCTTCGGCCAGTTTGCGGCGCAAGGCACGCAGGGCTTCCCACTGTTCGCGCTCCTCGAAGCGGACCAGTTGGCTCGCCTGGCTCTTACTGCTTTTGGCGGTGGTTTGCGGCTTGAGGTCGCGGCGCAGTTCCAGGGTCACTTCGCCCTTGAGCAGCGGCCGGCAGGTATCGCTCAGGCGCAGCCCGCCGTAGCCTTCGAGGTCGATGTCCGCCAGACCGCGAGCAACAAGTTGTCGGAACAAGGAGCGCCATTCACTTTCGCCCAGCGCTTTGCCTACGCCGTATACCGACAAATGCTGATGACCGAAACTGCGGACCTTTTCGTTGTCCTTGCCCAGCAACACGTCCACCAGATGGCCGACGCCATAACGCTGACCGGTGCGGTAGATCGCCGACAGCGCCTGGCGGGCCGGCTCGGTGGCGTCCCAGGTCTGCACGCCGTCGACACAGTTGTCGCAGTGGCCGCAGGGCTCGGGCATGTCTTCGTCGAAGTACGCCAGCAGGGTCTGGCGGCGGCAGCGGGTTTCTTCACAGAGCGAGAGCATGGCGTCGAGCTTGTGCTGCTCCAGACGCTTGTGGCGTTCGTCGCCTTCGGAGTTTTGCAGCATCTGCTTGAGCATCACCACGTCTTGCAGGCCGTACGCCATCCAGGCATCCGCCGGCAGACCGTCACGACCGCCGCGACCGGTTTCCTGGTAATACGCCTCAAGGGACTTCGGCAAGTCGAGGTGAGCCACAAAACGCACGTTGGGCTTGTCGATGCCCATGCCGAACGCCACGGTGGCGACCATGATCAGGCCTTCTTCGTTGAGAAAGCGCTTCTGGTGATGCGCCCGGGTTTCGTTGGCCAGACCGGCGTGGTACGGCAGCGCCGGGAAGCCTTGCTCACTGAGGAACACCGCCACTTCGTCGACCTTTTTGCGCGACAGGCAGTAGACGATGCCGGCATCGCTGCGCCGTTCGGCGAGGAACGCCAGCAACTGCTTGCGCGGCTGTTCCTTGGGCACAATGCGATAAAAAATGTTGGGACGGTCGAAACTCGACAGGAAACGCTCGGCATCCTGCAGATGCAGGCGATCGACGATTTCTTCCCGGGTACGCTTGTCGGCGGTGGCGGTCAGGGCAATGCGCGGGACGCTGGGGAACAATTCCGCCAACTGGCCCAGTTGCAGGTATTCGCGGCGGAAATCGTGGCCCCATTGGGACACGCAATGCGCTTCGTCGATGGCAAACAGGGCGATTTCGAGGCTTTGCAGGAAGGCCAGCATCCGTGGCTGAACCAGGCGTTCAGGCGCGAGATAGAGCATTTTCACCTCGCCGCGCTTGATCCGTGCAGCAAGATCACGCTGCTGCTCGGCGCTGAGGGTGGAGTTCAACGACGCCGCGGCGACGCCCAGCTCTTCGAGGGTGGCGACTTGATCGTCCATCAGCGCGATCAGCGGCGACACCACCACCGCCAGGCCTTCGCGCAGCAGCGCCGGCACCTGGAAGCACAAGGACTTGCCGCCCCCGGTAGGCATCAGCACCAGGGCGTCGCCGCCACTGGCCACGCGCTCAATGATTGCACCCTGACGGCCACGGAAACTGTCGTAGCCGAAGATGTCCTTGAGGACGCGTTGAGCCTGTTCGAGCATAAAAACTCCAAAAATCACCGAAACATCCCTGCAAGGCTGGTTCAGAACCACGAAAGCTGCACAAACAAATCGTAAGTGCGCATTGCATGACGCTGCATATTTCAGCCGTGACGCCAGCAGGGCATCACAAAACGCGCGAGTATACCCGAGCCCTCCCCTGCAAAGGGCGCCGCTGATAAGACGCACACAAGCCAACCGCGGGAGCAAATATGCCGCGCGGCTGGCCTGAGCGCTCAAGAAGGCCTAGAATTCCCGCATCGTATATTCCCCAAGGTAGCCCTTTAATGTCCTTCGCTGAGCAACTAACCCGCCTGCAAGTCTTCCTCGACGCCGACGAGCTGCATGACGAGGCGCTGGACTACGTGGCCGCCCACGGCTACCTCACTGCGCTGTCGATCTGCTCCGAAAGCGTTCCCGATCGCGAATGGATCGACGCGCTGTTCGCCGAAGAGCCGCATTACGCCGACGACACCGAGCGTGAAGCGATCGAATCCACCCTGGTGCTGCTCAAGGCTCACATCGCCCGCCAACTGGCGTCCGACGAAGAGTTCGAGCTGCCATGCGACCTCGACCTGGGCGATGACCCGGACGATTCCGACCTGCGCGGCTGGTGCATCGGTTTCATGGAAGGCGTGTTCCTGCGCGAAGCCGCCTGGTTCGAAACTGCCGAAGACGAAGTCAGTGAAATGCTGCTGCCGATCATGGTCGGTTCGGGTCTGTTCGACGAACAGCCTGAGTTCTCCGACATCGCGGCCGACGCCAACCTGATGGACGACATGATCGTGCAAATCCCGGAAGCCCTGACCGCGCTGTACTTGCTGTGCAACGCGCCAGACGAAAAACCGGCGATCCTCAAGCCACGTCACCACTAAGGTTTTGCCTATGGACAACCCCATAGGCAACCGCCCCCTGATGTTGCGCTACGTGCTGCTGGCCATCGGCTGGCTGAGCGTAGCGCTGGGGGTGATCGGGATTTTCCTGCCGGTGCTGCCCACCACACCGTTCCTGCTGTTGGCGGCAGCCTGCTTCGCCCGCAGTTCGCCGCGTTTCTATCACTGGCTGGTTGAACATCCACGGCTTGGACCCTGGATTCGCGACTATCTGGACGGCAACGGCATTCCGCTCAAGGGCAAGGTCTACACCATCGGGTTGATGTGGACGAGCATCCTGTTCTCCTGCTACCTGGTGCCCCTGCCGTGGGCGCGCGGGTTCATGCTGACCAGTGCGGTGCTGGTGACGGTTTATATCCTCAAGCAGAAAACCCTGCATAAACCCTGATTCCTATCTATGGCTCGAGGCTTTTGTGGCGAGGGAGCTTGCTCCCGCTGGGTTGCGAAGCAGCCCCAAAACCTGCAACCCGCCTTCTCCTGACACACCTCATTGATCGGTTTGGCGATTGCTGCGCAGCCGAACGGGAGCAAGCTCCCTCGCCACAGGAAACAACCCGCCGACATCCTTTCGTCCGACGACCTACCCGACCGCCCCGTAAACACCGCCTAGACTTCAGACATCTGCACCCGAGCAGCCAGACATGCCCCGCAGTCCGCGTAGTCCAGGATGGTCAACGCTCCGACTTCGGTTCGGCGGATGGCTGCTGCTGGCGAGTTTTCTACTGGCCGGGTTGGGCAGTGCCTGGGCCGACTGGGATTTTGCGCAGGTTCTGCAAACGGCCGAAAAACGCTACGGCCCCCTTGGCGAGGCACAGGGACGGATCGAGGCCTGGAGCCAAATGCTGCAAAGCGAACGCAACCAGCCTGAGCGCGAACAACTGAACGCGGTCAATCACTTCTTCAATCAGCGACTGAGTTTTCAGGATGACACGCGCATCTGGCATCAGACCGATTACTGGGCCACGCCCGTGGAGTCCTTGATCAAAGCCGCAGGCGACTGCGAAGACTTCGCCCTGGCGAAATACTTCAGCCTGCGTCACCTCGGGATTCCCAGCGAAAAACTACGCATCACCTACGTCAAGGCCCTGACCCAGAACCAGGCGCACATGGTGTTGACCTTCTACAGCAGCCCCACGGCCGATCCGCTGGTGCTGGACAACCTGATCGACGAGATCCGCCCCGCCTCCCAACGCAAAGACTTGCTGCCGGTGTATGCCTTCAACGCCGAAGGCCTGTACTTGCCGGGAGCCAATGGTGGTAAACGCAGCAGCGACTCGAAAAAACTGTCGCGCTGGCAAGACGTATTGAAAAAGATGCAAATCGAAGGGTTCGCCGTGGGCGAAGGCTAGCCGCCACTGCAAGGAGTGTTTTCATGTCACTGCGCAAACAGTTGTTCCTCGCCATTTGCCTGTTCTTGCTGGTGGCCTTCAGCGGCAGTTTTTTTGTCAGCCTGGAAAGCTCCCGTGAACAGATGCTCAGTCAGTTGCGCTCCCACGCCCAGGACGCCGCCACGGCGCTGGGCCTGTCGTTGACCGCGCAGATCGACGACCCGGCGATGATCGAATTGATGGTCAGCTCGATTTTCGACAGTGGCTATTTCAGCAGCATCCGGGTCATCAGCATCGAGAATGAACAAGTGCTGGTGGAGCGCAGCGTACCAGCGCAAATCGAGGGTGTACCCGGCTGGTTCGTCAGTCTGGTGAACCTGCGCCCACAAGGTGGCGATGCACTGGTCACGCGTGGCTGGGACCAGGCAGCCCGGGTCGAAGTGCTGAGCAACCCGCAGTTCGCCCTGGCCAAACTCTGGGACAGCTCCCTCGGCAGCCTGATCTGGCTGCTGATTTGCGGATTACTCAGCGCCGTGTTCGGAGGCTGGCTATTACGCCGGCAATTGCGCCCGCTCGACAACATGGTCAAACAGGCTGAAGCCATCAGTAAACGCGAGTTCCGCAGCTTGCCAAAATTGCCGCGCACGCCGGAGCTCAAACGCGTGGTGCTGGCCATGAACCAGATGGTCGAAAAACTCAAAGCGCTGTTCGCCGAAGAGGCCGCGCGCAGCGAAAAACTGCGCTCCGAATCCTATCAGGACAACCTTACGGGCCTGGCCAACCGGCGCTTGCTGGATGAACAACTGGCCGACCAATTACTGGATTCCGAGCAAAGCCGCGACGGTCATTTGCTGATGCTGCGGATCAACGACCTGATCGGCCTCAATCAACGCCTGGGTGGCCAGCGCACCGATGCCCTGATCAGCGCCGTCGGCGAGTTGCTCAAGCGCCTGACGCAACCTGCAGAACGTCGTACCTGGCTCGCGGCGCGCAATCGCGGTGGCGAATTCAGCTTGCTGACGCCGGGTCTGGACAGTAGGGGAGCCGCGCGCCTGGCCTCCGAAATCAGCGCCACCCTGGAAAACCTGCGCCTGACCGGCGCCAGCGACTGCATGCCCGTGGCGCATCTGGGCATCGTCGCCTACCACCCGGGCGAACCGGCAAATGATGTGCTGCTGCGCCTCGACCAAGCGCTGACCCAGGCCCGGCAACATCCCGAGCGGCCATGGATATACCAGGCTCAGGTCGATACTGCGCCGAATCACTCTCAGCATGATTGGCGCAACTGGATCGACGATGCGCTGACCGAGGGCAAGATGCAGTTGTATTTCCAACCGGTGGTGCAATGCGCCGACACCAGTCAGGTGCTGCACCACAAAGTCCTCGCGCGCCTGCTCGACCCGCAGGGCCAGGCCGTTGCCGCCGGGCATTTCCTGCCGTGGATCGAACGCCTCGGCTGGTCGGCGCGGTTCGATCTGGCGATGCTCGAAACCACCCTCGAATACCTCGCCGCCAACCGCTGGCCGCTCGCGCTGAGCCTGTCCGGCAGCACCCTGCGCGACCAGACCCAGCTGAAACTGATCTGCGACATACTCGAATCATTGCCGGAACTGGCGCCTCTGCTGACCCTGGAAATCGACGAACGCCAACTGCCGCCCCCCGAAGAACTGCAACGCCTGAGCCACAGCCTGCTCAACACCGGTTACCGCATCGGTTTGCAGCATTTCGGCGGCAGCTTCAGCCAGATCGGCAACCTGACGCAGCTGGGGTTGGCGTACTTGAAAATCGATGGGGCGTACATTCGGGGTATCGATGAGCAGAGTGACAAGCGGTTGTTTATCGATGCGATATACCGGGCGACCAACAGCATTGATCTGCCGTTGATTGCGGAAATGGTCGAGACCAAAGGGGAACTGGAGGTGATCCGGGAGTTGGGGCTATTTGGGGTGATGGGGCGGTTGATCGGGCCACCGGAGCCGATGTGAGGGGTATGACCACTCGTCTAAAACCTGTGCGCACCTGTCAGATCTGACAGTAGGCAAACACTCACGCCGATTATCTAATCCTTCCGTATCGGTGCCGCCCAATCGGGCAGCCGGGCGCCTCTATGGAAGGTATGCATTCATGAACAGCCCCCTGACAAACGCTGACCTCGCCTCCAATGGACAAGTCGTTGTATTCCCGCCCGATCGCGGCATCGGCGTGCTGGCCGTAGACCCGCCCTACCCGCCGGGCTACAAACCGCAGAGCGACGGTGCGTTGGGGATCAACATCAACATGGTGCACGGCGACCGAGACGGTTTGCTGGTTTACATCCTGGCCTATCTGAACATGGCCATCGGCGACTACATCACGGTTTACATCGAAACAAAAAACGCTCCCGTCGCTGAATTTTCCGTCACCGAAGCCCACTTCGATGCCGAAGGCAACGCGAAAAACATTCCTTTCTATATTTCCGCCACAGACATGGAAGCCAGGTTTGCACCGCTGCTATCGGAGAACAAGCAATTCTGGTTCGAAGTTGAGCGTGTGAGCGGAAACGACACCGAACAATCGCCACCTGTGCCGCTGTTTTATAAATACCCGGCGCCGGGTGAACCGGACACAGACGGCGGAAAACCCTTCAACCAGGGCCTCAAGCTGCCCGTCGCTTCGGAATCCGTCATTGATAAAACCGTGGTCGATGAAGGCATGTTCGTGACCGTGCTGGCGTATTACAACCAGCAAATCGGTGATGTGGTCGTACTTGCCTTTGGATCGCTGCTCCTTGAGGCCACCGTCACTGCGTTGGGTGATGTGGTCTTTGAATTGACACCTGAAATGCTCGCCAAACTGCCGCTCACCTCTACGGTGATCGTACGCTGGGAGGTGTTCGATGTCGTGGAGAATTCGAGCGGCTGGTCGGACTCGCTAACTCTTACGTTCAAACCCGGCATTGTGTTGCTGACGGCACCGATTTTCGAACAGGCCGATCCCGACAATGTGGTAGATCACGATCTGCTCATGGGCGATCCCATGGTGATACTGGTCACCGGTGTATTTGCGCAACATGATGAGATCGCACTGACCCTGGAAGCGCTCACCAGTGGTGGCGATCCCGCCAGCCACACGTTCCGTGTGACGCTGACTGCCGCGACCAGATCCGTGAAAATCCCTGTTCTAAACGAGTGGGTACGCAATCTCATCAGGGGATCGGCACGGGCGTCCTACACATTGACCAAAGGGGGCAACACCCAGCTTTCGAAACCCGCCGACGCCACTTTCAGGGGCAAGTCCTTGCCTCTGGGTCTGGCTATAGTTGAGCCGCTGGTAGACGACAAACTACCGGTCGACACTGGCAGGGCCAGGGTAAAAGTTGCTGACTATTGGCCGTTGAAAAAGGGCGCCAACGTTACCCTTCACTGGCAAACTACCGATAAAGACGGGATCAAGGCCCTGTTCATTTTCAAACTCATTATCGAGGATCCGACACAGCCAATCATATTTGAGGTGTCAGACAAGTACATCGCCCCTTATGCCGATACGCCTTTGACGGTGCAATGCACAATAAAAAATCCGGGGGAGATGGAGGTCTTTTCGGAACTACTTCAGTTAATGTTTGGAGAGGAAGCGATTGAAGAATTGCGGCCGCCATTCCCCGTACCACCGGCTACCATGGTCATCGATTTACTGGAAGTACCGAATGGAATTACCGTTCGAATTGAATATCCGACCGCCAGGACAAATGATAAAGCGCAATTTATAGACGCGACTCCCCTGCCGGGTGACAAACCCTTTTCTGAGCAGCGAATCAATGAAAACAAACGGGCCAACTTAAAACTCAGCTCCGCATTTCTTTTGGCCCGCATGAATAGCGAAATAAAGTTGTATTGGACGTTGATTCGCGACGGAAAATCAGTTGGGAAATCGTTACCCCTGGCACTGAAAATTGAGCCGATTGTCGACGGTGATATTCGATTGGGAGTTCCCATCATCGATCAGGCTGATAGTGCGCAGACCTTGGATATCAATGAATTCGACGGTGATGCCACCATCACTAAAACTTCATGGCCGCTTCGGGGTGGAAATTATCATATCGACATAACGGTCATCGGAACCGGAAACAATGGAATCCCCCTTGTTATTCCCGTAGTGACAGAAGGTTCCTTGACACCTGAGGAAGAGACAAATGGATTCACCAGAACACTGTCACGTGCGCAACTGTTACTGCTGCAGGATGGTTCAACCCTCCATGTAGAAGTCAAAGCCAACGTCAAGGGACAAAAGCCCATAACGATCACATTCCCAACATCCATAAAATATATCATCAAGAACAAACAGCCGATATTGTCGGAAAACTTCGATCACCGCCCTACACAACTAATAGCACCCGGCGGAAGTATCTCACTAGATAGCATGACCATTACGTTTCCGGCAGGGAACGGTTATTTGGGAATAACTTCACTAGCCAATGTTATCACCGGCCCTTACCCTCAGTTACCGGGCTATTGCTATGGGCAAATTCTGGAGATGCATTGGCAGGCAAGTGGAACAGCACAACATATGCGCATCAGATTTAACTGGGGCTATTCTTATGTCAGTTTTTGGTGCAGATTCGCCCAATTTAATGACCTCTCGGTTTTATTTTTAGATAAAGCGGGAAACTCGTTAAATCATATTTATCTCGCCAATAATTTCGGCGTGCAGCCTGTCACTTACTCCACCCCTTCCCACAACTACATCTGGGGTATAGAAATCCGGACTCCAAGAATGGACCTCATTGCTCTAGATTATTTCGAAATGCGTCGCAAGTAAGTGTTGATAAACACTGGTGAAGACAGGGACGTATTTGTTTATCGCTTCAGGTCTTAATCCAAACTCTGAGTGAGATAAACATGAGTGTTTAAAAGACATCTCCAGACACTCACTCAGGCTACACATCCTTGCGCAGTTGCCTACGACTGCGCCAGAATCCGCCGGCTTGTGCGCCTAAGGGTCGGGTTCTATTGTTTCCCGGTCGCTGACAAATCAGCGATCGGGTTTAGCGACCCGAACCTTTGTAGGCGCAACAGCGCTCCAAACTCTCTTGCAGATTGTTCATGTCTGCGATTGATGTCATGGCGGCTGTGCGCGGGAGACCTTCGGGTCTGCCGGGCGCCTACACCCGGTTCGCTAACCTGCGTGCAGCCGCCACCCTTACCTGTTTAGCGACAGGTCTTGGTGGCTCCATTTCCTGTAGGAGTTTCACCATGTTCAAAATCACACCCAACCCACCCGAAACCGACGACGTTTCCCCTTACGAAACCCCGGACTCCAAAAAACTCAACGAAGCCGCCGAGCGCGCCCTCGATTACTACCTCAAACCGTCCGCCCCCAAGCCCCCACGCAAGCCGAGCACGATTTACACCGTTGCCCCGGACATCGACATCGAAGAGCTACTGGCCAATGCCTGCGAGTCCTTTGCCTCGGCCAAGGTGATCGCCAGTGACTGTGCCGGTTTTCTGGAGGGGCCGCAGCGCAATACGATATTGGGCGTCGCGCAGCTCATCATGTTTGGTGAACTGGCGGTGAGTCGGGCGCTGGACAGTCTGGAACTGAAGGCTGACCCGGCCCTATGACCTTAGGTCAAACGCTGCCCCCTGTGGCGAGGGAGCTTGCTCCCGCTCGGCTGCGCAGCAGTCGTAAACCCTGTACATACGGTCTACTTGATGCAATTGGTCGAATGGTTTTGGGGTCGCTTCGCAGCCCAGCGGGAGCAAGCCCCCTCGCCACATGAGGTGTATCCGGGCACAGGGCCGGTAGATAAATCCTCAACCAACAAAAAACCCGCCATCCCCTTTCACCGGGAATGGCGGGTTTTGTCGTTTCAGATCACACGGTATCCACCTTCAACGAATGGTCGTTCAACATGCCGTTGATAATGGTCGCGGTATCGTGACCGCCGGCAATCACACCATTCGCTCCGGGGGTGACGCCGTAGTGACTGGCCAGGTTCACACCGGCCAGGTCGATGGTCTGGCTCGGCGTGGCGCCGGCCA
The DNA here is from genome assembly GCF_001655615.1 of Pseudomonas sp. GR 6-02. Lineage (GTDB taxonomy): Bacteria > Pseudomonadota > Gammaproteobacteria > Pseudomonadales > Pseudomonadaceae > Aquipseudomonas. The sequence goes on from NZ_CP011567.1 coordinate 4,844,788, forward strand.
TGGCGCTGATGTCGATGCTGGTGACCAGGGTCGCGCCGCTGCCGGTAACTTTGAAGTGCAGGTAGTCATCCAGCGATGCCGCAGTGCCGTTCTCGCCTTGCAGCAGTTGCGACAGGTCGAGTTTGTCGGTGCCCGGGGTGAAGTCGGTGATGACGTCGTGGCCGCTGTTGCCTTTAAGCCACTGGAAGGTGTCGGCGCCGCTGCCGCCGGTGAGGGTGTTGTCGCCCAGGCCGCCGATCAGGAAGTCGTCGCCGCCCCCGCCGTTGAGCACATCGTTACCCAGACCGCCGTTGATGATGTTGCCGTTGTTGTCGCCCGTGAGGCTGTCGTTGAAGTTCGAGCCCGTGAGGTTTTCGATGCCGGTCAGGGTGTCGGTGCCTGCGCCAACGGTGTTTTGCGCGGTGAGCAGGCTGAGGTCGACAGTCACGCCGGCGGTGGCATGGGCGTAGTTCACGGTGTCGTTACCGGTGCCGCCGTCGAGCCAATCGTTGCCCGGCCCGCTGAACAGCAGATCGTTGCCGGCGCCGCCATGCATCTCGTTATTGCCTGAGCCTGCGGTGAGCACATCGTTGCCGTCACCCGCATTGATAATGTTGTTGCCGGTGCCCGCGATCAACACGTCATCGCCCGAGGTGCCGGTCAGTGTATGGCCGGCCTGATAGGTGATGTCGACTGCCGCGCTGTCGCTGCCGCCGTGGTTGTCGCTCGCGGTGTAGGTGCCGTGGAAGTCTGGCGTGGAGTCCTGGGCTCCGGCGTAGTTGACGGTCATGGTCAGTTGATAGTTTTCCGCCCCCTTCCCGCTGTTGCCAGGTCCCCCGTCGTCAATGTTGGTGATGTGGATCTGGTACGTGCCGTCCGCCGTGGCGGTGATGGTCTGGCCATCGGCGAGAGCCATGTAAGCGCCGCCATTGACCGAGTACTCCATGGTGATGTGGCCGGCCGCCAGGTTGTGGTCCAGGTTGAGGGTCTCGCCCTGTTTGAGGTTGACGGTGATGCGGTCCTCATCGTTGGTATTGTTGGTGCTGACCGCCCCCAAGGCCCCGCTGACCACCAGCATGGCGGTCATGGCGGCAGCGTTGGCGACGAATGCACTGCGGGCGATGGTCACGGCCTGGACGTTATTGCCGGTGAAACTGAAGCTCGAGTTGGTGCCGGTAAAGTCCGCTCCCTTGGCCGTCCAACCCGTGTTGAAGGTAGTCGGCGATGCCGTGAGCGCATCACCGTTGGGGTCGGTGTCGTTGGCCAATAGCAGCTCGCCCGGCACCACGATACTGCCCGACAGCACGTTGGTGATGATGTGATCATCGACTGCCACCGGTGGCGAATTCGGAATCACGTTGACTGTCAGGGTCGAACTGGTGAGGTCGCCGTCGTTGTCGCTGGCGGTGAAGCCGATGTTTTCGGTGATCTGCACGGCCGTGGTTTTCTGCGAGGTGTAGGTGTACTCGCCGGTGTCGAGGTTCACCAGCAGCGTGCCGCTGTTGTTGGTGGCGATGCTCAGGGTGTTGTCGACGGTGTTGAAGGTGCCGTGGTTGGCGCCGCCGCTGAAGTTCAGCGAACCCTGATTGCTGTTGGCTTTCGGGTCGTAGGTATAGGTGGTGCCGTCGACCGTGAGGGTTTTGATGAAACCGCCATCGGCGCCAAATGTACCGCCCTCGCCCAGCAACGAACCGGTGACCGGCGCACCTTGCACGGTGCCCGAAAGTACCGAGTTGAGTTGGTTGAGGTCGGTCACCACCACAGCGTTGGTGTCGGTGTGCGTGCTGCCGTCATAGGCCACCGGATCGAGGCTGGCGTTATTGACGCCGCTGCCCAGGCCGATGGCGTAGTTCTTGATGCCATTGGCGTCGAGGAAGGCTTTGAGCGCGATCTCGTCCGCAGTGCCGATGTCGCCTTCGTTGGGTTTGCCATCGGAGAAGAAGTAGCCGACGTTCTGCGCCCCGATGAGTTTGCCCGAGGTGTCGAATGCGGTTTCCATGGTTGCCACGGCCGCGTCGTAGTTGGTGCCGCCACCTGCCGTCAGCGTAGCGATGATCGACTTGGCCGTCGCCACATCGACCCAGATCGACGTCTGGTCGGTGGCGCTGCTGCTGAAGGTGACGATCTGTACCTTCACGTCACCCAGATTGTCGTACTTGTCGAGCAGCGCGCTGATCGCCTGCTTGGCCAGGTCCAGCCGCGACAGGCCCGATACGCCGGAGGGGTCGTCCATGCTGCCGGATACATCGATCACCAGCATCAGGTTGGAGTCGATCTGCACGGCCGGCACCGAACGGTCCGAGGCGACGGCGTGAGGCACGTCATCGACGATGCTGACCACAAGGGTGCCGGTGGTGCTGTTGCCCAGCGCATCGGTGGCTTTGTAGGTGAAGCTTTCGTTCAGGGTGTTCGCGCCGTCGTTGGCGTTGGGCGAAGTTTTCGGCGCCGAGGTCAAGGTGTACGTGTAGGAACCGTCGGGATTGAGCAGGATCTGCCCGTAGGTGCCGGTGGCGCTGCCGACCAGGGTGTAGGTGATCGCACCCGTGGCGCCAGAGACCGAGCCTGCCAACGTACCGGAGCCGGTTTCACCGGTGTTGCCGGGCTCGCTGCCGGTGACGCTGCCCGCCGCCAGGTCCTGGCCGTCCTTGGTCAGATCCAACGCTTTTTCGTAGACGGTCACATCGGTATCGGTGGCGGCTACGAGGCAGTTGTTGGAGACGTCAACAGTGATCGTGGCGGTGCTTTCATCGCCGTCGGCATCGCGCACGGTGTAGGAGAAGGTGTCCGTGGCGCCCGCTTCGCCGACCGAATTCGGGTTGCTGTGGTACACCGCATTGCCGCTGGCATCCAGGGTCAGGTAGCCGTAAGCGCCGTTGATTTGCGTGTTCAAGCCGCCGATGGCCGAAGTCGAGGTGTCGCTGCCGGCACGCACGCCGACCACTGCCCCACCCAAGGCCGGGCCATCAGCGCCGAGCACATCGTTGTCCAGCACATTGCCGCTGACCGTGCCGCCCTCCACCACCGAAACCGAATCGCAATGGGCCGTCGGCACGTCATCGACGATGTTGATCACGATGGTGCTGGTGACGCTGTTGCCCACAGAGTCGGTGGCCTCGTAGGTGAAGCTCTCGCTCAGGGTGTTCGGTCCGTCGTTGGCGTGCGGCGTGGTGGTGGGTGCCGAGGTCAGGGTGTAGGTGTAGGAACCGTCCGGGTTGAGCAGGATTTGCCCATAGGTGCCGGTGGCGCTGCCGACCAGGGCGTAAGTGATTGCACCCGTGGCGCCAGTGATTGAACCGACTAATGTGCCGGAGGCGGTTTCACCGGTGTTGTCAGGCTCGCTGCCGATGACAGTGCCCGCCGCCAGGTCCTGGCCGTCCTTGGTCAGATCCAACGCCTTTTCGTAAACGGTCACGTCGTTATCGGGGGCCACCACGAGGGAACAGTTGGAGATGTCGATGGTGATGGTCGTGGTGCTTTCATCGCCGTCGCCATCGCGCACGGTGTAGGTGAACACGTCCGTGGCGCCCGGTTCACCGACCGAGTTCGGATTGCTGTGGTACACGGCGTTGCCGTTGGCATCCAGGGTGAGATAGCCGTAGGTGCCGGTGATGTGCGTGTTCAAGCCACCGATAGCCGAAGTCGAGGTATCGCCGCCGGCGCGCACGCCAACCACCGCGCCACCCAAGGCCGGGCCGTCAGCACCGAGCACATCATTGCCCAACACATTGCCACTGACCGTGCCGCCTTCCGCCACTGAGACGACATCGGCATGAGCGGTTGGCACGTCATCGACGATGTTGATCACGATGCTGCCGGTGACGCTGTTGCCCAGAGAATCGGTGGCCTGATAGGTGAAGCTTTCGCTCAGGGTGTTCGCACCGTCGTTGGCGTGAGGGGTGGTCGTGGGGGGCGAGGTCAGGGTGTAGGTGTAGCTGCCGTCCGGGTTGAGCAGGATTTGCCCGTAGGTTCCGTTGGCGCTGCCGACCAGGCTGTACGTAATGGTGTCGCTGGTGCCGGTGACTGAACCCACCAGCGTGCCCGAGGCGGTTTCGCCGGTGTTGCCAGGCTCGCTGCCGACGACCGTGCCCGCCGCCAGGTCCTGCCCGTCCTTGGTCAGGTCCAGCGCTTTTTCATTAACCGTCACATCGGTGTCGGTGGCAGCCACGAGGGTGCAGTTGGCCACGTCGATGGTAATGGTGGTGGTGCTTTCATCACCGTCGGCATCGCGCACGGTGTAAGTGAACACGTCGGTCGCACCAGGGCCGTTCACGGCATTTGGATTGCTGTGATAGACCGCATCGCCGTTGGCATCCAGGGTCAGGTAGCCATAGGTGCCGTTGATTTGACTGTTCAAGCCACCGATGGCTGAAGTCGAGGTGTCGCTGCCGGCGCGTACGCCGACCACCGCGCCACCGAGTGCCGGCCCGTCGGCGCCGCCGATGTCGTTGCCCAGCACGTTGCCCGAGACCGTCGCGCCCTCGGCCACTGAGGCGTGGTCCGGGTTGGCGGTGGGCAAGTCATCGACGATGTTGACGTTGATCTGGCCCAACGCCGTGCTGCCGTCGACGTCAGTGGCGACGACGTTGAGGTTCTCGGTGATGCTGTTGGTGCCGTTGGCGTTCGGGTGGGTTTCGTTATCCACCAGGGTATAGCTGTAGCTGACCACGCCAGTCGCACTGTCGTAACCGGTGACGGTCAGCGTGCTGCCAAGCGGAGTGACGATCGACTGCGGGAAGCCTGCGGCCACGCCACCGGTGACCACCGCGATGCCGCCCACCGTCAGGGTTTGCAAACCGTCGAGCGCGGTGACGGTGAAGGTGCCGCTCTGGGTCAGCGCCGGTGTGTTGGGGCTGCTGCCGTCGCTGAGGTTTTTTTCGTAGACGGTCAGTTCGCCGCCGTTGACGTTCAGGCCATCGAGCGTCACCAGGTCGTCGTTGTTATGGATGTTCAGCACCAGCGTCGCGGTGCTGGTATCGCCATCGGAATCGGTAAGGGTGTAGACGAAATTTTCGGTGCCGTTGCCACCGCCGTGCAGGGCTTTGAAATCGGCGTCGCTGGTGTTCAGGGTGTAGGTGTACGTGCCGTTGGCATTGAGTACCAAGGTACCGAACGTCCCGGTGAAAGTGCCGCCGATGATCGGCCCGCTGTCGGGGCCGGTGGCAATGCGGTCGGCGCCCTGGACGTCATTGGGCAGCACGCTGCCGGTCAGGGTCAGCAGGGTTTCCGATGCCGTATTGGCGTTGCTGTCGTCCACGGCATGAGGCAGGTCATCGACGATGTTCACATCAAGACTGCCAGTCGCGGTGGTGCCGTTGTCGTCCACCACGGTGACCGCAAACTGCTCGGAGAGACTGTTGGCGCCGTTGGCATTCGGATGCATTTCGTTGTCGACGAGGGTGTAGCTGTAGCTGACCACGCCGGTCGCGCTGTCGTAGCCGCTAATGGTCAGCGTACTGCCCAGCGGCGTGACGATTGATTGCGGGAAACCCGCCGATACACCGCCAACCACCACATTGATTCCGCCGACGCTGAGGGTTTGCACGCCATCCAGCGCAGTAATGGTGAATGTGCCGCTCTGGGTCAGCGCCGATGCATCAGGGCTGCTGCCGTCGCTGAGGTTTTTTTCGTAGACGGTCAGTTCGCCGCCGTTGACGTTCAGGCCATTGAGCGTCACCAGGTCGTCGTTGTTATGGATGTTCAGCACCAGCGTCGCGGTGCTGGTATCGCCATCGGAATCGGTAAGGGTGTAGACGAAGTTTTCGGTGCCGTTGCCACCGCCGTGCAGGGCTTTGAAATCGGCATCGTTGGTGTTCAGGGTGTAGGTGTACGTGCCGTTGGCGTTCAACACCAGGGTGCCGAACGTCCCGGTGAAGGTGCCGCCGATGATCGGCCCGCTGTCGGGGCCGGTGGTAATGCGGTCGGCGCCCTGGACGTCATTGGGCAGCACGCTGCCGGTCAGGGTCAGCAGGGTTTCCGACGCGGTATGGGCGTTGCTGTCGTCGATGGCCTTGGGCACATCGTCGGTGATATTGACGTCCAGCGAACCGGTGGCGGTATCGCCGTTGCTGTCGTTCGCAACCACAGTGAATTGTTCACTGAGATTGTTGGTGCCATCACCGGCGGAATGGGTTTCGTTGCCGACCAGGGTGTAGCTGTAACTGACCACGCCGGTGGCCGGGTTGTAGCCGGTGATCGTCAGGGTGTTGCCCAGTTGAGTGGTGATCGACTGCGGAAAACCGATGGGCACCCCGCCACTGATCACGCTGATCCCGCCGATGCTCAGGCTGCTCAGCCCGTCGGGCGCAGACACGGTGAACGTGCTGTGCTGAGTCAGTGCCCCCGGGTTGCTGGCCGACCCGTTCGCCAGGTTGGCTTCATTGAGGGTCAGTTCACCGCCCGCCACCGACAGGCCGGTGAGGGTGACCGGGTGATTCGGCACGTTCGCGGCAAACGGCGTAACGATGCCTTTATCGCCGTTGTCCGGCGCAGCGTCCCGGCGCTCCAGGGGAAATTCGGGAATACCGTTGAAGCCGGCGGTGGGGAAACCAATCGTGGGATCGACCCGCCCGCCCACTTCCTCCAACAGCACAAAACTGTGGCCACCACCCAGCGCACCACCGGGCGCGCCCGTTGCGCCCGGTCCGGCGGCGGTGGCCTCAGCGGTCTGGGTCGGGTCGGCACCGGCGGCAATGGCTTTTTGCAGTTGCTCGACATCGGTCAGTTGCGCCTGGCTCGGCGTTACCGCATCAGTGGTCTCCACGTGCGGCACCTGGTGCGCCAGTAACTGGGCACTCATTTGCAGGCTGCTGTCACGCCCCAGCGTCAGCTCCTGGCCATTTTGCATATGCACCGCCACCGCCCCTTCGGCCCCGGTGACCAGCTGCTCGCCGGCAAACAGCCGATCGCCCTCGATCAGTGCCCGTCGAGTGCCATCACCCGCCACTGCATACACCTGACCGATGACCTTACTGACGATACCGATGAGCGTTGCCATGTGCATTCCTCCGCTGCCAACTGCTGTCGGCATCCTGTTTGCGCGAAGAAACGTGCTCATGGTTCAAGCAGGTTGCCCGAGACCCGCGTGCCGGAAAGCGTTTACCTGAAGTAAACCGCTGCCTCCCGACACTCTCGCCAGGCGTGTCGTTCGCGAGGGGGGTGTCTTGGGATCGGGATAAAACCCTCTGCAATCAATGGCATCGGGACCCACTTCCAAAACGACCGGCCTGCAAACGCATGCGTAACGGTTCTGAATCACTCGAGTGACAAAAAAATGTCGCCTCTAAACCGTCTCGCTCTCCTCCCCTCCAGCACTTCTTCGCCCTGTGTCGAAAAGTGAATGGAACTTTCCAAAACCCTCTTGATGCTCAAGAAAGCCAATAAAACAAAGGCTTTCGCATTGAACAATGTGCTGGATTTTTCAGGCCGCATAAGTTTTTTTTGGCATAGCCCTTATGAAAAATTTTTCTTAGCTACGCTTCAGGATGTTCTTAGCTCTGTTGTTACAGGCATGAAACGGTTTCATCTAAAAATATCGTCAAAAAAATGGCGACCGCTAAGCACCATCAGGAATCAGGGAGATGCACCCATGCGCGTTTTAACCCCCCTTTGCAGTGCGATTCTGCTGGCCATGGCCTGCGCTTCTCAGGCTCAGGCGATGTCATTGACCGAGGCGATCCAGAGCACCATTGCGACCCACCCGGAACTGGCGTCTCGGGTCGATGCCCGGCTCTCGGCCGACGAGCAGATTAAAGTCGCTAAAGGGGGCTTTTATCCATCGGTGGATTTGAACGCCGCCTATGGGCGCGGCTACAGCGATAACACCACCACCCGGTCGCGAGGCAATCACAACACCGAAATCCTCACCTACACCCAGTCGGAACTGCGCCTGCGGCAAATGCTGTTTGATGGTTTCAACACCGCCAACGAGGTCGCGCGCACCAAAGGCGTGTCCAACTCGCGGGCCTATTACGCTCAAGGCACCGCCCAGGACCTGGCCCTGCGCACCATCGAGGTGTACCTCGAAGTGCTCAAGCGCCGCGAACTGGTGACCCTGGCCAAGAACAATCTACAAGCGCACATGCGGGTCAACGATCAGATCGGCCTGCGTACCCAGCGTGGGATCGGCAGCAACGCCGACGCCGACCAGTCCACCGCTCGCCGGGCACTGGCGCAAAACAACCTCGACACCGCCGAAGTCGATCTGGCCGATGCCGAAGCGAATTTCTACAGCGTCGTGGGGCGCATGCCCGATGAACTCGAAGCGCCGCCGTCGACCCGCGGCGAACTGCCCGCCACCCTGCCCGAAGCCCAGCAAAGCATGGTGGAAAACAACCCGTACCTGAAATCCGCCCAGGCTGACGTGCAATCGGCCGAGAGCCAGTACGAAGTCGCCAAGTCGCCGTTCTACCCACGCTTCGACGCCGAAGCAGCGGTGGGCGCCAATAACAATGTGCAGGGCGATCAAGGCCACGACAACGAATGGCGAGTGGGCGTGGTGATGAACTACAACCTGTTCCGTGGCGGCAGCGACAAGGCCCGGTTGGCCTCCGATGCGCATCAGATCAACCAGGCGATGGACATCCGCAACAACGCATTGCGCCAGCTCAACGAGAACATCCACCTGGCCTGGAACGCCATGCAAAACGCCAAGAAACAAACCCCGACCGCCCGTGAATACGCCGAAACCACCACCCGAGTACGGGCGGCGTATCAGGATCAGTTCGGTCTCGGCCAACGGACTCTGCTCGACTTGCTCGACAGTGAAAACGAGCTCTACAACGCCAACCGCCGCTACACCGAAGTGCGCTACACCGAGGAGTTCTCGATGTACCGCGTGCTGGCGAACATGGGCCAGTTGTTGAGCAAGCAACGGGTGGTGCTGCCCGCCGATGCGATCGCCGCCACCGAAGTGAAAAACGAAGCGCGCTTGCCTGAACTCAAATGAAGTAACGCCGTGTAGGAGCGATCAATGTGACCAGCATGGAAACCGGCAACACGGGTGTCGATCCGCGTCTTAGTTTCGATGATCCGCTTCTGGACGGCCTGTTGATTCTCTGCAAACTCCACGGCGCGACGGTCAGTCGTGCCAGCCTGAGTGCCGGGCTGCCAATGGCACACCAACGCTTGAGCCTGGACCTGCTGCCGCGCGCAGCGGCCCGGGCCAGTTTGCAGGCGCGGGTGCTGCGCCGTGAACTGGCGGATATTTCTGCGCTCAACCTGCCGGTGATGCTGATCCTCAACCATGGCCGCTGCGCGGTCTTGCGCCGTTGGGGCGACGATGGTCAGGCGCTGATTCTGCCCAGCGAAGCCGACGGCGGAGAACAGTGGGTCAGCACGGACGAGCTGGCCGCCAACTACAGCGGCCAGGCCTTGTTCGCCCGGCCACGGCATGAACTCGAAGACTTGCGCGCGCCGCTGGTGCCGCGGGTCGAGGCGTGGTTTCGCGACACGCTGAAGCTGTCGAAATGGCTGTACAGCGATGCGATTCTGGCAAGTTTCCTGATCAACCTGCTGGGCCTGATGGTGCCGCTGTTCGTAATGCAGACCTACGACCGGGTGGTGCCGAACCAGGCCACTTCAACCTTGTGGGTGCTGTCGATCGGCCTGCTGATCGGCACCGGTTTTGAGTTGGTGCTGCGGGTGGTTCGTGCGCACTTGCTGGACACTGCCGGGAAGAAAACCGACGTGATTCTTTCAGCGACCCTGTTCGAACGCATCACCGGCATGGCGATGAAAGCGCGACCCGCAACCATCGGTGGTTTCGCCCAGAGCATTCATGACTTCCAGGGCCTGCGGGAGTTTCTCACCGCCGTCACGCTGACCAGCCTGATCGACATGCCCTTCGCTGTGCTGATGCTGGTGGTGATCGGCCTGCTCGGCGGCTGGCTGGTGGTGATTCCGCTGCTGGCCTTCCCCATCACGATTCTCTTCGCCATGGTGATTCAGGCGCGCCTGCGCGACACCGTGCAGAAGAGTCTGAGCCTTGGTGCCGAACGCCAGGCCCTGCTGATCGAAACCCTCGGCGGCCTGGAAACCCTCAAGGCCTGCAGCGCTGAAAGCGAGCGCCAGCACAAATGGGAAAGCACCCACGGCGCCCTCACCCGCCTCGACAGCCATGCGCGCAACCTCTCCGCGCTGGCCACCAACGGCACGCTGTTCATTCAGCAGTTCTCCGGCATGGCGACCATCGTCGCCGGGGTCTATAGCATCATCGCCGGCAACCTCAGCGTCGGTGCGCTGGTGGCAAGCTACATGCTCGGCAGCCGCGTGCTCGCGCCGCTGGGGCAGATCGCCGGGCTGATCACCCGTTACCAGCAAGCGCAACTGACCATGAAAAGCACCGATTCGCTGATGTCGTTGCCGCAAGAGCGCGACGCCAGGCAGCGGCCACTGGAGCGCACGCAACTGCAAGGCGCCCTGGACGTCTGCGGCGTAACGTTCCACTACAACGGCCAGAACGCGCCGGCCCTGGCCAACGTCAGCTTCAGCATGAAACCGGGCGAGCGGATCGGCATCATCGGCCGTAGCGGCTCGGGCAAAAGCACCTTGGCGCGGCTGGTGATGGGTTTCTACGCGCCGGAAGAAGGCCAGTTGCTGCTCGATGGCCTGGACCTGCGGCAACTGGACGTCGCCGACCTGCGTCAACAGATCGGCTACGTCGCCCACGACCTGCCCTTGTTGGCCGGCAGCCTGCGCGACAACCTGACCCTCGGCGCCCGTTATGTCAGCGATGCCCGGATGCTTGAAGTCGCTGAGCTGACCGGCGTGACTGAACTGGCGCGTCAGCATCCACAAGGGTTTGATCGGCCAGTGGGCGAGCGCGGTCAGTTGCTGTCGGGTGGGCAACGGCAAGCGGTGTTGCTGGCGCGGGCCTTGTTGCTTGATCCGCCAATCATGCTGCTCGACGAACCGACCAGCGCCATGGACAACAGCAGCGAAGACCTTCTGCGGCAGAAACTCCACGGCTGGGTCCAGGGCAAAACAGTGCTGTTGGTGACCCACCGCTCCTCGATGCTCAGCCTGGTGGATCGGCTGGTGGTGCTGGACAACGGGCGGATCGTCGCCGACGGCCCGAAAGAAGCGGTGATCGATGCATTGCGCAAGGGCCGTGTCGGCTCTGCGACGGTTTAGGAGCGCCCCATGGCCCGTTCATCATCCGACACAGCGCAAGACCGAAGCTACTTCGGCAGTTTCAGCAAAAGTGCCGAGAGCGAGTTCATGCCGGAAACCGCCGGCGCCTCGTTGCAGGATTCACCGCGCTGGTCGCGGATCACCGTGTGGCTGGCGGCGGCGCTGCTGATCAGCGCGCTGGTCTGGGCCAAATTCGCCGTGTTGCAGGAAGTCACCATGGGCGAAGGCAAGGCGATTCCGTCGAGCAAGATACAGGTGATCCAGAACCTGGAAGGCGGCATCGTCACCGAGATTTTCGTTCGCGAAGGGCAAATGGTGAACAAGGGCGACACCTTGCTGCGCCTGGATGACACGCGATTCCTGTCGAATAAGGGCGAAAGCGAAGCGGACCGCTATGCCTTGATCGCGCAGGTCGAACGATTGTCCGCCGAAGCGGAAGGCCGGCCATTCACACTGTCGCAGGAAGTGATCGCCAAGGCGCCGCAAGTGGCCGAGGACGAACGCTCACTGTATGAACAACGCCAGCGCCGACTGGCCAGCGAACAGCGCACGCTGACTGAACAACTTCGGCAAAAAACCCAGGAACTGGCGGAATTCCGTTCCAAACAGGGGCAGTTCAGTTCCAGCCTGGCGCTGCTGCAACAAGAGATGAACATGTCGGCGCCGCTGGTGGGCACCGGGGCGGTGTCACCGGTGGAAATCCTGCGGCTCAAACGTAGCGCGGTGGAAATCCGCGGCTCGTTGAACGCCACGACCCTGGCGATTCCCCGGGCGGAATCGGCGATCAATGAGATCAAAAGCAAGATCGACGAGTCCGAACAATCCTTCCGCTCGGACGCGGCGAAAGAGCTGAATGAAAAACGCACCGACCTGTCGAAAATCACCGCCACGAGCATTGCCATCGACGACCGGGTAACGCGCACCACCGTGGTGTCGCCGGTTCACGGCATCATCAAAGTGCTGAAGGTTAATACCATCGGCGGCGTGGTCCAGCCGGGCAGCGACATGGTGGAAATCGTGCCCGTGGAGGACAACCTGCTGATCGAAGCCAAGGTCCGCCCTCAAGACGTGGCGTTCCTGCACCCGGGCCAGAAAGCCATGGTCAAGTTCAGCGCTTATGACTACACGATTTATGGGGGGTTGAGTGCCAGGCTTGAGTTGATCGGGGCGGACACCATTACCGATGACAAGGGCAACAGTTTCTATCTGATTCAGGTCAGGACCGACAAGAATCACCTGGGCGGGGACGTGAAACCGCTACTGATCATTCCGGGGATGGTGGCGACGGTGGACATTATTACCGGGGAGAAAAGCGTGCTGGATTACCTGCTTAAACCGGTGTTGAAGGCACGGACCGAGGCGATGCGGGAACGCTAAGTCTCACGCTGTCCCTGTGGCGAGGGAGCTTGCTCCCGCTGGAGTGCGAAGCGCTCCCAAAACCTGTCAGCATGATTTCCCTGACACACAGGCTGAATGGTTTTGGGGCTGCTGCGCAGCCCAGCGGGAGCAAGCTCCCTCGCCACAAGTCATCACCGGCCGTGATTCTTCTGATAGGTCTCCTCCCCCATCGCCGCAATCTGCCCCTCGATCAGCGCCTCGAACGGCTTTAATAACGGCTCGAAACTGCTCGGTGCTTCGAGGGTCTGCAACGCCTGCACAATCGCCTCCACCGTCGACAACGCCCCAGGCCCAGGTGCCTTGCGCAAGCGATAACGGGACACCCCGCCCTCGGCCAGGGTCACTCTGGGCAACGCCGCCAGCAATGGATTGAGGTGCAGCATCTTGCGCGCCTTGCGCCAGGTACCGTCCGGAACCACCAGCAGTAGCGGCTTATCACTCGCGGTGTACGCCTGCATCGGCTGCGCATCTTCACCGGGAAACAACAGCCGCGCCTGATAGCCCGGTTGATTCAACAACGCCGGCAAATCCTCGAACACCTCGCCCACGATCAACTCGGCATTCTTGAGTCCCAACGCAGCCAATCGTGCGGTATTCAATGCATGGTTCACTTCACTCGGATGCTGCAACAGCAACACCCGCGTGCGGCTATCCAGGCTTGGGATCAGTGGGCACAGACAATGGGTTTGCGGGCGCAGGCAGCGCGGGCACTGGATTCTGGACATTTTCTTAAGCCTGATTGAGCTGTGCTTTGAGCAAATCACGGAAGGTCTGGATCAGCGGCTCGCGGCTACGGCCACGGCGCACGATCATCGAGAATGGCGCCTGATAACCGAACGTCGCCGGCAGCAGCACGCGCAAATCCCCCTTGTCGGCCCAGGCCTGGGCGTAGTGCTCCGGCAGGTAACCGATGTAGGCGCCGGACAGCACCAGAATCAATTGGGCCTCCATACTTTCCACGGTCGCCGCGCTGTGCTTGAAACCATGACGCGCCAGTTCGGCCTGGCTCCAATAGCCGCGACCGACCATGCGTTGCTGGGTGATGACCTGTTCGGGGATGCGCCGCTCGTTGAACAGCGGATGACGGCTGCTGCAATACAGCCAGTGTTGCTCGCGGTAGAGCGGCATGTAGACCAGACCGCTCATGCGCGTGGAAAAGGCACCGATGGCCAGGTCGAGGCGGTTGTCCTGCACGCCGAGTTGCAGTTCGTAGGGGCTCATGACCGAGAGATGCAAGTGCACCGCCGGGTGTTCCTGGCTGTAGGCGCCGATGGCTTCGGCGAATGGCAAGGCCTTGTCGCTGACGGTGGAATCGATCACCCCCAGGTTCAACGTGCCGCGCAATTCGCCTTTGAGGGCGGCGGCGTATTGTTCGAAACCTTCGAGTTCGGCCAACAGACGCAGGGTTTCCTGATGGAACAGCTCGCCCTTGCTGGTCAGGCTGAAACCGCCGCGACCACGATGGCACAGCACCAGGCCGAGGGCCGCTTCGAGCTGGCTCATATAGGTGCTGATGGCCGACGTCGAGAGATTGAGCTCGTGCTGGGCGTTGGCGAACCCCTGATGGCGGACCACGCTGACGAAGATGCGCAATAGTTTCAGGTCGGGTAAAGCGTTGGCCATGGGGGGGCTCCATTGCAAGGTAGTGCATGTTGCTTTTGTGGCGAGGGAGCTTGCTCCCGCTCGGCTGCGAAGCAGTCGTAAACCCGACTCATGCGGTCTGCCCGATGCAACCGGGCTTAATGGTTTTGGGGCCGCTTCGCAGCCCAGCGGGAGCAAGCTCCCTCGCCACAAGGGTTCGGTGCATGGTGGGGAGTCTATCTTCCCGCCCGCCATTAGTTTAGAAAAATCTGAACTAAGTATTTGCCCGTAGCGATTCTTCCCGGCCACTGCATTTCGCAGAATCGGCCCACAGCGGTGCCCGTCTCTCCCCGAGCGGCTTACCTGCATAAATAAAACAACGACGATGAGGCCTTACCCGTGGACAAGATTCTTCACCAACCACTGGGCGGCAATGAAATGCCGCGCTTCGGCGGCATCGCCACCATGCTGCGACTCCCCCATTTGCCATCCGCTGCCGGCCTGGACGCTGCCTTTATCGGCATCCCGCTGGACATCGGCACGTCCCTGCGCCCCGGCACCCGCTTCGGGCCGCGTGAAATCCGCGCTGAATCGGTGATGATCCGTCCGTACAACATGGCCACCGGCGCTGCGCCGTTCGACTCGCTGTCGGTTGCCGATATCGGTGACGTGGCGATCAACACCTTCAACCTGCTGGACGCCGTGCGGATCATCGAAGAGGCCTACGACAATATCCTCGAACATGATGTGATCCCCCTGACGCTGGGCGGCGACCACACCATCACCCTGCCGATCCTGCGTGCCATCCATAAAAAGCACGGCAAGGTCGGCCTGGTGCACATCGACGCTCACGCGGATGTGAACGATCACATGTTCGGCGAGAAAATCGCCCACGGCACCACCTTCCGTCGCGCGGTAGAAGAAGGTCTTCTGGATTGCGACCGTGTAGTGCAAATTGGCCTGCGGGCTCAGGGCTACACCGCTGATGACTTCAACTGGAGCCGCAATCAAGGCTTCCGTGTGGTTCAGGCCGAAGAGTGCTGGCACAAATCCCTGGCGCCGCTGATGGCCGAAGTTCGCGAGAAAGTCGGCGACGGTCCGGTGTACCTGAGTTTCGATATCGACGGCATCGATCCGGCCTGGGCACCTGGCACCGGCACCCCGGAAATCGGCGGTCTGACGACCATTCAGGCGATTGAAATCGTGCGCGGTTGCCAAGGCCTCGACCTGGTTGGCTGCGATTTGGTAGAAGTCTCGCCAGCGTACGACACCACCGGCAACACCTCGCTGCTGGGCGCCAACCTTTTGTACGAAATGCTCTGCGTACTGCCAGGCGTGGTCCATCGCTGAGGATCGGTCATGAACGAACGTGATCAGGTACTCAATGCCGCCGCCGAACTGGTGTCGGCCTTTGCCCGAAACGATCGCGAAGCCTACTTCGGCGCATTCAGCATCGATGCCAGCTTCGTGTTCTACACCCTCGAGCAGCCCCTGCTGTCGCGCGATGCCTACCAGGCGTTGTGGGACAGCTGGCGTGCCGAGGACGGCTTCGAGGTGCTGTCGTGCACCTCGAGCAACGCCTTCGTCAGCCTGCAGGGTGACGTGGCGATTTTCATCCATGACGTGGCCACCGAGCTGCGCATGCAAGGGGAGCAACACTTCAGCCAGGAACGCGAGACGATTGTTTTCAAGAAACAGGCGTCTGGCCAAGAACAACAAGGCCTTTGGCTGGCCTGCCATGAACATTTGTCCGCAATGCCGGAAGGGCTGCCACCCCCTTAGCCAAACAGGTGACGCTCACGCACGATGAGCGCGCCTTTATGATCGGAGCAGATCATGAATAACAACAACAAAGACCAAAGCCTTACGCAAATTGAAACCTACGGGGTCGAGCAGATCCCGGACAACGAACGCACCGCAGGCCCGACGGACTTGTTCCGGATGATCTTCGGCGGTTCCAACACCTTCGCCACCGCCGTGCTCGGCAGTTTCCCGGTACTGTTCGGCCTGTCTTTTCAGGCGGGCGTCTGGGCGATTGTGCTGGGCGTGTTGCTGGGCTCGCTGATCCTCGCGCCGATGGGCCTGTTCGGTCCACTCAATGGCACCAACAACGCCGTGTCGTCCG